>CAZXGB010000305.1:0-1511 GCA_964640005.1 uncultured Actinomycetes bacterium | reverse complement strand
TGCCATTCGAGCACATACAGGTCGAGGTGGATGCCCCCATCGCGACGATCACGCTGAACCGGCCGAAGGTGCTCAACGCCCTCTCGCCGGAGCTGATCGCGGAGCTCACCGCGGCCCTGGACGAGCTCGACCAGGAGCCCTCCGTGGGCGCGGTGGTACTCACAGGTGGTCCGCGTGTCTTCGCCGCCGGCGCCGACATCGCCGACATGGCCGAACGGACCCCCGTCGAGCAGCTCACGCGTGATCAGACCGGCATCTGGCAGAAAGTGACCGGCTTCACCAAGCCGCTGATTGCGGCGGTCAACGGTTACGCGCTGGGCGGCGGTTGCGAGCTGGCGCTGATGTGCGACATGGTCATCGCCGGCGACACCGCCCGCTTCGGGCAGCCGGAGATCAACCTGGGGATCATCCCCGGCGCCGGCGGCACCCAGCGCTGGCCGCGCACGGCCGGCAAGGCGATCGCGATGGAGGTCAACCTGACTGGGCGCCCGATCACCGCCCAGCGGGCGTATCAGGTGGGCATCGTGAACCGGGTGGTGCCGGCGGAGGTGACGATCCCCATGGCCCAGCAGCTGGCGCGCGAGATCGCCGAGAAGGCGCCCGTAGCCGTCCGGCTGGCCAAGGAGTCGGTCAACAAGGCGTTTGAGACGTCGCTCGCCGAGGGGCTCGCGGGCGAGCGCAAGAACTTCTACTTCCTGTTCGCGACCCACGACCAGAAAGAAGGCATGCGCGCCTTCCTCGAGAAGCGCCGAGCCGAGTTCAAGGGCAGGTAGGCACGTGAGAGGGACACCGAGATGACCGAGCAAGCCACCGAGCAGGTTGTCGAGACGGCCGTCGATTCGGGCGTCGCCTGGATTCGGCTCAACCGGCCGGAGTCGATGAACGCCGTCAATGCCGAGCTCCGGAAGGCTCTGGCCACAGCGGTGAAGGCGGTCGAGCGTGACCCCGAGGTTCGCTGTGTGGTCGTCACCGGCAACGGAACGGCCTTCTGCTCGGGTGCCGATGTCCGCGAGTTCGCGGCGCGGGAGGGCGCGGTCGAGTCGATCCGGGCGGAGTACGAGCAGATCCTGATCGGCCTGCGCACCATGCCGAAGCCTGTGATCGGCGCCCTGAACGGTGTTTGCGCCGGCATCGGCGCCTCCATAGCTATGGCCTGTGACCTCCGCATCGCAACGCCACAGGCGCGTCTGGTCGAGGCTTTCGTCAAGATCGGGCTGACGGCCGACGGCGGAGCCACCTGGTTTCTACCCCGGTTCCTGGGCATGGGCAAGGCGCTCGAGCTCATCTTCACCGGCGACCCGCTGAGCGCCGAAGATGCCGAGCGCTACGGGTTGTACAACAAGCTCGTCGCTCCGGAGGAGCTCGAGCCCACGGTTCGGGCGCTGGCCGAGCGGCTCGCGGGCGGACCCGCGAAAGCGCTGGCTGCGGCCAAGCGGTCGGTGAACTTCTCGATGAACGCGACCTTCGAAGAGGCGCTCGACTTCGAGTTCCTGCTCCAGGGCGTGCAGATG
>CAZXGB010000304.1:0-1520 GCA_964640005.1 uncultured Actinomycetes bacterium | reverse complement strand
TCAGATGCGCAACGTACTCGCTTTCTGCGCGAGCGTCGGCGATGCAGGCGATCCAGGCCGAAAGCGTCTGCAGTGTGGCCGGCAGCTCAGCGCGCCGCACCAGGTCCGCGATCCCGACGCGACCACCCGGCTTGACGACCCTAGCCATCTCGCCGGCGGCGCGCTCCTTGTCGGGAAAGGTGCAGAACGCGCACTCGCAGATCACGGCGTCGAACTCGCCGGCGTCGAAGTCGAGGGACTCGGCATCACCGACAGCGAATTCGACGCGTTCACTGATCGCGGTCTCTCGACGGGCCGCCGCCACGTTGGTGTCACTGAGGTCGATCCCGACCACCTGGCAGCCAAACCGACCAGCCAGGGCCCGCGCCGAGACGCCGCGGCCGGCGGCGACGTCGAGCACTCGATCACCTGGCTCCAGCCCCAGGTGGGCCCCCAGCCGCAGCGTCAGCGCGATGCCGCCCGGGTGCATGACCTCGCCGACCAGGAGCCGCGCCAAGTCGCTTCCGTAGATTGCCGCGCAGCATGCCTTTATCTCCGCTCGGTCTAGTCCAGGTTCGGCTGTCACCGGCGCTCGAAGTTGAACTCGATGGGCGCCGCAACGAACGGGCGGCGCTCCCGGCGCGAGCGCCGCCGCTCCCGGTCTCGACGCGTCAGCTGCTCGCGCGCCTGTTCGCGATAGCCGACGGAGTTGTAGGCGCAGAAGGGGATCTGGTGGCCGCCCGGGAGCAGGAACTCCTTGCAGCACTTCATCAGGTTCTTCTGGTTGAAGGTCCAGGGATCCATGAAGTCCTGGAGCATGACCATGAACATCCGCTTTGAGATCTCCCGGGGGGTGGCGGTCGAGAGATCGCAGGAGCTGCAGGTGAACGCGAAATCGCTGGCGGCGCGGTCGCCTCCCGGCACCGCGGACGAGGACCAGAGGCCCTCCAGCGCTCGCCGGACCTCAGCGCTCAGATCCGGGATGACCCGGTTGGTGATGTAGTCGAGGTGACTGTCCACGTCGAGCACGCGGGGCAGGGGGATGACCTGGTCGCCGTCCAGGTAGGCGTAGGTGACCGAGTTGCAGGTCGGGAAGCAGCACGGCACGGGTACGAAGTCGTCTACGCGGAAGAGCCCGTCGGTCTGCGCCTCGACGCCGCGCAGCACGTCGGGGATCGTCATCCGCTGCATAGGGTCGTGACCGTCGTGGCGTCCGGCGTGGAAGGCCGGCTGGAAGTTGATCCCGCGCACGGCGGGGTGCTCCAGCCCGAAGCGGATCAGCCGGCCCACCTCGTGGGCATTAACTCCCCGTTCCACCGCCGCCACCAGCACGGCGCCGATGTCGGCCTCGGCCAGGCGGTCGAGCGCCCTCAGCTTCTCGGGCAGGATGCCCGGCTCTCCTCGCAGCAGCTCGTAGGTGCGACCCTCGAAACCGTCGAACTGGAAGTAGATCGAGATGCCCAGCTCGGCCAGGTCAGCTAGAAACCGATCGTCGCGGGCGATCCGCTTGCCGTTGGTGTTGAGCATCACGTGCTCGATGC
>CAZXGB010000303.1:0-1548 GCA_964640005.1 uncultured Actinomycetes bacterium | reverse complement strand
CCGAGCTCGGGATTGGCGTGCAGATCCCGGCGAAAGTCGATCAAGCGTTCCTCGTGCACTGCCAGAAAGGCGTCGAGCTGGCCGTACAGCCGCGCCGCAACCGCCGGGTCGCCTTCGTCACCAGGCCGCGCGCCTGGCAGAGGCTCCCCGGCGGGATCCTCTTCGAGCTCGGGCATCACCCCGTGCCCAGGTTGCATCATGTGTGCCCCCTCCGATGTGTAGGCGTCCTGTGACGCCTCCTCGGCCACCTCGCCGCTACGAACGCCCGGCCGACCCGGATGATCGTCGAATGGGTCAGCCGGAGCCATGGACCACCTCCCGCGGGCTCACGAACCTGTCCTCTCGGAGCTCCGTGATGGCCGCGGTGACGATGTTCTCGAGCGTGCCGCCTTCCGCGCGGATGGCGCGTTGGCGTTCGTACGAGGCGCCCTGGTCCAGGACTTCGCCTGCTACCTTGAGCTCTTCGGCGCAGCCCAGTCGGTCTGCGACGGGTTCGAGCTCGCGGATCAGTTCATAGAGGTCGTCGCGCAGTGGCGCGGTGTTACCAGTGTCGTCGGTAATGACGGTTGCGTCGAGACCATACCGGGTCGCGCGCCATTTGTTGTCTCTAACGACCCAAGCGGCAGGTCGTGGTAGCCGATAGCCACGATCCAGTTGCTGGTCGAACATGGTCACGAGGCTCTGGCACAGCGCGGCCACCATGCCCACCTCGCGCAGCGTCGAGATGCCGTCGAACATCCTGATCTCGACGGTCCCGAAGTCCGGGTGGGGCCTGATGTCCCACCAGACCTCCTTGATGCTCTGGATTGTGCCGGCCCTGAGCAGGGTGGCCATGTAGTCCTCGAAGGACTCCCAGTCGTCCAGCAGGTGCGGCGGGCCGGCCGTTGGCAGCGAGCCGAAAATGATGGCCCGGCTGGAGGCCAGCCCGGTGTCATGGCCGCTCCAGTACGGGCTGGAGGCGGTGAGCGCCAGGAAGTGCGGCAGGTAGGCGGCGAGCGCGTTCACGATGGGGATCGCCTTGTCCCTGCTCTGAATGCCGACGTGGACGTGCACCCCGAAGGTCTGGATCCGCCGGGCCAGCCACTGCATCTGCTCCACCAGCTCGGCGTACCGCTGGACCGGCGCCATGACCGCGTCCCGCCAGTCGCTGATCGGATGCGTCCCGGTGCAGGCCAGGTGGGTGTCGCGAAGGTCACATACCTCGCGGAGCTGGGAGATCGTCGCGGCCAGGTCGGCCTTGGCCTCACCGACCGTGCTGCAGATTCCGGTCACGATCTCGACGGTGGACTCCATGAGCTCGTGCCGGAGCCGGTTGATCTCCACGCCCCGGCCCTCGCTGAGCTCGGGCAGGGCGGCCAGCACCTCGCGGGCGTCCTGCCGCAGCAGGAGGCTGTGCGCGTCGATGAGCTGCAGCTCCCACTCGACGCCCAGCGTGGCACCGCGCGATGCGTTGAACTCGATGGTTTCTCTGGAGTACACCGGCAACCTCCGCTCTCAATCTTTCCAGGTCGATGAGGAGTTCGCGGCACATTTCGGTGACCGGAGGCC
>CAZXGB010000302.1:0-1556 GCA_964640005.1 uncultured Actinomycetes bacterium | reverse complement strand
GGAGACCACTAACGGCTGACTGGGCGGTTCACGGGCCGCCGGCGGCGCGCGCTGGCCGGTGTCGCGGCGGCCGCGATTCGCTCCAGTGCCCCGCCGATTACGATCCGTTCGTCGCCGTCGAGGAGATCGAGGAAATGGTGTTCGATCGCGCGCGCATACACCGGCCACGCGCGGCGAAGCGCGCCTCTGCCCGCAGGCGTTAGCAGCGCGTAGGTTCCCCTGCGGTCCGCCGGGTCCGGCGTCCGTTCGATCAGCCCCTGCGCTTGCAGCCGGTCGGCGAGCCGCGTCGCGTTGCTGCGGGTCAGCAGGAGTTGAGCTGCCAGGTCCTTCAGCCGCAGTCGTCGAGTGGGAGATAGCTGGATCGCGACCAGCAGGTCGTACCAGTCGAGCGGAATCAACGATCGGCGGCCCAGCTCGGAGTCGATGCGCGCGATCACCCGAGCGTGCGCGGTCAGGAACGCCCGCCAGACGCGCAGGTCGCGGTCGTCGATCAGCTCGGGCAACCGCTTCAGCGTAAACGATCATTGCAACTTGCAATGGAATGCCTGGGTCGCCCCAACCGTTGCGTATTGCAATAATCGGCAGGAGGACGACATGACGACGACAGCAACTGCATTGACGCGGGAAGTGGACGGCGCGACGGTCCCCGTCGTGGGCGTGTGGGAGTTCGACCAGGGCCACACCCTCGTCGGCTTCGAGGGCAGGCACCTGATGGTGACCCGGGTCCGAGGCCGGTTCAATCGCTTCTCCGGCCGGCTCAGCGTTGCCGAAAGGCCGGAAGAGTCGATCGCGGAGATCGACATCGAAGCAGCGAGCCTCGAATCCGGCTTCGCGGACCGCGACGAACACCTGAGGAGCGCGGACTTCTTCGATGTCGTGCGCTTTCCGACCATCACGTTCCGGAGCACGCGGCTGTCGCACGTGTCCGGCTCGAGGTGGGTCGCCGAGGGCCAGCTCACGGTTCGCGACGTCATTCGCCCGGTCCTCCTCGAGTGCGAGTTCGAGGGCGTGGAGACGGACCCGTGGGGCAACCACAAGCTTGGCTTCACCGCTCGCGGCCGCATCAATCGGGAAGACTTCGGGCTCACGTGGAACATGGCGCTGGAGACAGGCGGCTTGCTCGCTGGCAAGGAGGTCGCACTTCAGATAGAGGTTGAGGCCGTCCTCGCCGAAGAATTGGGAGGCGCGGAATGACGACCTACCTAGCAACCACCGAAGTGATCGCCTGCTCGCTGTCGACCGACGACCTCGCCGAGACCGAGGGCGCGTGGCACGACTTGTTCCAGCGCTCGTTGGTGTCTAGCGATGCGGTTCCGGGCGGTCTTCGGCTCGTCTTTCGGCCCGAGAGCGCCAATGCGCTCCCGCGGCTGATCGATGTCGAGCGGGAATGCTGCCCGTGGGTCACCTTCGACGTCGACGAGGCGGTTGTGACAATGACTGCGGGCGGCGAGGGCGAGTCGGCGATCAGGGCGATGTGGGGGCCGCAACCCGCGCCCTCCGGTTCCCGGTAGTTGCCACCAGCGTTTCGCTTCGGAGCACGCTCAGGCAATCAGGTC
>CAZXGB010000301.1:0-1608 GCA_964640005.1 uncultured Actinomycetes bacterium | reverse complement strand
CGGTCGGCGTGGCCAGGAGGATCGGGTTCGTATGGCTGCCGACGATCTGCCAGAGGACGAGAAAACAGCCGACCGAAAGGAGCTGGATGCCCGTGCTCCGGCCCAGGCGGCGGAGCCGGCCGGGATGGCTCAGGACCTTGGCAATGCCCGGAGTTTCGCCGGCGGCGGCCAGTTCA
Organism: uncultured Actinomycetes bacterium; assembly: GCA_964640005.1. Lineage (GTDB taxonomy): Bacteria > Chloroflexota > Dormibacteria > Dormibacterales > Dormibacteraceae > CAZHAC01. Next base: position 1,432 of record CAZXGB010000301.1, on the reverse strand, counting down.
TCGCGTTCGGCATCGCTCCGAGGGAGGGCTTGTTGCTGCACGAGGATTGAATCCTGTATCCAAAAACTGGCATTGTCAAGATCGGGCCAAATGTCTGAAACCGCGTCGCTGGAATCTCAACGGCCAGTCGAACTGGCGCCGCTGCGTGGGGAGCAGGTGGCCTTCGCTGAGGCGGGCAGCGGTCCCACGCTCCTGCTCGTGGCGGGCACCGCCTTTGCTGGCGGGACCTGGCCGCCGGAACTGGTCGACCGCTTCGCGCAGCGGCACCGCGTGATCACGTTCGACCACCGGGGCACCGGCGCGACGCCGGCCGCATCCGGGCCCTACACCACCCAGCTCTTTGCAGCTGACGCGCTCGCCCTCCTCGACCGGTTAGGCGTAGAGCGCTGCCATGTCCTCGGGCACTCGATGGGCGGTCGCGTCGCCCAGTGGATGGCCCTGATGGCGCCAGAGCGAGTGGCCTCGCTGGTACTGGCGGCCAGCGGTCCCGGACGCTACCGCGAGGACCAGCGACCGACCGAGGGGATCCCTCTCCCGGTCGCGCTCGCCCTCGAGGAGAAGGGCTACCAGCGCTACATCAGCGACCATATCCGGGCCACGTTCTTCACTAGCGAGGCGGCGGGCTCGCCTGAGGCAGACTGGCTGGTCGATGCCTACTGGCGGACGCGGCCCGACCTCGAGAACTACCTCAAGCACGTGATCGCCCGCCAGCAGCACCGGACGACCGACCGACTGGCCGAGATCCGCCAGCCGGCGCTGGTCCTGGTCGGCGACCGCGACACCCACGCGGGCGGCACGGGGTCGCACCTGGAGCAGTCCGAGTACCTGGCCCGGCACCTCCCCGACGCCACCCTGTCGGTCCTACCCGGCGTCTCCCACGGCTACTTCTGGCAGGCCACCGATTCCGCGGCCGGCCGCGTGCTGGACTGGCTTCAGGCGCGCCGGTAGATCCAGGCGTTGGCCCGCCGGTCGACTAGCTGGACCACACCCGTGGCCAGGATGGCGGTTACCACGACCACGAGCATGATGGCGAGGATCCCGGTGGCGTCGAAGGCGCCCTCAAAGTTGTCGTCGAGACGGCCGAGGCCGACTACGGCGATGAACATCTCGCCATTGATCATGCCTTTGACGCAGCGGCCCATCCCGAGCCGGAGCCCAGCCATCAGCAGGGGCAGGGAGGCCGGGACGATGATGTGGCGGTACACCTGCCAGCGGCTGGCCCCCAGCGAGCGCGCCATCTCGACCAGGCTGGCGTCGACCTGGTTGAGTGCGGTCTGCGTGTTGACCGTGATGAAGAGCACGGAGTAGAGGACGATGACCGCGATCGGCGTCGCCCGCGAGAGCCCGAAGAAGACGAAGAAGACGGGCGCCATCACGATCGAGGGCGCCAGCAGGAACCCGTTGACGTAGGGCCGCAGCGCGTAGTTGACGC
>CAZXGB010000300.1:0-1627 GCA_964640005.1 uncultured Actinomycetes bacterium | reverse complement strand
ATCTGACCGTCGCTGATCTCGACCGCCAACACGCCGAGCAGCCGCCCCTCGCCTTCAAGCAGCAGCGCTCCGGGTGTGCCGTTGACCTCGACCTCTCGAAGCGAAGCGCCGGGCAGCCGCGCGCCGAGTTTGATCCAATTCAGCAGCGTGCGCGCGACGCGCCGGCGGCCATGCAGCGACTGCGCTAGGGCCGGCGCCTTGCCACCGCCATCACCGGTCAGGACGACGTCCTGGGCGAGAAGCGCTTCGAGGCCGGCGAGATCGCCGTTGCGGGCGGCCGCGAAGAACCGGCGGGCGAGCTCGTCGCGCTGCGCTCGCGACGTTTCGAACCGTGGGCGGCGCTCCTCGACATGGCGACGGGCGCGGGTCGCCAGCTGGCGGACGTTGTCTCTGGTTTTGCCCACGATCCGCGCGATCTCGTCGTAGTCGTAGTCGAACACGTCGTGCAGCAGCAGCACCGCCCGCTGTTCGGGCGAGAGGCTCTCGAGCAGCACGAGCATCGCCATCGACAAGGAGTCGGCCATCTCGACCTGCTTCGCGGGGTCGTCGAGGTCGTCGGTCAGGATCGGTTCCGGAAGCCACTCTCCGACGTATCGCTCCCGCCGTACGCGCGCTGACCGCAGCTGGTCGATCGCCCGCCGGGTCGTGACTGTGGAGACGAACGCCCGCGGCGACTCGATCCGCTCGCCGCTCTCGAGCGCGATATGGAGCTTGAGCAGCGCATCCTGGACGACGTCCTCGGCCTCCGCGACGCTGCCGAGCATCCGGTAAGCGATCGCGAACGACGCGGACCGCAGCTCCTCCAGCAGCTCCTCGGTCGGGCTCATGAAGCGAAGCCCTGACGCCAGCTGGGGTGCTTCGGCTGCCAACCCAGCTCACGCTTGGCCTTCGCGTTGGACGCTCCCCGGATCTCGGTCATCAACACCGCGCCGACCTCGCCGGCCATCAAGCGCCCGACGAAGCGCGGCACCCGCCACGGCTTCTTGGCGCCGAGCATCTGCGCGAGCGCCGGCAGCCACTCCGCCACCGGGGCGGGATCATCGTCGACCACGTTGTAGATCCCTCGCTTACCGTTCTCCACTGCCGCAACGGTTGCTTCGGCGGCGTCTGCGATGTGGATGAACGACCACACGCCGGCGCCGTTCCCAACCACCGGATACATGCGCTTGCGGATCATCTCGAACTGCTCGCCACCCGGAGATAGCGACGTACCCGGACCATAGAACCCCCCATAGCGAAGCACGATCCCCTCGAGCCAGCCGGCACCCAACACCGCTGCTTCCAGATGCCGGATCGCCTCGAGTGTCTCGCGCATCCCCGCTGGCGGGGTCGGATCGAGCGGATCCTCCTCGGTCTTGACCGCTCCCCCGGTGCGCGCATAGGGCCACGCGCAGTAGCTCTGAGCAACGAACCGCCGCACACCGACCGCCCGCGCGGCGGAGAGCAGGTGGTCAGTGCCCTCTGTCCGAAGACGGTTGGTCAGCGCAAAGGTGCGATCGAAGTGGCGCGTATCGAACGACCCGATCGCGGTCAGCTGATGGACGATCACGTCCGGCTGCGCCCGGCCGACGCTCTCGGCCACCTGATCGGGATCCAGCGCGTCGGCGACGACCGGGATGGCCCCGAG
>CAZXGB010000299.1:0-1823 GCA_964640005.1 uncultured Actinomycetes bacterium | reverse complement strand
CGGTAGGTGCGCCCGGGCACGATCACGTAGATGGGCGGCGTCTGGTAGCGCTCCATGGCCCGGATCTGGACCGGCGAGGTATGCGTGCGCAGCACGAGCTCCTCTCCCTCGTCGAGGAAGAAGCTGTCCTGGACGTCCCGCGACGCGTGGCCCTTGGGCAGGTTGAGGGCCTCGAAGTTGTACCAGTCGGTCTCCACCTCGGGGCCCACCTCGACGGTGAAGCCGATGGCCTCGAGGATCGTCTCCAGCTCGCGCTGAACCTCGGTCATGACGTGGATGTGGCCGGCCGGCAGGGGCGGGGCCGGGAAGGTGACATCGATCGCCTCCGCCTCCGCGAGGTCGGCGAGCCGCTCGCGCTTCAGCTGCTCGGCGCGCTCGGAGAGCGCCGACTCGACCGCGCGCTTGGCATCGTTGGCCGCCTTGCCGGCGACCGGCCGCTCCTCCTTGGGCAGCTGCGCTATCCGCTCGAGGAGCGAGCTGATCCGGCCGCTCGAGCGGCCGAGGTAGTCGAGGCGAATCCGCTCCAGCTCCTCGGAGCTGCGCGCAGCCGCAATCTCGTTCAGGGCGCGCCGGGCGAGGTCCATAGCTGTGGAGCTCATGCCGCGATCTTCCTTCTCAGCTCGAACAGCAGCACGGCCGCCGCCGCCCCGACGTTCAGCGACTCGACACCTTCGGCTACCGGGATCGTCACCTTGCGGACGGCAGGGTGGCGGAGGCCGTGCGCCTCGCTGCCCAGAACCAGGGCCCCGGCGGTCTCGATCGGCGCGTCGTAAAGCCGCTCCCCGCCCTCGGCGGCGGCGCCCCAGACCTCGAGACCCTCCATGTCCTCCCATCGAGCCTGGGCGACCGCCATCCGGAAGACGTTGCCGGCCGAGGCGCGCACGGCCTTGGGTCCGAAGGGGTCTGCCGTGCCTTCCAGGAACGCCAGCGCCGGCGCTCCGGCGGCGGCGGCACTGCGCACGATGGTGCCCACGTTGCCCGGGTCCTGGATCCCGTCGAGCACGACGAGCGGCCAGCGCCGCTCCCGTGCAGCGGCCGCCGCCTGCTCGAATGGGACCGCCTGCCAGTGCGCGATGGCCATGACGCCCTGGGGGGTCACCGTCGTGCTCACCGAGTTGAAGAGCCTTTCCGAGAGAATGGCCCTGCGCTCCGCCGGCGCGTCGAAGCGGACGTCCTCGCGGAGCACGAGCAGCTCCAGTTCGACACCCGCGAGCGCCGCCTCGCGGACCACGCGAGGACCCTCCAGCAGGACTTCACCGGGCTCGCGGCGATGAGCCAGCCGGCGGATCCGCCGCGCGACCTCGTTCTCGCTGCTCGTCAGGACGCCGGGGTTAGAGGTTGTTCTTCGCAACCTCGACCAGCCGGGCAAAGGAACCGCTGTCGCGCACGGCCAGGTCGGCGAGCACTTTGCGGTCGATCTCCACTCCGGCCTGGCGAAGGCCGTGCATCAGCTTGTTGTAGGGCAGCCCCGACTGCCTCGAGGCCGCGTTGATCCGGGCGATCCAGAGCCGGCGCATCTCGCGCTTGCGCGCGCGCCGGTCGCGAAACGCGTAGGCGAGAGAGTGCAGGACCGCTTCGTTGGCGGGCCTGAAGAGCAGCTTCTTGGAAAGGCGGTAGCCCTTGGCGCGCGCCAGGATCGACTTGTGCTTGCGGCGGGCGATGACGCCGCGCTTGACCCGGGCCACGCCGCTAAATCCCCAGCGACCGCCGGACCTGCTTGGCGTCGGCTGGTGACACCGCGGCGGCGGAGCCGTACTTGCGCTTGCGGGCGGCGGACTTGTGCTCGAGCAGGTGGCTCTTCCACGCGTGGGCGCGGACGAGCT
>CAZXGB010000298.1:0-1826 GCA_964640005.1 uncultured Actinomycetes bacterium | reverse complement strand
TTGGTAGAGGATGCCAGTTAGGAGGCGGGCGCCAATGAGCCAGATCCTCGACCTGGTCGATCTCGATCAGTTGCGCCAAGAGGTGCGCGGGAAGTATCGAGAGGTTGTCGAAGACCCCCACGGCGATTACCACTTCCACACCGGTCGGGCGCAAGCGATCCGCCTCGGCTATCCGGAGCACCCGCTGGACCACCTGCCCGAGGAGGCCTGTGAAGCCTTCTCGGGTGTCGCCAATCCTTTTTATTGGGGCGGTCCCGAGCCAAAAGAGCGGGTCGTCGACCTGGGCTCCGGTGCCGGCATGGATTCCTTCCTCGCCTCGCTGTGGGTGGGCCCTGAAGGTCACGTGATCGGGGTCGACATGACGCCCGAGATGCTCGAACTAAGTCGCGGGCTGGCCAGCAGGCTGGGCCTGGCCAACGTTGCGTTCAGGGAAGGCTTCATCGAGCAGGCGCCTGTCGAAGACGGCTGGGCTGACCTGGTCATCTCCAACGGGGTCATCAACCTCTGCCCTGACAAGATCGGGGTCTACAAAGAGATCAACCGGATTCTCAAGCCGGGCGGGCGGATGACCATCGCCGACATCTGCGTGGAGAAGCCCGTGCCTCAATCGGCGCTGAGCGACATCGATCTCTGGACCGGTTGAATTGCGGGAGCCCTGCCGTGCGCAGGGTGGGAGACGGTGATCAGGGGCGCCGGCCTGTCTGAGATCGAGCTCGCCAACCCAGTCGATACCTTCGCCGGCGCCGGCGGAGAGAAGAGTGCGCGGACATACGGCACGTACGGCTACTCGATACGGGCCCGAAAACCTGTCGATTGAGGATCTCAGACCTTCCCTGAACTCCGGTGCCTCGCACTTCTAATCGGTTGCCGCCGATATAATCGGTGGCTACCGATGATCGCTGGGACGATCGACCAGCACCAGTCGACAGCCATAGCGGCCAAGCTTTTCCGCGGCTTTGGCGACCCCAATCGCCTGGCGATCCTGCAGGAGCTCGCCGGCGGCGAGTTGCGGGTGACCGATCTGCAGGCCAGGGTCGGCGGATCGCAAGCGAACATCTCCGGACACCTGGCCTGTCTCAAAGACTGCGGCCTGGTGTTGGACCGGCCCGAAGGACGCCAGTCCTTCTACCGTATTGCCGCCCCCGAGGTCGTCGACTTGCTCCGGGCTGCGGAAGTACTGCTCGCCCTCAATGGCGAGAAGGTCGCGCTCTGTCCGAACTATCGCCTAGAGCCTGAGTGATCCTGGGCGAGGCACGCACCCGCGCGGCGCAGCTGGGAGTCCGGCTCGAGCTGCTGACGGTGGCATGGATGGCGGCGGAGGCTGCCCTTGCGCTGGGCGCCGGAATCGCCGCCCGCAGCGTCCTCCTGACCGCGTTCGGCGCCGACAGCGTCGTCGAGCTCCTGAGCGGCCTGGTGCTCCTCTGGCGGCTCGAGATCGAGCGCCGAGGCGCAGGCGCTGAACGCTTGAACCGCGTCGAAGGCCGCGCGGCTTGGATTTCCGCCGGGCTGCTGATTCTGCTTTGCGTGTACGTCATTGCTTTCTCGGCCGCTGGACTCGTGATGCGCATCGAACCGCAGGGGTCGGTTCTTGGCCTGACGGTATCAGCGATCGCGCTGGTCGCAATGCCGCTGCTGGCGGTCGGCAAGCGCCGCGCCAACAGGGCCCTCCAAAGCCCGGCGCTCCGCGCCGACATCGCGGAGACCACGACCTGCGCCTACCTGGCCGCGACAACCCTCGCCGGGGTCGCGCTCAACACCGCCTTCGGCTGGTGGTGGGCCGACTACGCCGGCGCGATCGCGCTGCTCTTCTGGCTCGCGCGCGAAGC
>CAZXGB010000297.1:0-1829 GCA_964640005.1 uncultured Actinomycetes bacterium | reverse complement strand
GAGGGCATCGCCTTGGTGGGCGATCCGCGCCAGGACGCGCACCTCTTGATCTCGCAGATGCACGTGGGGATGATCAATGCGCACAACCGCCTCGTCGATAGGCTGAGAGAGGCAGGAACACCGGAGACCGGACTCTTTGTCGAGGCCCGTCGGGTCCTGACATGGCACTATCAGTGGGCGGTCCTATTCGACTTCCTGCCGGTAGCCATTGGCGAGGAGCGTGCGCGCCGACTCTTTGACGAGGGGCCGCGATTCTTCCGGCCCGTCGGTGCGGTCTCGATCCCCTTCGAGTTTGCCGACGCCGCCTACCGCTACGGCCACAGTCAGATTCGACAGACGTACCGAGTCCAGCACGGCGGTGAAGAGCTGACGCTCTTTCCCGACCTGCTCGGCTTTCGTCCCGTCCCATCAGACCGATCGGTCGACTGGACGCTGCTCTTCGACGTGCCCGGCCACCCGCCGGCGGCGCGTGCCCGACCCCTCGATGGCCGCCTACCTGCAGCGCTCCTCAACCTTCCCGTCGCCATCGCGGGCGGCGAACTGGACTATGAGTCGCTTGCAGTGCGAGACCTGCAGCGCGGTATTGCAACGGGCCTCCCTTCTGGCGAGGAAGTTGCCAGGGTGGTCGGGGAGGAGCGGCTTCACCCCGAAGAGATCGGGCTCACTGCATATGGATGGTCCGGCGAGACCCCCCTTTGGTATTACCTGCTCAAGGAAGCGGAGGTTCGGGAGGACGGCGAGCGCCTGGGACCAGTGGGTTCGGTGGTCGTCGGCGAGGTGCTGCTGGGAATCGTGGACGGAGATCCCGGGTCCTTCCGCAGCGCCGATCCCAACTGGCGACCGACCCTTCCGAGGCGCAACCCCGAGAGATTCATGCTCACCGATCTGCTCGTGCCGGCCTGAGGAACCGCGATCCCAGCACGCACGGAAGCGGACCGTTAAACTGGTACATACGTATGACAGGGGGCGGCCTGTCGAGCAGCGTCCAGCTGGCCGGCGAGGAGCATCTGAGCGCGCGGGAAAACATCGTTCGCGCGGCCGCTGAATCGCTTCTCGAGAACGGCTACGCCGGCACCTCGGTTCGCGCCATCGCGTCACGCGCGGGCGTCGCTATCGGCAACCTGCAGTACTACTTCCCCACCAAGTCGGAACTCTTGGTCGAAGCCTGGCGCTACCTGACCGCTCGCTCAGTCGAGGAGCTGCGCCGCGCCCTCAATCAGCTGACCGATCCCCTGGAGGTGCTCCAGGTCGGCGTGGAGTCGATCTGGAACTCCCTGCGCCAGCTCGGCGACGTCCAGCTGGCCGCCTTCGACCTCCTGGTCCAGGCTCCCAAGCACGAGCGCCTTCAGGCCTACCTGCCCGAGCTCTTCACGCGCTACCGCGAGGTGATCCAGGAGCAGCTCGACCGCCTCGAGCGCGACGGGCGCGTCCGCTTCAAGGTCGAGCGCGAGGTGCTCGTGCCACTGGTCCTCAACACCGTGCTCGGGTTTGGCCTCTACTACGTCGTGACACGCGACGACGACTCCTGCCTGCGCGCCCTCTCTGCTTTCCAGCGGATAGCCCCCACCCTGGTCGAGCCAATTTAGCTTTGAAGAGCCGCACCACCGTGGAGATCGCTGACCGCGACCTCGCAACACTCGATGGGCTCTGGGCGGACGGCCTCGGCGCCGCTTTTGACGCGTACCAAGGTTTGACGCGTGACAACCGCGTCGCGCTGGCCGCGGCACTGGTCGAGACCGGCGTCAGGGTCCAGGGGATAGGCAGCCACCTGGCAGCGCCCGGCCAGCTCCTGCTCGGCGACCTCTGCCTGGCCCGCGCCTCCCGGCTGC
>CAZXGB010000296.1:0-1849 GCA_964640005.1 uncultured Actinomycetes bacterium | reverse complement strand
CGCCAGCGCCGCTCAATTCGTGCCGAGATAAGTAGATGGACTACGGAAGGGCGCTCGAGTTCGGGACCAGCGTGCTGCCGACGGTGGAAGACCTGGACGAGACCCGGGAGCTGGTGCGGGCGGCCGATGAGGCGGGTCTGGACCTGGTCGGCATCCAGGACCACCCCTACCAGCCGAGGTTCCTGGAAACCCTGGCCCTGATCGCCACGCTGCTCGCGGATACGAGCAGCGTCCGCATCTTCCCCGACGTTGCCAATCTCGGACTGCGGGCTCCCGCGATGCTGGCGAAGGAGGCAGCAACCCTCGATGTCGTCAGCGGCGGTCGCTTCGAACTGGGCATCGGCGCCGGCGGCTACTGGGAGGCGATCGAGGCGATGGGCGGGCCGCGGCGTTCGCCGGGCGAATCGGTGGAAGCGACAGTGGAGGCGATCACGATCATCCGGCAGGCCTTGAGCGGAGAGGGGCCGGTCCGGTTCACGGGCAAGCATTACCGCGCACAGGGATACCGCCCCGGACCCCGGCCGGTTCACCCGATGGAGATCTGGGTTGGCGCGTACAAGCCCCGGATGCTGCGCCTCATCGGGCGCCTCGCCGACGGATGGCTGCCATCCCTGGGCCGGGTGAGTCTCGACGAGCTCGCCGCCTCGCAGCTGGTCATCGACGAGTCGGCGCGGAAGGCGGAACGTGAGCCTTCCAGCATCCGGCGCATGCTCAACATCGCCGGCTCGTTTGGCGCTGTGGAAGCCGCGGGCGGCATCAACGCCACCGTCGATCAGTGGGTCGAGCTGCTCTCCGGCTGGGTGACCGAGCTTGGGTTCGACACCTTCATCCTCTGGCCGTCCGTACCGACGGCCGACCAGGTCCAGATTTGGGGTGGACAGGTGGCGCCAGCGGTCCGAGCCGAGGTCGACCGGCGGCGGGCGGCCGCTCCCTAGGCGAGATTCCCTGACGAATCGACGAACATCTGCCGAACCGCGAGCACCTGTTGATAGACGGATTCGCGGTCCAGTTGAGCAGGCGGCGCTAAGCCAGGGTAGCGGTGTGCGGTCGCGTAGACCGTCAGGTCTGGGCCGTGAAGCGGATCGGCTTCCAGCCCATACAGCTCGACAACCGTGTCGGCAAGGTTACGAAGGTCGTGTGTGCGCCGCGGCTCGACTTCTTTGGCGGCAATCATCGCCTTGAGGAGCTTCTCGACCGCCTGCTGCCCGTGGTAGCCGAAAGTCCGGTCGCTGATGCGCATCTCGGTCAGCCCGACCAGCAGAAGCGCGATGTCTTCATCTGCTCTCGCGGCCCAGTCCTCGGCAAGGGTGTGCCAGCCGCTCAGAGGCCGATCTCCCCCACGTCCTCAAGGCCGTTAGCCGCGAGGGCAGAGCTCATCGGGTTACCTGGGACCCGCGCCCAGCGGCCGGCCTCGGTGGCGGAGTAGAGAAGAAGGTCGATCGGGATCTGGATTCCCCGCAGCGACTGCCGGAGTCTTTGCCAGGTCTCGTTAGTTGCCTCCTCGTCGGGCACCACCACGAGCAGATCAAGGTCGCTGTCCGCTCCCCCTTCGCCTTTGGCCCGGGAGCCGAATGGGAGAACGGCAATCACGCGAACGCCAGAAGTGTCCGCGAGCCGGCGACGAGCATCCTCAATGAGACCTCGGTCCTGGTCCGCAGGTCGGTACAGGCGAGTGCGGCCCACCCACCGAGAGGAAACCAGACCACGCCTCTCCATTCGGTCCAGGGCCTTGGCTATCGCTCCTGGGCTTGCATCCAGGTCAGCCGAGAGTTCTCGGCCATGTGCCTCCTGGCGGTCGCGCAGCCGCGGCAGAAGCCTCTCTTCGAGCGGCGAACGACGGTAGGGCATA
>CAZXGB010000295.1:0-1857 GCA_964640005.1 uncultured Actinomycetes bacterium | reverse complement strand
GGTCAGGGGCCGGCGGTCACGGCTTTGAGCTCCTCGAGTGAGTCGCGGATGAGATGTGGGAAGTCGCCGCTGTCGGTCTCACTGATCCAGCGTTCGAACGCGACCTTGAAGACCGCGATCCCCGCCTCGGCCGTCAGGCTCGCGGCGAGGGCGCTGACGCCGCGCCGGCGCAAGGCCTCGGCCATAGCCGACGCAAGCCAGGCAAGCTTGATCAGCTCGCGCTCCTGGAGTTCGGAGTTCGCGGCGATGACGGTCTGGCGCAGCCGGGCGCTCTCGCGGCGCTCCTGAAGTACCGCGCCGACGGCCTCGAGGGCCGCGGCGACCACCTCCATCGGCGCTGCGCTGTCGGGCGCGGCGGCGATGCTCTTCACCAGCAGCTCTCGCAGCTCGCTCTGGCCCCAGAACAGCACCTCGCGTTTGTCGGCGAAGTGCCGGAAGAACGTCCGCTCCGTGAGACCGGCCCGCTTGGCGATCTCCGCGACCGTGGTCTGCTCGAATCCGCGCTCGACGTAGAGCTCCAGCGCCGCCTCCGCGAGCCTGCCGCGCGCATTCGGCTCCCATCGACCCATAGCCAGATCATAGTTGTTGACAGCAGATGACATCACGCTGGCGAGACGGGAGGCGACGTCGAGGACGAGCCGACCATGAGGGCGAACTAGAGGCTCAGGGGCGGAAGCCTGGGCGTCTTCCGGGAGCGGGCGGGGCGGGCGGGCCCGGGGGGCGGTATTCGGCGGCTATGCGCAGCGGCTCCACCGCCGGTTCGCTTGAGGGCTCACCGGCAGGGCGCCCGATGCCCGTCAGATCGATTCGCTCACGGCGTAGCGACTCCAGCAGCTCATAGTCCTCGGCCGAGACGATCGCCGCGACCGGCTTCTTGTGCCTGGTCAGAACGATGCGCTCGCCGCCGAAGACCACGCGGTTGACCAGTTCGGCGAGCTGCGCCCGCGCGTCGGTCACTGGAATTCCCTCGGCCACCGTGCAATCCTAACAGCGCGAGAAAATGTACAAAACGTACGTTAGGAGCGCTCATGGATTTTCGGCCGCTGCCCCTGCCGAGCACGCCCACGACCACACAGGAGTCCCGCACGCCCGACACCTATGCGCCCCGCGCCCGCGCCAGCGTGGCGGCGCCCGACCTGCTGATGCAGGAGTCGCTGTCCCAGAAGCTCCTCGACCAGCGGATCGTGTTCATCGGCAAGGAGGTCGACGACGAGCTCGCCAACCGGGTCTGCGCCCAGCTCCTGCTGCTGGCGGCCGACAGCCGCGAGCGCGACATCACCCTTTACATCAACTCCCCCGGAGGCGTGGTCGACGCCGGCATGGCGATCTACGACGTCATGCAGTTCCTGCCCAACGACGTCGCCACCGTCGCCGTCGGCCTGGCCGCCTCCATGGGCCAGTCCCTGCTGTGCGCGGGCACGCACGGCAAGCGGTACGCGCTGCGCCACGCCCGCGTGATGATGCACCAGCCCTCCGGCGGCATCGGCGGCACCGCCTCCGACATCCGCATCCAGGCCGAGCAGTCGGTCTACCTCAAGCGCGTCCTGGCCGAGCGGACCGCCTTCCACACCGGCCGCACCCTGGAGGAGATCGAACGCGACTCCGACCGGGACCGCTGGTTCACCGCCGACCAGGCCAGGGAGTACGGCTTCGTCGACCACGTCATCGACAGCACCGACCGCATCGGCTCCTGACCGCCGGGCAGACAGGGAGAACACAGATGACCCGGATGCAGGCCCGCTACGTGACCCCGTCCTTCGTCGAGCGCACCAGCTACGGCGTGAAGGAGACCAACCCCTACAACAAGCTCTTCGAGGAACGGATCATCTTCCTCGGCACCCAGATCGACGACACCGC
>CAZXGB010000294.1:0-1973 GCA_964640005.1 uncultured Actinomycetes bacterium | reverse complement strand
TTGGCCAGGACCTGCGCGTCCTTGCCGACCAACAGCTCGCCATCGCAGTCGACCTCGCCCTGAAAGACGCCGAGCAGATGCCCATTGCCCTTCATGACGATCTGTCCCTGAATCGAGTCCCCTTCGGCGATGAGCGTGAGGGGATCCTCACTCTTGCCGTTTACCTCCGCAAGGGACATCTTGCCCACGTCGGCCGTCTTGTTGGCCAGTTCAGTCACCTTGGATCCTCCCCTTCCCGCGTCTTAAGCGCGGTATCCCCCAGATAGCCCCGGAGCATAACCGTTCGCACCCCGATTCCCCTAGCGGTCGTGGCCGATTACGGGCCTGACTAGCCTCCGCCCTTCTTGTATGGCTTGCCGTCGGCGGCCGGGGCGATCGCGCGGCCCATGGCCCCTGCCACGACCACGATCGTCAGCACGTAGGGCAGCGTCGAGGTGATCTGGTAGGGGATCTGGATGCCGTAGAACTGCAGCCGCGACCCGAGCGCGTCCGCCGCCGCAAAGAGCAGAGACGCCAGAAAGGCGCCCAGCGGCGTCCACTTGCCGAAGATCATCGCCGCCAGGGCGATGAACCCCTTTCCCCCGGTCATGTTGGGCAGGAAGTTGCCGATCTCCTGGAGCGAGAAATAGGCACCGCCGAGGCCGCCGAGCGCCCCGCTCAGCATCACGTTTCCGTAGCGCATCGCCCGCACCGAGATGCCGGCCGTCTCCGCCGCCAGCGGGTGCTCCCCGCAAGCCCGCGTCCGCAGGCCCCACACGGTGTTGAACAGGAGGACGTGGATCGCGACCAGGATCACGAGCATCGCCCAGGTCACGAACTGGCCGGTGAAGAGCACGCTGCCGAGGAAGGGCAAGTGCGACAGGAAAGGGATCTTCCAGGTGGGCAGGACACCCGGGCCGGCCACCGTCGACTGCTGGAGGAAGGTCCGGTAGTAGACGCCGGTCAGCCCCACCGCGAGGATGTTGATCACCATCCCACTGACGATCTGATCGACCTGGAACTCGATTGCGAGTACCCCGTGGAGCGTCGCGATCAGGAGGCCAGAGAGGACCGCTGCGAGCACGCCGATCCAGAGGTTGTGGAGCTGGAAGGCGACGACGTAACCCGTGAACGCGCCCATCAGCATGATGCCTTCGAGCGCGATGTTGACGACGCCCGAGCGCTCGCTCATGACGCCGCCGAGGGCGGCGAGCACGAGCGGCGTGGAGGCGAGCAGGGTGGCCGCCGCCAGGCCGGTCAGGTCGGCGTGGAAGAAGAAGTCGCGCAGGTTGGCGGCCAGGAGCATCCTGTTTCTACGCCACCTTCTGGCCGGCCAGCGCCGTGGGCAGCGCGCCGCGTTCGCGAATCCGGAACAGCCAGCGGACGAGCATCGGAGCGGCCACGAAGATGATCACAGTGGCCTGGACGACCGATATCAGGTCGGCCGAGACCTGCGCGCCGGCGACCTGGGTCTGGAGCTGCATGTAGCCGGAACCGCTGCGCATGGCACCGAAGAGGAACGCGGCCGGAACAATGCCCCAGGGATTGCTCTTGGCCACCAGCGCCACCGCGATGGCGTCAAACCCATAGCCGACCGAGAAGACCGGCGACATGTAGTGGGAAACGCCGAGGACCTCACCGGCCCCGGCGAGGCCGGAGAGGGCACCCGAGATCGCCATCACGATCACGATCGTCCAGCCCACTGAGATACCCGCTGCCCGCGCCGCGGTTTGGTTGAGGCCGACCGCGCGGAGCTGAAAGCCCACGGTTGTCCGCTCGATCAGGTACCAGACGACCGGGACGGCCGCCAGCGCGAGCAGGAGTCCGAGGTGGAGCCGGGTACCGGGAATGACCGGCAGTTGGGCGGCGGCGGCGATCGGCGGTGTCTTGGGGGCGCTGGCATGCGGATCGCTGAACGGCCCCCGGTTGACGAGGTAGTCGGAGATGGCCAGCGCGATGTGGTTGAGCATGATGGTCGTGATCACCTCGTGCGC
>CAZXGB010000293.1:0-1995 GCA_964640005.1 uncultured Actinomycetes bacterium | reverse complement strand
CTCGCTGAGCATCCGCCAGTAGAGCTCGAAGCTCTCGGGCTCGACCGCGTGCCGCCGCCCGACACGAACTCGTGCGCGGTCGACCGGTTGGTCGCCGGCGACCTCGAGCACGACTTCGAGCACTCCCTGCACCAGCCCTGCCTCGTGCATCGCCTACACCGCCTCCCGCTCGAGCAGTTGGGAAACGACGTCGACGGCCGCGCCGACCGAGCCCGTCACGGTCTCGCTGAGGCCCATCCGGCCCTCGTCTTCGGGGCCGAGGCTCTCTGGCTCACAGCCGACGATCAGAACCCGGGGCAGCCGGCCGCCGAAGTGCTTTACGAGCCTGAACACCTCCATCGGGTTCATCCCGTGGCTGTCGAAACCATCCGCCGCGTCGGCTCCGTCGAGGTCGGGCTCGATGACGGAGATGGTTCCCGCCGGCTTGCCGAGGGGCAGCGCGTCCACCAGCACGGCGAGGTCGTAGCCGTCCATCAGCGCGTAGGCGAGGTCGAAGCCGCGGATTCCGAAGTCGGCCGTCTCCACGCCTTCCGGCTGCGGCCGCCGCCCCAGTCGCGAGACGACCTCGACGCCAAAACCGTCGTCGCCGAGAAAAACGTTGCCGATACCGGCGACCAGTACGCGCTTGGCGCTCATCGGGCGGGCTCCAGCTCGGCCGGCTTGAAAAAGAAGCGATGTCCCGGCTGGCGAAGCGCCCCCAGGTCACGGCCGGGATCGTCGTCCACGATCACCGCCACGTGGACCTGGTCGTCGAAGTCGACTTCGATGGCCTGGATGACTGCCCGCTTCCCCGCCAGCTCGAGATCGAAGATGTCCCCCTGTCCGTGTGGGCGCAGCAGCACCGGATCGCCGACGCGAAGCTCGCGCTCGCCCACCCAAACCGTGGACATCGGCTTGGTGGCCCCCCAGGGATCCCAACGCGGATCGAGGTCGCTCACCCGCCCTCTCCTTCAGGCCATCCGACGCGCGCCGTGCCGTGCAGCCGCAGCAGTTGCTCCGCGCCCAGGGCTTCCGTTCGCTCCAGCAAAAGGCGCGTCTTTGAGTCGGCGCCTCGCATCTCCGCCTTCTCCTCGTCAGTGAGGGTGAGGATGCGCAGGCTGAGCAGCTCGTCGATCTCGGTGGCGTCGAAGAAGTCGCCGGGGCTCTGCTGGGCGACCCGCGGATAGTCCTCGAGGATGATCGGCGAGGCCAGCATGGTCTGCCGGCCGGGAGGCTCACCCACGAGCACGGGCCAGCAGCCCGTGTTCTGGCAGGCCGCCACCGATTGGCGAAGCTCCTCGGGAGGGTCCGTCGCGGAAACCAACTGGCCATTTTGGACGCGCAGGATGATGTGAGACGAGACCATCGCGTGGGAGGCGACTTGCTCGCGGGAGGCGGCCACGGGCAGCTGAAGTGGGGTGTCATTCACAACCCGGACGGTGATCCGGGCAAGGTCGCCGCCGAGCCGCTCGCAGTCCACATCGACCCCACCCCGGATCAATTCCCAGGTCCTGGCGATGCCGGCGCTGGGGCCGCCTTCCCTGGGAAGCGGCTCGAAGCTGCGGCCGGCCGGAAGCCGACCGCACAGGCGCATCGCGCAACCGGGTTCGATCTCGCCGGCGTCCAGGCTCTGCTCCACCGCCTCCTGCCAGGAGACATAGGTCCTGCCGCCCACCTCGAGGCTCTCAACGGGTTCGAAGTGGGTCGACAGGCCTCCTCCCCGCTTGACGGGGAGGTGTCGCCGCGCAGCGGCGACGGAGGGGTGCGTGAGCCACCCAACACTGCGGTTCACCAGCTGCAAGAAACGCACCGTGACCTGCACGCGACAGCCCGGGCCACAGCCCTGCACCAAGCACTGCGTCTGCATCGCCCACGCATCCGACCCCGGGTTCGCCTCGCAGTACGCCCTCGGGAAGACGCCCCCGAACGTCCACCGGCGCTGGTTCTTGAGCGCGGAGGCGCGGTACGGGTAAAGGATGTAGCCCTCGTAGAGGACCGCGTTGGCGATCGCGTCCA
>CAZXGB010000292.1:0-2037 GCA_964640005.1 uncultured Actinomycetes bacterium | reverse complement strand
GGCGCAGAGGGTGGCGGCACCACCGGTCCAATGTCGCCGTCGGGCGCCTCGTCGAGGTCGACGATGACCGGCGCGTGATCGCTCGGCGCGCTTCCCTTCCGGGCTTGCCTGTCGACCCAGGCTGCCCGCACTCTGGCGGCTACCGGCGCGCCCGCCAGGACCAGGTCGATGCGCATACCAAGGTCCTGGTGGAACATACCGGCCCTGTAGTCCCAGTACGTGAAGACGCGGGCATCTGGCCAGCGCTCGCGAACGATGTCGTGAAGACCGTGGCTTGTCAGCTCGGCGAGGGCCGCCCGCTCGGCCGGCGTCACGTGGGTCTGCCCTACGTAGGCGTCGGGGTCGAAGACGTCCTCGTCCGTGGGGGCGATATTCATATCGCCGCAGACCATCACCGACTGCGGGCCGCCCCTCAGCGATTCCCCGAGCGCGGCCAGCCAGGCGAGCTTGTATCGAAAGTGATCTGAGTCGGGCACGCGCCCATTCGGAACGTACACCGAATGCAGCCGCACGCCGCCGCAGGTAGCAGCGATGGCGCGCGCCTCCTGATGGGGAAAGCCCGGACCGCCCGGGATGCCTCGCGTCACGTCCTCGAGACCCGCCCGGGAGAGGATCGCCACCCCGTTCCACTGCGGCTCTCCGTGATGGGCTATCGCGTAGCCGCGCCGCTCCAACTCCTCGCCAAGCAGCTGGGCGAACGCGTCGTCGGACAGCTTGGTCTCCTGGAGGCAGACGACGTCGGGCTTCCGCTCATCCAGCCAGGGGAGCAGCCGGGGAACCCTCTGCTTCACTGAGTTGACGTTCCAGGTCGCGACCCGCATCGGATTTACTGCCGAGGTTGCATCCTAATCCGCCGCCGAAGCCGCTCGAGTGACGCGGGCGGTTCGGCGGCCGCCGCCGGTCGCCTGTAAGCGCGCCTTTTATATCCTATCGCGGTATAGTGCTCGACATGAATTCGGCCGCAATCGGCATTGAGCTAACACGCGCACGACGTGCTGCGGGACTCACACAGCAGGAAGTCGCCAGGCGAATGGGGACCAGCCAGCCGGCCATCGCCCGGGCTGAGGCTGGCTGGACACAGGTTCCGTCACTCCGGTGGCTTGAGCGGTATTCCGAGGCGGTCGGGCGCCCAATCACGGTGACGATCGGGGCCAAGGCCGACACCGCCGAGCTCACGCGACGGGCCGATCGTGTGCTCGGCGCAGGCTTTGAGCAGAACCCATGGCAGCGCCAGCCGAGCCCGATGGAGGCCCGCTCGCTTAACGAGCGCGGCTTGACACGTGAGCGGTTCAGCCGCCGACGTCGAGCAACTGCTGCTCGAGGCTGAGCGGCAGCAAAAGGCCGACTGGCTCAGTGCCAATCTGCTGACAGCCGCCGCGGTGGCTGCGGTTGTTGGAGAAGAGCCAATCGTCGTCGGCGGCACCGCGGAGGCCTACTGGACCGGCCGCGAGGTCTATCACGAGACCGACCTCGACCTCTGGATGGCCGGATCGTTAGACGGCGCAAAGAGGAGCGCTCTTGAGTCGCTCGGGTTCAGGCGCGACGCGAGACATTGGGGTCGGGCGGGGCTACGGGTGATCCTGGAGTTTCCTGGGGGCGAGTTCGCAGGCGACCGTGAAAAGGTCGTGCACAAGGAGGTGGCAGGCGCGCGGGTAGCCGTCATCGGCCTCGACGACCTCTACCTCGACCGCCTAACGAAGGCGACGGCGAACACCAACGAGGAGAGCGTGGAGTTTCTCTCTGCCCTCTCAGTGGCAACCTACCGGTTTGACGAGATCGATTGGGCCTACATCACGGCGACGATCAAACGGATCAGGAGCGCGAACAGCCTGCTCGGCCTCGCGCTTCAGCGGCGGAATCGACGGATCCGGCAACTCGTCAGGCAGCGCCTGTCCGATCCTGACCTGCACTGAGTCATAGACATCTCGGGGCGCCAGCGACAGCGCTCAGGGAGGAAGTCAGGTCCTGCACTCGTTACGCGCGAGGTGGTGGTGCGCCCGGCAGGAATCGAACCTGCTGCCTTTGGTTCCGGAGACC
>CAZXGB010000291.1:0-2039 GCA_964640005.1 uncultured Actinomycetes bacterium | reverse complement strand
TGCTTTCGGTCTTCGGATTGCGGGCGGCAACCCGGCGGTCGCTGCATGTGCTGACCAGGACCTGATGGATGACGGTTTGGCTGGCTGATCTCATCGCCTTCGTGCTGCTGCTGGCGGTCACCGCCTACAGCGTCGCCGGCGGAGTCGACTACGGGGCCGGCATCTGGGATCTCCTTGCGAGTCGCAGCCGGCGCGGCCACGAGGCACAGCGTCTGATCGACTACGCGATGGCGCCCGTCTGGGAAGCCAACAATGTCTGGCTGGTGCTGGCGATCGTCCTCACCTGGACCGGATTCCCGCTTCTCTTCCAGTCGGTGTTCTCCAGCCTCTATCCCCTCTTCGCCTTCGCCCTGTTGGGACTGATACTGCGCGGCGCCTTTTTCGCCTTCCGGCACATCGCCGACGATCCGCGAACCCACCGCCGGACCGGTCTGGTTTTCGGTGTCTCTTCGCTGATGGCACCGTTCTTCTTTGCCGCCGTTCTCGGCGCCATCGCCTCCGGCCGGGTGGCGGTGGGCGGCCCCAACATTCCTGTCTGGGAAGCTTGCATCAGCCCGATGTCGATCTCCTTCGGCCTGGTGTCACTGGCGGCCACCGCATTCATCGGAGCCGCCTTTCTCGTCGGCGATGCGCGCCGATTTGGCGCCGCGGAGATGGTCGAGTACTTCCGGCGCCGTGCCATACTCGCGACGCTGGTGCTGATGGGGATGGGAACGATCGCGCTCGCCAGCGTTGGTCTCGAGAACCCAGGCCTCCTAAGCGGGATGCTCGTAGGCCGGGGAGCGCCGTTTGCGTGGGCGGTGATCGTGGTCACCCCGGTGGTCGGCTTCCTGCTCTGGCGTCGCATCTTCGCCTGGTACCGCACCCTCGCGGTTGTCGGCGTGGGCTCGCTGGTGTTCGCCCTGGGCTTCGCCGAATCGCCCTACATGTTGCCGGGAGGGCTGACGATCTCACAGGCCGCCGCGCCCACCCCAACCCTGGTCCTGCTCCTGGTGGTCACCGCGATGGTTGTGGTCCTCGTTGTGCCATCGCTTGGCGTGCTCCTCTACCTCGATCAGCGCGGAGCGCTGGGCATTCCTGAGGCTTGAGGGCAACGCCGGGAGGTACGCAGCGGGATACTGGGAGTTGACATGCTCGGGCTGCCGGACAGTGTTGTCGCCTGCCTCTTCGACCTCGACGGAGTGCTCACTGAGACGGCCACGGTGCACGCCGCTGCCTGGAAGACGATGTTCGACGGCTATCTGCGCGAGCGCTCGAGGCGGACCGGCGAACCGTTCCGTGACTTCGACGAGGTTGTCGATTACGACCGCTACGTAGATGGCAAGCCGCGCTACGACGGAGTGCGCTCCTTCCTGGCCTCGCGCGGCATCACGCTTCCAGAGGGCTCTGCGAACGATCCGCCCACGGCCGAAACAATCCACGGCCTCGGCAACTGGAAGAACGAATTGGTCCAGCGGCTGATCGAGGATGGAGGAGTCAAGGCATACCAGGGCTCCGTGCGCTACCTGCAGGCGGTTCAAGAGCGAGGGATGCCGTGCGCGGTCGTCTCCTCGAGTGCCAACGCGCGGCAGGTGACTCGGGCGGCTGGCATCGATCAGTACTTTGCGGTCATGATCGACGGCGTTGTCGCCGACCGTGACCATCTGAGCGGGAAGCCGTCGCCCGACGCTTTTTTGGCCGCAGCCCGGGCTCTCAACGTGGAGCCGGATGCCGCCGCCGTATTCGAGGATGCGCTGGCAGGAGTAGAGGCTGGCCGGGCCGGCGGATTCGGCTTCGTCGTCGGCGTCGATCGCACCGGGCAGGCTGATGAGCTCCGGCGGCAGGGCGCCAGTGTCGTCGTCAAGGATCTCGGGGACTTGCTGGATCGTTGATCACGCACCGCGCGTTCACGCCAGAACCGTGGGGCCTGCGGGAGTGCGACCTCGACCTGACGATCCTGTCCCAGACCGAGTCGCTTTTCGCGCTCGCCAACGGCCACCTCGGGCTGCGCGGCAACCTCGACGGCGGAGAGCCGTACGTCATCAACGGGACCTATCTGA
>CAZXGB010000290.1:0-2082 GCA_964640005.1 uncultured Actinomycetes bacterium | reverse complement strand
CTCTTCTTCAGTGGGTTCAGCTCCTCCTACTCAGAAACAAAATAACGGACGGCAAGAGGCCGCCCGTCTCCATTGTTGAAACCTTGGAAACCCGTCTCCGGCCCGAAGGGTCTTCGCGGGTGAGGGGCGGGCCCCTGCTTGTACAGCGCTGAGTCTATCAGCCGCGCGGCCTGATTCGTAGTTGCTCGCGCGGGCCGACCGCACATCTGAGGGCGCATCGCCGTCATTCGGCGGGCAGTTGCTTTTCGGCGACCTCGAGCGCCACCCGCTGCGCGAACTCGTCGAGCGGCTCGTCCGCCTGCTCGCCCGCCCGGTTCCGGACCGACACACGGCCAGACTCCGCCTCCCGGCCGCCGACGATTGCCATGTAGGGCACCTTCCGCGCCTGCGCTTCGCGGATCTTCCGGTTCATGCGCTCCGAACGAGCATCCACCTCGACTCGGAGGCGTGCCCGCCGCAGCCGGTCGGCGACCTCCTCCGCGTACGGCACTTGACTGTCGGTGATCGGGATCACCACCACCTGCACCGGGTGCAGCCAGGTCGGGAAGGCGCCGGCGTACTTCTCGATGAGGTACGCGAACATGCGCTCCATGGAGCCGAAGGCGCCCCGGTGGACCATGACCGGCCGCTTTCGAGAGCCGTCCTCCGCCACGTACTCGAGCTGGAAGCGGTCGGGCAGCTGGAAATCGACCTGGATCGTGTTGTTGGTGAACTCCCGGCCCAGCGCGTCGTGTATCTGGTAGTCGATCTTGGGGCCGTAGAAGGCCGCCTCACCCTCGCCGACGTAGTACTCCTTGCCGGTCTTCTCGAGTGCGTTGCGAAGTGCGGCGATCGCGTTTTCCCACTGCTCGTCGGAACCCAGCCAGTGCTCGCGGTCCGAGTCCCAGATCGAGAGCCGGTACTCGATGTCCTTCACGCCGAGGGTGTCCATGAAGTACTCGGCGAGTTCCATCACGCGCAGGATCTCGCCTTCCAGCTGTTCCTGGGTGCAGAAGATGTGGGCGTCGTTGAGGGTGAACGAGCGAACCCTGATCAGGCCCGCCAGCTCGCCCGACTTCTCGTAGCGCCAGTTCTGGCCCAGCTCGGCGATGCGCATCGGGAGGTCCCGGTAGCTGTGCAGGTGCTGGCTGTAGACGAGGATGTGGTGCGGGCAGTTCATGGGCCGGAGCTCGAGCTCTTCGCCGTCCTCGAACTCCATCGGCGGGAACATCGAGTCGTGGTACCGCTCCCAGTGTCCCGACTGCTTGTAGAGGTCGAGCTTGGCGACTTCAGGGGTGACCACGTGCTGATAGCCCCGCGCCACCTCCTCGTCGACGATCCAGCGCTCGAGCTCGCGGCGGATGGTGGCACCCGCCGGCATCCACAACGGAAGCCCGAGGCCGGTGCGCGCGTCGAGCGCGAAGAGGTCGAGCTCCTTCCCGAGGCGCTTGTGGTCGCGCCGCTCCGCCTCCTCCAGCCGGTCGAGGTAGGCCTGGAGCTCCTCCTTGCTCGGCCAGGCGGTGCCGTAGACGCGGGTCAGCTGCTTGTTCTTCTCATCCCCGAGCCAGTAGGCGCCGGCCACCCGCATCAGCTTGAAGGCCTTTATCTCGCCGGCGTCGGGGACGTGGGGACCTCGGCAGAGGTCGAAGAAGTCACCCGTCCGGTAGCAGCTGACGATCTCGTCGGGCGAGGCTTTCTGGGTCACCCAGTACAGCTTGTACGGCTGATCCAGCTCCTGGAACCGCCTGACCGCCTCCTCGTGCGGCAGCAGCACCTGCTCGAACGGGACTCGCCGGTTGATGATCTCCCGCATCTTCTGCTCGATCTTCGGCAGGTCGTCCTCTCCGATCGGCCGGGGTAGGTCGAAGTCGTAGTAGAAACCGTTGTCGACGGGCGGCCCGCCCGCGTACTTGGTGCCCGGGTAGAGCTGGGTGACGGCGGCCGCGAGAACGTGCGCGGTCGAGTGCCGGAGCACGTAGAGAGGATCGCTGGAAGCTTCGGCGTCGTATTCGGCCAAGGTGGCAGTTCAGTTTAATGAGGCTCCTTGCTCCTCTCTGACCTGCCGCAGGTGGCGGACGCGATCGGCTACCCGGCGGCCGCGAT
>CAZXGB010000289.1:0-2191 GCA_964640005.1 uncultured Actinomycetes bacterium | reverse complement strand
GCGCCCGACGCCGCGTTGGTGCCGACGTACATCAGCTTCGACAGGTCGCGCATCGGTTGATAGAGCTGCTTCAGATAGGTGAGGAATATCGTCAGCGTGCCGATCGTTAGCGTGCCCGCGGGGATCGTCAGCAGGAGGAGCCGGAAGGTGTGGCCAGTGGCCACGTAGGAACCGACGCCGATCACCGTGAACGTGCTCAAGGCGACCACGAATCCAACGATCGGCCTGAACTGGGCTTCCATCTTGCCGGCCAGGATGCCCAGGGCCCGGTACTTGTCCACCTGCTGCTGGAAGCGCGACGACTCTCTTTGCTCGAGCGTGAACGCCTTCACCTCGGTGATCGCCCGGACGTCTTCGGTGGCCACGTTCGCGACCTGGGCCGACGCCTGGAGCGCCATCTGGGTCGTCAACTTGATCCGTCGCGTGTAGTTCCAGACGATCACGAACAGCATCGGCACGATGAAGATCGCGAGGAGGGTGAAAGGCAGGTTGAAGGCCGCCATCACGGCCACCATGGCGACCAGCATCAGGAGGCCCGCCAGCATGTCGACCAGCCCGTCGATGATCAGCTTTTCCAGGTCGGCCACGTTGCCGGTGAGACGCTGGACGAGGTCACCCGTCTTCATCTGGCCGTGCCAGTCGATCGAGAGGCGGAGCAGGCGGTCGAAGATACGGGTGCGCAGCCGGGCGGTGACTTTGTACCCGACCAGCTTGGCTGCGTAGAGCTGGACGTAAGAGACCGCCGCGCCGAGGAGTCCGAGGGTCACGACCAGGAGCGCGGAGAAGGCGATTACGCCAATCAAGGTGTGTGCCTCGTTCGGGTGCAGTCCCTCGCCCGTGCCCAGGCTGTCGAAACGGCTGATCAGTGGCCCCCACGGCCCGGCCGGGTCGCGGTGGTCGACGACCTTGTCGAGGATGAATTTGAGCGGGAAGGCGGCCAGGAGCTCGGTCGCGACCTGCAGGAAGGCCATCGCGGTAGACAGCAGCAGGACCAGCCGATAGCCACCAAGCTGCTCGTACAGGAACCTCACCGTGCGCATGTCCACCTTCTCGGGTTGTCCATGCACTCGGCGATCTCGCTGCAGATGCCCGACAGTTCCGATGGCCTCGGGCTGTTGAGCCGGTTGATCCGGCGAGCGGCGATCTTCAGGAGACGCGAGGCCTCGAAAAGGCGCGCGCGCTCCAGGCTTCGCTCGACCGCTTCTGGTGTGCGGCCTAGCGCCCGCGCCGCGGTCAGGTAGGAGCGCGCGAACCTTCGACCGGCGCCCTCGAACCATTCAACTGCGGCCTGCCGGCCGCGAAACACGCCGCCGGGGCGAAGGTAGGCCAGGAAGCAGCCAGCATCCAGGCCGGGATCGGCCAGGCACAGGGCGTCGAAGTCGGTCATGACGCACCGATTTCCGTCCAGGATGAGCTGGCTGCGCTTGTATGCGCCGTGCGAGACGACGCGCTCTTCTACCGGCAAGTCCGCAAGGCGCCGGGCGAGCGTCTCCGACAACCGGGAGATCGCCGCCGCCTGATCGGGGTGCCAGGCGGCGAGTCGAAAGCCTCGCTCCTCGACCCGCGCGGCCTCGTCTCTGGGGCTCCAATCGGCAACCGAACCGGCAGGCAGGCGGGCCGCGTGCAGACTCGCCAGCGCCATGCCGGCCCATTTCACTGATCCATCGGAGAGCGGCATTGCGCGACGGCTCAGGGACCTGCCGGGGTGTGGCACTGCTTCCATCCAGGCGAGGCCGAGCTGCGCAGCGGCCCCAAGGGGGCGCGGGATGATCCCCGCGCGGCCGCCGAGCTGGACGTGCAGGCGCGCCAGGCTGCTTTGCACCTGCTCGGCCTGGGCGGGATCGGCGTAGAGCTTGCCGATTACTTGCAGAGGACGGCCGTCGCTGCCCTGGAGATGGTAGGCAAGCACGCAGCGGCTGCCCGGTTTGTAGCGGAGCGGGTTGGCTGTGGCGGATGCCAGGGTCCAGCGAACATCGCCGAGCAGCCCTCGGGCAGCATCCTGGAGGCGCGAGAAGACCGGTCCCTCGGCGCTCGTGTCGAAGCACTCGGCGAGAGCGGGGAGCGAGGAATCGGCGGGGAAGACCTGCACGGTCAGGTCGAGCTCGGGGGCGTTAAAGACTCCGGGTGAAAGAACGTGCACCGAGGCCAGTTCAGCCTGCCGGCCATCGAACTTCAGGTGCGCGCCCTCGAC
>CAZXGB010000288.1:0-2239 GCA_964640005.1 uncultured Actinomycetes bacterium | reverse complement strand
CCCTGGGCACGTTCCTGGTGGTCGCCGCCATCGGCGTCGGGCAGGTGATCGTCACCGAGTCCGCGCTCAGCTTCCTCGGGCTGGGGGTGCAGCCGCCCGACGTGACGTGGGGCACGATGGTCGGCGATGGTCGCAACTACCTGTCCACGGCGTGGTGGGTGGCGACCTTCCCCGGCTTCGCTCTGATGCTGGTGATCATCGGGATCAACCTGGTCGCCGACTGGCTGAGCGAAACGTTCGATCCGCTGGCCGCGCGCGGCCGCTAGACCCGGCCGAGGGGCGCATCGGCGGGCGTATCCACCCCTCGCAACTTGCCGCAAGCGGGCATCGGCGGGCGCATCCACCTAATCCGCGAACGGTTTAGGCGAAGGCGCGGCGGGCGGCGGCGATCGCGCGGTCCATGGCCGGGCCCGGATCCTCGAGCACCTCGCCGTGGCCGACCGCGAGCCGTTTGGGGTTGAGGGTGCGGAGCGACTCGGCGCTGACCAGGGCGGACGGCTTGTGCCAGGTGCCGAGCGCAGGCCAGGGGAAGAGGGGCCTGATCACACCAGACACGGCGATACCCCCGCGCGTCTGGAAGGCGTCGCCGGCGATCAGCGTCCGGTCCCGGGTGTCGAGGAAGGCGATGTGACCGGGCGTGTGGCCGGGCGAGGCGACCACCTGGAGCGAGCCGATGCGGTCTCCCTCCTCGAGCAGGCGGTCGGGCTTCCAGTCGACCTTCGTGAGCATCCCTTTGGCGGGCGCCTGCGGCTCACCCGGCGCCGGCGAGCGATCGCCTTCCAGCAAGCGCGTGTCGCGAACGCCGATCGAGATCTCGACGTCTGGGAAGCGCTGGCGCACGCCGGCAACCCCGCCCACGTGGTCGCCGTGAGCGTGTGTCAGCGCGACCCGACGGAGGACGAGGCCGAGCTGAGAGGCCAGTCCGGCCACTTCGGCGGCCGGCGAGGACATGGTGCTGTCGACGAGCGTCAGGCCGTCCTCTTCGCGCACGAGGTAGCAGTTCATCGGGAAGATCACCGGATAGCGCGTGAGCATGAAGAGGTGTTCGCCGTGGCGCGTGACTCGCATCGTCGCAAGCGTACCGACCCCCGCTGTCGCTGGCTAGCGGAGTGACCAGCGCCGCTCCCCACCGCGCGCCCCGAGTTCGATAGGCGCCGGCGGTTCTGCCTCGACAGGACGTGCCAGGCGAGCCCTCTCGGCAGCCGCCAGCCGCTCCTGCACGCGCAGCCGGGCCATCTCCAACAGCATGTCCGCGCTCATCAGCATCATGCTCGAAAGGTAGGCCACATATAGGACAGAACCCGCCCTAAAGGCGGTTAGTCTATCGCCCGTGGACATGTCCTTCGGGCGCCTGCTCACGCTGCTCGAGCTGCTGCAGGCCTACCGCCGGTTGAGCGCCCGGGAGATCGCGCAGCGCCTGGAGGTCGACGTTCGCACCGTCCGTAGGTACGTCGCCGGCCTCCAGGAGATGGGAATCCCGGTGGAGGGCGAGCGCGGATCGGCGGGAGGCTACCGGCTCCGCCCAGGCTTCCGGCTGCCGCCGCTGATGTTCACCAATGAGGAAGCGCTTGCTGTCGTGGTCGGCCTGCTGGCCGCGCAGCGGCTGGGCCTGCTCCAGACCGGAAGCGCCGTGCAGGGGGCGATGGCGAAGCTGGACCGCGTGCTCCCCGACCAGCTGCGTGGCCGGGTGCGGGCAGCGCAGGTGAGCCTTGCCTTCGGGCCCGCCACATCAGCCCGGGCAGCGGCCGACACGAGCAGCATCCTTGCCCTCAGCGCGGCCGCAGGTGACGGCTTTCGGGTCCGCATTCGCTATCGGGCGGGCGACGGCCGGGTGACCGAGCGGCGGATAGACCCTTATGGCGTCGCCTTCCAGAGCGGCGCCTGGTACGTCGCCGCTTGGGATCACTTGCGTCGCGAGCTGCGCACTTTCCGCCTCGACCGGATCCTCGAGGCCGAGGTGACGAAGGAGATGTTCGAGCGGCCGGCTCGCTTCGACGTCGCCGCCCACGTCCAGAGGTCGCTGGCGACCGTGCCCTGGCCATGGCGCGCCGAGGTGCTGCTCGCGACCGGTATGCGTGAGGCGCGGCGGCGGATCGGTCCGACGGTGGGCACCCTCGAGCAGCGGCCGGACGGCGTCCTCCTGCGCGTCGGCGCCGACGATCTGGGCTGGATCGCGCGCTACCTGGCCGGGCTTGACGTGTCCTTCAAGGTCCTGAGCCCGCCCGAGCTGCGAACGGCC
>CAZXGB010000287.1:0-2239 GCA_964640005.1 uncultured Actinomycetes bacterium | reverse complement strand
GTGATCATCCCCGCGCTCTTCCTGATCGTCGCCTGGATCTACGCGCGAGCGGGCTCCCGTGACATGCGCGTGCTACATGACCTGGCGCCGACGATGCCCGTGATGGCTGGGATCTTCCTGATCGTCACCATGGCCGCGCTCGGGCTGCCAGGCCTGAACAGCTTCGTGGGCGAGTTCATGACCTTGCTCGGCGCCTGGCAGTTCTCGCCCTGGTTCGCCGCCTTCGGCGCGATCGGGCTGCTGCTGGCTCCCGTCTACATGCTCCGGCTGTATCAGGGGGCGATGTATTCCCACACGCAGCGGGCGCACGCGCCGGCGGCGGTGCTCGAGCGCAACGACATCGCGCGCGCCGAGCTGCTGCTGGTCGCGCCGCTGGTGATCCTGATGTTCATCCTCGGACTCGACCCGGCGCTGCTCACGCGCGCCATGACGGCTCTCGGGCAGGGCATGAACCTGCCGGGATGGTCATGATGCCGTCCGGATTGGTCCTCAACTACCCGACCTCCTGGGCCGTCAATGACCTGGCGGACATCTCGCCGATCGTCGCCGTCGTGGTGACTTTGATCGTGGTAGTCGTCCTTGACCTCGTGACGCCGGAGCGGGTTCGTGGCCCGGTTGCCGCGACGGTCTCCATCGTCGGCCTGCTGGCCTCCTTCCTGATCGCCGGCTTCCGCTACCTGAACGGCTGGGGCAGCCCGAACGCCTACTTCGGCATGGCCTCCGGCGACAGCTTCTCGCTCTTCTTCGAGATGCTCTTCGCGCTCCTCGGGATCCTCACCGTTGTCGTGGCGTCTTCATATGTCAGGCGGCGGCAGATGCTGGAGGCCGAGCTGCACGTGCTGACGCTGGCGGCCGTGGCCGGGATGATGGTTCTCGCCGCGGCGACCTCGCTCGTGAGCGTGTTCCTGGGACTGGAGACGCTCTCGATCGCGCTCTACGTCGCCTGCGGCTTCAACCGATCCGAAACCGCGTCCCAGGAAGCGGCGGCGAAGTACCTGATCATCGGGGGTTTCGCGAGCGCCTTCGTCCTCTACGGCATGGCCCTCGTCTACGGTGCCACCGGAACGACGCTGTTGGGCGAGATCGCCCGGCGCGTCACCGCCGAGAACGCGACCAACCCGCTGATCGTGCTTGGGGTCATCCTGATGGGCGTCGGCTTCGCTTTCAAGATCTCCGGCGCCCCCTTTCACCAGTGGACGCCGGATGTCTATGAGGGCGCGCCCTTGCCGGTGACGGCGTTCATGTCGGTCGGGACCAAGGCCGCCGCCGTCGCGATGATCATTCGCGTTTTCGAGTTCGGCCTCGGGCACGTGGCAGGCGACTGGCAGCCACTGCTGGCGTTCGTCTCCATCGCCTCGATGGTCGTCGGCAACC
This sequence comes from uncultured Actinomycetes bacterium, assembly GCA_964640005.1. GTDB lineage: Bacteria > Chloroflexota > Dormibacteria > Dormibacterales > Dormibacteraceae > CAZHAC01. The sequence goes on along the minus strand of CAZXGB010000287.1, from coordinate 865 downwards.
TGGTCGCCATCGTCCAGAGCTCGGTCAAGCGCATGCTCGCCTACTCCGGCATCGCACACGCCGGCTACCTGCTGATCGGGGTGATCGCCGGCGGGCCGGGCATCGCGGCGGTTCTCTTCTACGTCTTCGCCTACCTGTTCATGAACTTCGGGGCCTTCGCCGTGGTCTCGGCGCTGTCGACCGCGGACAGCGACCGCGACCGCTTCAGCGACCTCGACGGCCTGGGCTTCCGCAGCCCGACGCTGGGCGTCCTGATGAGCGTCTTCATGCTCTCGCTCGCCGGCTTCCCACCGATGGTCGGCTTCTTCGGCAAGCTGTTCCTCTTCACGGCCGGGGTCCAGGCGGGCTGGACCTGGCTGGTGGTGATCGCGGTGCTGGCGAGCGTGGTGTCGGTCTACTACTACCTGCGCGTCCTGGTCCACGTCTGGTCGCCGGTGCCCGAGGCACGGCGCGCGCTGCTCCCCTCAGGGATCCGAGGCGTGGAGGCCGCGGTCGTCCTCTCTGCGATCTTTGCGATCGCTCTCGGCATCGTTTCCGGCCCGCTCCTCCAGATGGGGGTGAACGGGGCGGCGCCGGTGCTGCTCGCCGGGCGCTAGGGCGGCGGGCGCCCATTCGGGCGCCATTGCCGGCTCCAGGCCGTATCGATGGCTCTTTTAACGGCCTGCAGTATGCAATCGTGCCGGGGGCGTGGAGTCATGTTAAGAACTTCTTGACAGACAACCTACACTCGCAACATCCCCCGGGCGGGTGGTTTTGGTGGCGGGCCTTCATGAAGATCTGTGGTTTGTGCGCCTCGGCGTGTCCGCGGGCCAGCCGCTCGAAGGGCGCATCCGCGGGCGGATCCACGCATCGGAGGCCGTACTAA
>CAZXGB010000286.1:0-2250 GCA_964640005.1 uncultured Actinomycetes bacterium | reverse complement strand
CGCTCGAAAGCGGCCAGGTCTCGGCGGCACCGCTCGAAGGTGGCGACACCATCACGCTGACCAACAGCAACCCGAAGTTCCACATCCTGGTCAGCTTCGCAAAGGCGATGCCGGGCGTCGGCCGGGACGGGATCGCGGCCAACGCCACCTTCATGCAGCAGCATCCGACGATCATCCGGGCCTTCCTCAAGGCCGAGCTGGAGGCGATCCGTGGCCTCTACAAGGACCCGAACGCGGTGGTCGCGCCCACCCAGAAGTACATGAAGTACGGCGACCAGTCGGCGGTGGTCGGGAAGTTCTACGTCAACAACCAGGCGTGGTGTGCCAACGGCGGTCTCAACCCGCAGGAGATGAGCAACCAGATTCAGGTCTTCCAGGACGCCAAGAAGATCCCCAGCTCGATAACCGTTGACCAGCTCGTCGACGACACCTACATGAAGGACGTTCTCAAGCAGATCGGCACCTCGTCCGCCACCACCTGCTGACATTGGCGGCCCTGGTCGAGACCTCCCGCGATAGCGAGCTCGAAGCGGCGTGGCAACGTGCCCGCCGCCGCGATCTCGTCTGGCAGCTCTTGCTGCCGATCGCCGTCATCATCCCGGTGGCGGTGGTCTGGCAGTGGGCCGCGCTCCGGCCCGGCAACCTGCTTCTGCCCACCTTCACCGACTTCGTGGCCACGGTCGGCCGGCTCCTGGCCTCAAGCCGCTTCTGGTCGGCGTTGGAAACCAGTGAGGGTGCGCTCCTCCTCGCCTACGTCGCCTCGCTGGTGCTCGGCGTGCCGCTCGGGCTCGCGATGGGCCGGGCCCGCTGGCTGGAGGGCGCCGTCGACCCCTACCTCAACATCGCCGTCGTGACCCCGATGGCGATCGTCATGCCGCTACTGCTGATGATCTTCGGCTTCAGCATGATCTCGCGCGCGATCGTCATCTTCGTCTTCGCCTTCCCGTTCGTCGTTGTCCCCTGCCGCGCCGGTGTTCTTACGGTTTCCGAGCGGCTCCAGGAGATGGCGCGTTCATTCGGCGCCGGTGAGCTCCAGATGTGGCGAGAGATCCTCCTCCCGGGCGCGCTGCCGTCGATCATGAGCGGGCTCCGGCAGGGGTTCGCGCACGCCCTGACAGGCATGATCGTGGCCGAGCTCTCGCTGCTTGCGGTCGGCTTTGGCCGCCTGCTGCTCGAGTTCAAAGATTCGTTCGACTACGCGTCGGTCTTCGCGACCGTGTTCCTGATCATCTGCCAGTCGGTCATTTTCATGGCCGTGCTGACGTTCCTCGAGCGCCGGACTCAAGCTTCGCGAACGCTCGCCGATGGAGGTCCCTAAATGGCTGTTCTGCAGGACAACGGGATCCGCGTCGAGGCTCTCTCCAAGCGCTTCTTCCGGCCCGCCGCCCAAGGCTCGGGGACCGAGGTGCTCCACGTCCTCGACGACATCCATCTCGAGCTGCGCCCGCATGAGTTCGTGTCCCTGATCGGACCCTCGGGCTGCGGCAAGACGACGCTCCTGCGGATGATCGCGGGGCTCGCCAGGCCCGATGACGGCCGCGTCTTAGCGGGCGGGGAGACCGTCCAGGGGCCAGGTCCCGACCGCGCCATGGTCTTTCAGGACTTCGCGCTCATGCCCTGGGCGTCGGTGCTCGATAACGTCGCCTTCGGGCTCAAGCTGCGCGCCGTTCCGCGTGCCGAGCGCGAGGGCCGGGCTCGGCAGCTGATCGAGATGGTGGGCCTGTCCGGGTTCGAGAAGTCGCTGCCCCGCCAGCTGTCCGGGGGCATGCAGCAGCGGGTCGGCCTCGCACGCGCGCTCGCCGTCGACCCCCAGATCCTGCTCCTCGACGAGCCCTTCGGTGCCCTTGACGAGATCTCGCGGCGCGTGATGCAGGACGAGCTGATCCGGATCTGGGAGAACGAGAAGAAGACGGCGGTCTTCGTCACCCACTCAGTCGACGAGGCAGTCTTCCTGTCCGACCGGGTGGTTGTGATGACGGCCCGGCCAGGCCGGATCGCCGAGGTGATCGAGGTCGGGCTGCCGCGGCCCCGGGCGCGCAACATGGAGCAGAGCGACCGCTTCGTCGAGCTTCGCGCCCAGATCTGGTCGGCACTCGGGCTCTGATGGCCGTAACCGCCGCCCCCGCCGCTAAGGCCGTCCGGCCGCCGCGCCGCATCGCCATACCCTCCGGCGCAGTGCCTGTCGCGTCGCTCGTAGCCGGCCTGGCCGTTTGGCAGGTGATCGGGAGCGTCTTCTCGATCAACTGGCTC
>CAZXGB010000285.1:0-2259 GCA_964640005.1 uncultured Actinomycetes bacterium | reverse complement strand
GTCGGAGTTGGCGGCCTCGGCGCCCTCTTTCGTCGGTGCGCTATAGGCTAGTAGCGTCGGCGGGTGAGAATGGCGGGCGACCTCTAGCGTCGGCCGCTCGCCGCGTCCGCATGGCACCCATGCTGCCGATGTTCACCTGCTTGCCACGGCCCGACGTCCTTAACCCCCGGCGGCCACCGTAATGATCGCAAAGGCGCTGGCCAATTCGAGATCGGAGGTGGCGGCCCTTGTCGCTTGAACGATTGGGCCGGGTTGCCCCCGGCGCCATCGGCATTTTCGCCGGCTCCCTGGCCGGACAGCCGGCGTCGGTCATCCGCGAGGTCGTGGTTGAGATGGAGGAGCTCGGCTTCGGCACTCTCTGGTACCCCGAGGGGATCGGACGTGAGGCGTTCGCCTTCGCCGCGACGTTGCTGGCCGCCACCAAAAGGCTGGTGGTGGCCAGCGGCATCGCCAACATTTGGGTTCGCGATGCGGGGGCGATGGCCAACGGCGGCCGCGCCCTCCAGGACGCTTGGCCTGACCGCTTCATCTTGGGCCTAGGCGTGAGCCACGCACCCATGGTGGCGAGCCGCGGCCACCAGTACTCGAGGCCGGTGGCGTCCATGCGGGCATATCTCGACGGGATCGGCCAGGCGCCTTGGCTCGGTCCCGCGGTCGATCTGCCGCCGATTGTCCTGGCGGCTCTGGGGCCACTCATGGTCGAGCTAGCCGCGGGACGAGCGGCAGGCGCTTATCCCTACTTCACGACCGCCGACCATATACGCGCCGTTCGTGTAGCCATGGGCCCGGAAGCCTTTCTCGCCGCGGACCTTGCGGTGGTGCTCGCGTCCAGCCGCGGCGAGGCTCGCAGCATCGCTAACGGGCACATGGCAGGCCACCTGACGATGCCCAATTACCGCAACAACCTGCTCCGGCAGGGCTGGCCGCAGGCGGAGCTCGCGCCGCCCGGCTCCGATCGGCTGTTCGACGATATGGTCGCGTGGGGCGATGTCAACGAAATCGGCCGGCGCGCCGCGGCGATGCACGAGGCCGGCGCCGATCATGTCGTTCTCAATCTCATCACCGCTGACCCCGCGGTTCCCTACCGTGCTGAGATGATGGCGCTGTCGAGTCTCATCTAGCGCGTAATGCGCCTGCGCGCCGGCCACTCGGCCGCCCAGCCCGCCCAACCCCGAATGCGGGATCGCTTCTCGAACGAGTTGCGGTTGAGCAGCGTTCACACCGGCGACGCCCAGCGCGTCGCACCCTTGTTAGCTCCCTTGCCTTCTTTCAATGGCGTGCAAAATAGAGGGGTCGCGGCTCGCGGTAGGCAGCGCGAGCCGGATTCTGGGAGACGCACCGTGGAGCCCGCTCGCCCGTGACGCAGCGTTCGTCGAGCCACGACAAGCTTTCCTTGCTAGCCCAGGTGCCATTTCTGACCGAGCTCTCACAGGCCGCGCTTGAGGAGCTGGCTGCTCACCTCCAAGTTCGACGTTATCGGCGAGGGGAGGTCGTCTGCTCGCGTGGCGATCCCGGGAACATGCTGTACCTGGTTGGATCGGGTCGTGTGAAGGCGTCGGTCACCTCGCCCGATGGCCGGGAGGTCATCCTCGCCCTCCTTGGTCCGGGTGAATTCTTTGGCTTGGTGTCACTCCTCGACGGCGAGCCCCTATCCGCCGACCTCGTCGCCCAGGAGCCCTGTGACCTCCTGCTGCTTCCGCGAGCGGATTTCGTCAACTGTCTCGAAACGACGCCAACGGCGGCTGTGCGCCTGCTTGTCGCCGTTAGCAAGCGGCTTCGTTATACCTCCCAGATGGTCCAGGACGCCGCTACGCTCGATGTCGGCGGGCGCGTAGCGCGGGTCCTGCTCGACCTTGCGCAGTGGCAGGAGGCGGAGTCCGGTGAACCGGTGGAAGTGCGAACTCGGCTGACCCAGAGCGAACTCGCCGCTCTGATTGGAGCGACGCGAGAGAGCGTCAACAAGTGGCTGGGATTCTACGAACGCCGGGGACTGATCCGCCGGGACGGGGACCGGATTACCGTCACCCGGCCCGACCAGCTGCATCAACGCATCGCTTGAGAACCAGCGCAAGGCCGACGCGGAGCCAACGGCTCAAGCGCCGCATGCCGGCGGCATTCAGGTCAGGCCTCAGCCCTTGACACCCATGGGCTAGAGCAGGTGACCCAGCTTTTCGCGCTTGGTCTCCAGGTAGTGCCGATTCTCGGAGTTCGGCGGGATCCGGATCGGCACCTGCTCGACGACCTCGAGACCGAAGCCCT
>CAZXGB010000284.1:0-2261 GCA_964640005.1 uncultured Actinomycetes bacterium | reverse complement strand
ACGATCAGGATCACGCCGACCACAAGCCCCGCGAAGAGCGGTGTGTCGGTCGGGAAGGTGCCGGCGCCCGCCGGCACCACCTTCTTGCCGGCCAGCGAGCCGGCCAGGGCGAGGATGGGGATCACGAAGATGAACCGCCCAAGCCACATGGCGGCGGCGCCGGCGGTGTTGTAGTAGACCGTGTTGCCGGTCAGGCCGGCGAAGGCGCTGCCGTTGTTGCCGGTCTGTGAGCTGAACGCGTAGAGGATCTCGCTGAAGCCGTGGGCCGCCGGGTTGAGTGGCCCCGCCTTGCCGGCGGCGGTGAGCACTGAGACAGCGGTGAAGCCGAGGATGCTGGCGGGCAATATCAGGATTGCTAGCGAGGCCAAGCGCACCTCGCGCGACTCGATCTTCTTCCCCAGGTATTCGGGCGTCCGGCCGACCATCAGGCCGGCGATGAACACCGACACGATCGCGAAGATCAGCATCCCGTAGAGGCCGGCGCCGACACCACCGGGGGTGATCTCACCCAGCTGGATCAGGACCATCGGCACCATGCCGCCGATCGGCGTCAAGCTGTCGTGCGAGGAGTCGACCGAACCGGTGCTGGTACCGGTCGTCGAGGCCACGAACTGCGAGCTGTAGAGGGGTCCAAAGCGGACCTCCTTGCCCTCCATGTTCCCGCCCGCCTGGGTCGCCATCCGCGCCTGGTTGGCGCCGACGTTCGTCAGGGCCGGGTTGCCACTCTGCTCGTAATACATGGCCAATCCAGTGGCGCCGACCAGGATGATCGCCATCGCGCCGGCCAGCGCCAGCCCCTGCTTGATGTTGCCGACCATCTTCCCGAAGGTCACGGTGAGCGCGAACGGAGTCAGCAGCTCAAGGAAGATCTCGAACTGGTTCGTAAACCCGTTCGGGTTCTCGAAGGGGTGGGCGGAGTTGGCATTGAACGGACCGCCGCCGTTGTTCCCGAGGTCTTTGATCACCTCCTGGGACGCGAACGGCCCGACCGCGATCGTCTGCTGAATGCCCTCCAGCGTGTGAGCGATCGGGTACGACGCGATCGTCTGCACGGCTCCCTGCGAGAGGAGGATGAGGGCGCCGACGATCGAGATCGGCAACAGTATGTAGACGACGCTACGGGTCAGGTCGACCCAGAAGTTGCCGATAGTGCTCAGCTGACGGCGTGAGATAGCGCGGGTCAGCGCAATGGCGAGCGCGATGCCTGTGGCGGCGGAGAGGAAGTTGTGCGGCACCAACCCCAGCATCTGGGACAGATACGACATCGTCTGTTCGCCTGTGTAGTTCTGCCAGTTGGTGTTGGTGGTGAAGCTGACCGCAGTGTTCAGGGCCAGGTCGGGAGCGACCGGGCCGAATCCCTGCGGGTTGAGCGGCAGGTGGTCCTGCACGCGGAAGATCACGTAGCTGGCGAGCAGCGTCACGACCTGGAAGATCAGCATCGCGACCAGATAGCCGATCCAGCTCTGCTCCCTGTCCTCGCGGACTCCGGCGAGCCAGTACACGCCGCGCTCGAGCGGTCGCGCAACCGGGCTCAGGAACACGCGCTGGCCAGTGAAGACCCGGGCCATGTACAGGCCCAGGAACCAGGCGCAGACGCCGATCACCACGAAGGTGACGGCGATGCCGATGACGTCAAGTGTCATGTTTTCAGAACTTCTCCGGGAAGAGCAGGGCCACGAATAGATAGACGGTCACGAGCAAGGCGACGACACCCGCTAACAGATACGGCAGCATCACGGAAGGCTCCTCAGCGCGGCCACGTACAGGTAGCTCACCACCGTGAGCAGCAGCAGAAGGCCGAGCATCCAAACATCGAGAGGCAACATGGGGGCCAGCGTAGGAGCGCCGCCATCAACGAACGATCAACGAAAACGATCGCTTTGACGCGCCCCTCCCTTTTGTTGACGAGTCGTTGATCGTCGGGTGGTTACGTTCGTCTCCATGCTCGAATCAAGGCCGAACCAGGCCGCGGAGTGGGGACGCCAGCTCTTGGGCAGGGCGGCCTTCGACTGGCGCGGCGAGTACCTGGGCGCGATCGAGGCGGTGGGAACGACCCGCGAAGGCCGCCTCCGCCGCCTGGGCCTAAGGCTTGGCCGCGGCCGCCGGCTGCGCTTCGTCCCCGCCGACGGCGCGCTCTTCCAGGCCGACCGGGTGCTGCTGCCCGCCGCCCGGCGCCTGCACTTCCTGTAAACCTCCCCCTCCCGAAGCGCCTCGGCGCAGCCGAGGCTGCGTGCCCCCTCCCCGCTCGACGGGGAGGTGTC
>CAZXGB010000283.1:0-2274 GCA_964640005.1 uncultured Actinomycetes bacterium | reverse complement strand
CTGACCGTCGTCATGGCCGTGTTCCCCCCATTTGGAACCGCGACGTGGACGTCCTCCGGACAGTCTTGCACGTTGCCGCCTCAGCGGCTAGAACACGTCGTCGCGAACCCCGTCCAGGTACTCGTGGGTACGCCGCTCGAGCTCAGCGCTGTCAACCAGCCCGCGCTCGGCGAGCAGGGCCTCGAAGGCGGCCAGCCAGCGCTCGTAATAGTGCGTTCCGTCGTCAGCCGGACCGGCCGCCGCGATCTCTCGCTCGAGGTGGCGCTGGAAGTCGGGCCAGGCGTAGCGCCGGCTCTGGCGGACGGCGACGACCATTCCGAAAGCACGTCCCTCCCAGGGCGCCCGAAAGACGAGCTCGCCGTTCTTGCGCGGCAGGCTCGGCTCATCGGCGACTTCGCGATCGACGTAGAAGCTCAGCCCACCGGCTCCGGAACCCTGGGCAAGGCGGTGCCGATCATGCAGTCGCGGGTAACCAGAGCGGCCAGCTCGTCCTCGCTCCAGCCCTCCGTCCCGGCCGGTCGGCCCGGAAGAACCATGTAGCGGAGATCGGCCGAGGAGTCCCAGACGCGGACCTCGACGTCTTCGGGGAGGTCGAGTCCGAACTCGCGTAAGACGGTCCGCGGCTCGATCACGACCCGAGAGCGGTAGGGCGCCGACTTGTACCAGGTGGGCGGCAGCCCGAGCAGGAACCACGGGTAGCAGGAGCAGAGGGTGCAGACGATCACGTTATGGATGCCGGGCGTGTTCTCGACTACGCCGAGGTGGAGGCCCGAGCTGGGGATGCCGAGCTCGGCGATGGCGGCGCTCCCGTCGGTGAGCAGGCGGCTCTTGTAGTCCGGATCCGTCCAGGCGCGGGCGACCACTTTGGCGCCGGTCATGGGGCCGATGTCGTGCTCGAAGCGGTAGACGACCTCGTCGACCGCCTGGCTCGTGATCAGCCCCTTTTCGATCAGCAGCGACTCCAGCGCCAGCGCGCGCGCTTCAAGAGGCGAGAGGTCGGGGTGATGCTGGTGGTCGTGCTCTTGCTCACTCATCCTCGAGATAGGCCTCCCAGAGATCCAGTGACACGGACTCCCGTTCCCGGCCCTGCTCCCCCCAGAGCTCGCGCGAGGTGAAGGTCACGGTGTAAACGGGCTGCCAGACCTGCGCCTTGAGTTCGGCGTTGAGGTCGGGCAGCAGCCAGGGTCCGTGCACGCTCTGCACCACTCCGGTCTTTGCGCGGGCGTAGCGCGGCAGCCGGATGTGACCCTTCGGATTAAGGTTCCTGGTCCTGACCCTGTCGCCCGGCTTCCAGCGCGGGGCGGGCAGGTCGGGCGGCGGGTTCGGGCGCGCTCCCGCCGACCCGTTCGCCAGCTTGTCTTGCACTTTGTTTTGCACGAGCCGTTCGACGGCCGTCAGCCAGCGCTCGTAGTAGCCGGACTCCAGGTAGCGGGCCGGCGGCATCCGCTCGATCGTGTACCGGAACTCGTCGAGGTTGAAGAGCCCGGCCTTCCGGCCGAGGAGCATCAGGGCGTGAACGCGGACCTCCCACTCGGCGTGGAACGGCTCATCGTCCCGCTCGGCCAAAGAGGGACCGTAACCGTGACTGCCGCCCAGATCGTGGACGCCGTTCACAGGTCGATTATCGGTCTATGTGAGGTCGCTAGATTGACAGATTCGGGGCCAGCCAATAGGATCGCCCGATCGGAGGGAAATCCATTTCCGGAAAACGATTGCGGCCCTCCTCTCTCGCGGACGTCGCCGCGGCGGCTCGGGTCTCGCTGAGCACCGCTTCCCGAGCCCTCGATCCGGACGCCACGCACCCCGTGAAGGCGGAAACGCGACAAAGAGTAATCCAGGCGGCGACCGAGCTCGACTATCGACCGAATCCGATGGCCCAGGGCCTGCGCGCTCGCCGCCTGCGGACGATCGCGGTGATCGTGCACGACATCCTCGACCCCTACTTCGCTGAGATCGTGCGGGGTGCGACCGCCGAGGCGGCTACTCACGGGTACCTCACCTTCGTCTGCAGCAGTCAGCGTGATGCACAGGCCGAGAGCCGCTACGTGGGGATGCTCCGGCGCAGCCGGGTGGCTGCGATTCTCTTCGCGGGCGGCGAGCTGGCGGACCGCAAGGCGCGCCGGGAGATCGCGACCGAGGTGGCGGCCATCCGCCGCTACGACGGCGCCGTCGTCGCCCTCGCGCCGCGTGACGAGAGATGGCCGACCGAGGTGACCGACAACCTGGGCGGCGCCCGCCTCGCGGCCGAGCATCTGATCGAGCTGGGTCACCGGC
>CAZXGB010000282.1:0-2333 GCA_964640005.1 uncultured Actinomycetes bacterium | reverse complement strand
TCCGTGCCGCGCGGCGACGCGGTGCGGATGCAGAAGCGCTGGACGCGGAGCGGGCGTCGATACTCCAGGCGGTCGGGTTCTCGACCGCTGCCCTGGCGCTGCGCGAGAAGGCGACAGAGCAGCGGCGCGACTTCACTACGGTGGGTGCGCTGGCCGTTATTAAAGCGGAGCGCGGGGAGGTCGCCCAGGCGGAGGGGCTTTTCGCTGAAGCGCGGTGCCGCTACCAGGGTGTCTCGCCTTTTCCAATCGCCTCGCTCGACTTCCGGCGGGGCCACATGTGGCTCGACGAGGGCAACCTCACCGCGGCCCGCATCTGGTTCGACGCCGCCCACCGCCGTTTACCGGACTACGCTCCGGCGCTTGGCCACCTGGCCGAGGTCGACGTGGCTCTGGGTGCCCCCGAGGCAGCAATCGATCGCCTGCGGCCCCTCGCGGCGTCGAGCGACGAGCCCGAGTACGCGGCCAGGCTGGCGAGCGTGCTCAGGGACACCGGCCGGCATCAGGAGGCCGAGCAATGGCTCATGAGGGCGGCGGCGCGACACGAAGAGCTCGTACATCGCCATCCGGAGGCCTTCGCTCATCACGCGACCGACTTCAGGTCGACGACCGCGAGCGGACAGATAACGAGCGGCCTCCTGCCCTTCGAGCGCAAAGCAGGGAGCCTCAAGCGATGAGCGAAGGTCATCTGCATCGCGTCGCGATCGTCGGCTGCGGGTTCGGTGGCCTATCCGCCGCCAGAGCCCTGCGGCGGGCGAACGCTGACGTGACAGTGATCGATCGCTCCAACCACCACCTGTTTCAGGCTCTCCTCTATCAGGTGGCGACCGGGATTCTCTCCGGAGGCGACGTCGCGCCACCGATCCGGCACGTGCTGCGCCGGCAGCGCAACGCGAGCGTCATGCTCGGAGACGTCATCGACATCGACCTCGACGCCCGCCGCTTAATGGTCGACACCGCCGGCAGACGCACGGAAGTGCCATACGACAGCCTGATCCTCGCCACCGGCGCTTCCCAGTCCTACTTCGGCCATCCAGAGTTCTCTCGCGACGCGCCGGGGATGAAGACGATTGACGATGCCCTGGAGGTTCGCGGACGTATTTTCGGAGCATTCGAGATGGCCGAGCGCGAGCCCGACCCGGCTATACGCAGGCAGTGGCTCACCTTTGCTGTCATCGGCGCCGGCTCGACAGGCGTCGAGCTCGCGGGCCAGATCGCTGAGCTTTCACGGAGGTCGTTGAAGCGGAACTTCCGGCGAATCGACCCCGCCGAGTCGCGCGTGGTGCTGCTGGACGGCGGGCCGTCGATTCTCAAGTCCTTCCCGGAGTCTCTGCGGCGTCGTGCCGCCCGGCAACTGACGCGCATCGGAGTCGAGGTCCATGTCGGGACGGTGGTCACGCGCGTCGACGAGTCGGGTATTGAGACCAACGCCAACGATCCGGATCTGCGACAGATTACCGCGGCGACCAAGGTCTGGGCGGCGGGGGTTGAGGCGTCGCCGCTAGGACGAAAAGTCGCCGAGGCGGCGGGCGCCTCGGTAGACCGCGCCGGCCGCGTCCAGGTGCGGCCCGACTGCACGTTACCGAATCACCCGGAAGTGTTCGTGATCGGCGACCTGATGAGCCTCGACAACCTGCCAGGCGTAGCCCAGGTTGCGATCCAGTCCGGCCATCACGCCGGAAAGACGATCGAGCGCCGGTTGCGCGGAGACAGCAGCGCACGGCCATTTCGTTATCGCAACTTGGGAACCATCTCCACCGTCTCGCGCTTTTTTGCGGTGGCTGATGTCGGACGGATCAAGACCTCCGGCCTCCCCGCTTGGCTGCTCTGGGTGATCGTCCACGTGATCACCCTCCCTGGATTCACGAATCGCCTCACGGTGTTGCTGAACTGGACGATTGCGCTGCTGGGCGAAAGGCGCATGCAGCGGGTCGTCACGACGCAGCAGGTGTTTGCCCGACAGGCGCTCGGACAGCCGGTACCTGCCATGGGTTCGGCATCGTCAGGGTCGGATCGACCGGCGCGATGAGTTGACATGCGCTGCGTCTGCCAACCACCACAAGGAGTGGTTGAGGAGGGCCCTACACCCAACGGGATACTGGTACAGACTGTGGGTAACAGCGAAACGAGCATGAAGCTCTGGGAGGACAGAAATGCTCGAGCGGACGCTGGTTGCAGCGACTGGGACTGTAACGAGGCCAGGAGGCCCGTTCGTCCGTGACGGGCCAACGCACCCTTCGCCCTCGGTAAACCGTAGCCCTACAACTCACTCGTTCCGCATGTCCGGGATGTGAGCGGAGGAGGAGACCCTTGGAACCTGGAGTCACCAAGCAGGC
>CAZXGB010000281.1:0-2421 GCA_964640005.1 uncultured Actinomycetes bacterium | reverse complement strand
GGCAGCGGCAAGAGCACCCTGATCCTGAACCTCGCCCTCGACGACATCCTGGCCGGTCGCGGCATCGCAGTCATCGATCCCAAAGGCGACCTTGTCCGCGACCTCCTCGAGCGCATACCCGAGAGCGAGTGGGACCGCGTCGTCCTGATCGACCCCGCGCTGCGCGAGCGGCCGGTCGGGCTGAACGTCCTCGAATGCGCGGACGAGGACCTGCGCGAAGTCGCGGCCGACCAGCTGGTGACCATCTTCCGGAAGAACTACGAGCGCTTCTGGGGTCCCCGGACCGACGACATCCTCCGCGCCGCCCTCCTGACCCTTCTGCACCATCCGGGAAGCACCCTCTGCGAGGTGCCCCTGCTCCTGCTGCGCCCGGAGGCGCGCCGGCAATACACGGTCGGCCTCAACGATCCGGTCGGGCTCAGACCGTTCTGGCACGAGTACGAGCAGATGCCCGACGGCACCAGGCTCCAGATGGTCGGACCGGTGCTCAACAAGCTCCGCTCGGTCCTCCTGCGGCGAACGGTCCGCAACATGCTGGGCCAGTCAGAATCCACCGTCAGCCTCGCGGACGCGATCGCCCGCCGCCAGATCGTGCTCGTCTCACTTTCGAAGGGCCTTCTCGGCGAGGACACGAGCCGGCTTCTCGGCGCGTTCTTCGTGGCCCGGCTCTGGCAAGCAGTCCTTGGTAGGTCATCGCAGGCGGAGGCCGAGCGGCCTGACTTCAACCTCTACCTGGACGAGTTCCAGAACTACCTCCACCTGCCTCAGAGCCTGGACGAGGTTCTCGTGGAGGCCAGGGGCTACCACCTCGGGTTGGTGATGGCCAATCAGCACCTCGGCCAGCTGAACTCGAACATCCGCGAGGCGCTATCCGCCAACGCGCGCACGCGCGTCTTCTTTCAGTGCGGCCAGGAAGATGCTCGCTACCTGGCGCGAGAGTTCGAGCCCCAGCTAAGCGAACGGCACCTCCGCAACCTCCAGCGCTTCCAGGTCGCCGTTCGGCTCTGCCTCGGCGGCCGCACACAGCCGGCCTTCACCGGTATCACCCGTCCCAGCCCGCCAAGCCTGGGAGCAGGCCACGCCTCGCGGCTGGTCGACACCTCACTCTCACGGTGCGGCCGTCCCCGGGATTCGGTCGAGGCCGAGCTCGAACGCCGGCTCGAGGCCTTCGGAGAGAGTCCAGTGGAGACCGCTGCTTGAGCCTCCGCGAATCGCGCTGGACATCGCGCAGCCAAGGCCCATCAGCGGCGACCGTCAATACGGATCGTCGCCGTTCGGGAGGCGGACTGTCTCCTCGAGACAACGTCGACGTCGAGCGCACTGCAACCGGAGGTACTCAGACCGGATCTGGGCTATCGGATCGGGAACGGGCGATCCTGCTCGCACTCGACGAGTACCGCTACCTGGACCGCTCTCAGCTGGAGGCACTCTTCTTCTCGGGCAGCCGCGCCGCCCAGCTCAAGCTCCGCGAGCTCACGCTCCGCCAGCTCGTCCTGCGCTGGGACCGGCGCCTGGACGGAGAACCGGCGCCCCGGCCGTCGATCTACGTGCTCACGGCTCGGGGGGCGGCGGCCCTCAGCCGCGCCATGCAGCTCGATCCCCGCCCGGCCATGACCCGGGCCCGCCGAGCCCAAACCCAGACCTACCACCTCCTCCACGACGTCGAGGCCAACGGGTTCTTCGTCGGGATCGCCGCCGCCGCCGCCGCGCTCCCCGACCGAGGGCTCTACCACTGGGCGGGCGAGAGTCGCTGCCGGCAGGTGAGCGGAGAGCACGGATCGCCTGCGTCCGACGGCTGGGGCCGCTATTTGATGCCCGATCGGGAGCTGCTCTTCGACCTGGAATGGGATCGCGGCACCGAGCACCAGCGCCGGCTGCGCCAGAAGGCGACCACTTACGTCTCCTACTTCCACGGTCTGCGCGGCGCCCGGCTACGGCACGTCCTGATCGTCACGCCGACCGATCGCCGGGAAGCCGAGGTGAGACGGGTATTCGCGAGCGCCCTCCCGCAGGCCGGGGAATGCTGCCGGTTCTGGACGACGACGCTCGCCTTCCTGCAGCGCGAAGGGCCGCTCGGGCGGATCTGGCTCGAGGTCGGCTCGGCCGCGCCCGGTCTCGTCGCCTTCGACCAGATGCCCGGGAGCGGCCGGTCCGACCGGCGCGTCGAGGATTGCATCGGCAAGCCGGGCTGGTGGGAGCGCCGGCCGGGCGGCGGTGAAGGCGCATGAAGCCGCGCCTCTTCGTCATCGACGGCCGCCTGGGGTCAGAGTCTGACCCCCCATTCGTGGAGGGCTCCTGGAACCGCGAGTGGGCCAGTGGCGAACATGGCGGCGATGCCTTCACGACCGCGACCGCGCACGTGGACATCGTCAACCGCCGCCGCCGCTGCGGAGTGCGCGTATTCGTCGCCGGGAGCCGCAG
>CAZXGB010000280.1:0-2440 GCA_964640005.1 uncultured Actinomycetes bacterium | reverse complement strand
CGGTCCGCTCCCAGCCGTACTTCTCGTAGATGTACTGGATCACCTGCTCGCGGTGCTCGGTCGAGAAGTCGATGTCGATATCGGGCGTGCTCGTCATCTCGTCGTGCAGGAAGCGCTCGAAGAGCAGGTTGTGCTCGATGGGGTCGACGCGGGTGATGCCGAGCACGTAGGCCACCACCGAGTCGGCGGCCGAGCCGCGGCCCTGGCCGGGCACCCCGTGCTCGCGCGCGAAGCGCATGAGATCCCAGTTGATCAGGAAGAACTCGGCCAGGCCCGTCTTCTGGATCACGTCGAGCTCGCGCTGCAGCCGGCGCGCGACCTCGGGCGTGATGGGGCGGTACCGCTCGCGCACGCCTTCGAAGCAGAGCTTGTAGAGGTGGGAGAACGGCGTCTCGCCGGCCGGGACCGGATAGCCGGGGAACCGCACCTTGCGGAAGTCGAGGTCGACGTCGCACTCCCGCGCGATGTCCCACGATATCGCCAGCGCGCCCTCGTGTCCCTTGAACAGCGGCCGCAGCGCATCGCCGCCCTTCAGGTGGTGCTCGGCGTTGGGGAAGAGGTGCGGGCGCGCCTCCTCGAGCGTGGCGCGGTGGCGGATCGCGACCAGCACGTCGTGGAGCCGGCGCCGCTCAGGCGCGTGGTAGTGGACCTCGTTGGTCGCGACGGCCGGCGCGCCACACCGCGCGGCCAGCGCGGCGCGCCCCTCCAGCACCCACGGCGACTCGGGCTCGAGGTGATGGTGCAGCTCGCTGAAAACGTGCTCGCGGCCCAGCGCCTCCTGCAGGCCGCGCAGGCGCCGCTCGTCGTCGGTGGCGCTGAGGTAGAAGAGGTCGCCGCGGTGCTCGGCCACGTCCTCCAGCGTCGCCCGGGCTTCGCCCTTGGGCCGGCCCGCGTGAGCCCGGGTGAGCAGGCGGCAGAGGTTGGAGTAGCCGCGGAGGTTGCGCGCCAGGAGGACCAGTTCCTCGCCGTCCACGTCGAGCGCGGCGCCGATGATCGGCTTGACCCCGACCTTGCGGCAGGCGCCGAGAAACCTCACGGCGCCGTAGACGCCGCCCCGGTCGGTGATCGCGAGGGCGGGCATCTCCAGCTCGGCCGCGCGCACCGCGAGCTCGTGGGGGTGCGACCCGCCGTCGAGGAAGGAGAAGTTGGAGTGGCAGTGGAGCTCGGCGTAGGGCGCCGGTCGTGCCGCGATCACCCCGCCCACCTGTCAGGGCCGCGAGCCTGGCGGCCGAAGACGTCCAGCTGCGGCGGAAGCGTGCGGAGCTCGCCGTCTTCGGTGCGAACGATCTGCCATCCGCCCTCGTGAACCATCCAGTGATGGCGATGGCAGAGGAGGGCGAGGTTGGAGAGGTCGGTCCGGCCGCCCTTGATCCAGTGGACGAGATGATGGCCGGCGGTGTATGAGGCTGGGCGGTCGCATCCGGGCCAGCGGCAGGTCTTGTCGCGGACGCGCAGAGCCCTCTCCTGAGCCGGCGAGATGACCCGCCTCGAGCGGCCGACGTCGATCACCAGAGAGTCCGAGTCGAGAAGGATCCGTGTGACGTTGCAGTCGCAGGCAAGCCTTGCGACGCTTGCGCCCGAGAGAGGAAGGGTGAATTCCACATCAGCCGCCGCCGCGCCCGCGCGCCGCAGCAGCGTCTCCAGGGTGGTGGTGACCTGCAGCTGAGAGCGCTGGCCGTGCTGCGCCAGCTCGACGAGAGCGTCTCCCAGCCTGCGGTCTCGCTTTCGGCCGTCGCCCTTGCCGCGGCGGTGGGCGAGAGGTTCGAGAGCGGAGCGCAGGATGTTGGCGCCCTCAGGGTCGAGGACTCCTCTGATCCAGAGCATTCCACCGTCGCCGGTGCTGAGCTCGAGCGATCTGAGCGCGACTCTTTCCGCCTGCTCGGCCGCGTAGCCTTCGGGATCGCCCGCCTGCCGCTGGTGGTGACAGAGGTTGCGGAAGCGTCCGACGCTGAAATTCTTTGCTCTGGCCAGCAGCGGGGTCTCGTCAAACTGGCGGCCGTCGCCACACTCGCCCTGCGCCTCCGCTTCGCGGGCGATCAGGGCGAGATGCGAGAACCCGATCTCACCGGCCGCGACCGCCTCGGCGGACCGAGGCAGGATCGCAAGCTGCTCGCCGACCGCGATTCGATCGGCGGCGGCGCCGCCGGTCAGGTGGCAGTTGAGCCGGATCCAGTGGAGAGGCGAGCAGCTGCCCTGGAGGTCGTACTCGTCCGTCCTGGCGAAGTCCGCGGACATCTCCGAGAACTTCACCTGGACGAGGTTCAGGCAGCGGCTGAGCTCCGTGAGGTCGAGGGCGAGAGCCGTCCCTCCCGAACGATGGGGGACGGCGCAGAAGCGCTCGACGGCAGCCGAGAGATCCACCAGCTCGGACGCGATATCCATGAGACGATTGTACGAACGTCTGTTCGGCAGTCAAGCTCGTTAACAGGCCGAAATCAGC
>CAZXGB010000279.1:0-2535 GCA_964640005.1 uncultured Actinomycetes bacterium | reverse complement strand
ATCGCGGTGCTGAGCGCCTTGTCCTTTTCCATGTCAGATGCCCTCCTTGTGCTTCGACGTCAGTCTCGATCCATGCTGTGGCGGGGTCAAATCGCTTAACAACGAACTCGCGCGGGTCGCGGTAAGCCACCCGCACGGGGTTCGTGAAGTCTAGCGAACAAGCGTTCGTAGGTCAATGCCCGACCGCCCGGGGAAGCGTCTCCAGCGCGGTCAGGGCCAGCTTCAGCGCCTCCTGGGCCGCCCGGCGCCGGTTCTGTTGGCGAGTTCCCTCGAAGACGAACCGGCGGCCCTCGCTGGTGCTGCCGGAGGACACCCAGACGTAGGTCAGTCCGACCGGCTTGTCGGTCCCGTCCGCGTTCGGGCCCGCGATCCCGGTGACCGAAAGACCGAGGTCGGTGCCCAGCCGCCGGCGCACGCCGTCCGCCATCGCCCGAGCGACTTCCTCGGAGACCGCGCCGTGGCGCTCGAGCAGCTCCTCGGGCACTCCGAGCTGGGCGCTCTTCACCTCGTTCGAGTAGGCGATGATCCCGCCCAGGAAGTAGCGCGAGCTCCCGGGGACGGCGGTGATCAGCGCTCCCACCAATCCCGCCGTGCACGACTCCGCGACCGCGAGCGTGAGGCCCTGAGCACCGAGGGCAGCTCCCAGCGAGATGGCGGCGGCGTCCGGTTCCTCAGCCGGCCCGCCCGCCTCGACTCGCTGCAGGGCGGGCTGCGGGCGGAGGATCACGTTGCGGAAGCGCCACAGGTAGTCGATGCCGCTCAGAACCGTGAACACCACCGCCAGCGCGATCGCTACCTGCGCGGGTAGCTGGAGGGCCGGGTAAGGTCGCGCCAGGATGAGCAGAAAGACGGCGCCGACCTGCGTGACCGTTTTCGTCTTGCCCCAGGGTGTCGCCGCGATCACACGCCCCTGTGTCGCGCTCAGCGAGCGCAGGACCGTGATGACCATCTCCCGCCCGAAGATCACGACCACGATCCAGGCAGCAAGCTCGCGCTCCTGCACGAGCACGATGAGCACGGACAGGATCCACAGCTTGTCCGCCAGCGGATCGAGGAACTTGCCGAGCTCGGTCACCTGCCCGCGCCGCCGTGCCAGCTGCCCGTCGGCGGTGTCAGTCAGAGACGAGAGCAGGAAGATCGCCGCCGCCCACTGGTCGTGGTAGGGGAAGCCAGCGAGGAGCAGGACCATCAGCACCGGGATGGCGGCCAGCCGGCTGATGGTGAGGATGTTGGGTAGGTTGGGCACGCTACCTCTAAGTGTCGGCCGAATACACCTTGTTGAGGACGCCGAGCTGCTGGTACTCGCCGCCTGAGACAGCGACCAGCAGCGACGCTTTGCCGGCGCTCAGCGTGACCTTCTGACCCACGAACGTGGCCTCGCGGCCGGGGTCCAGGAGTCCCGCGTAGGCGGACTTGCCATCGACGTTGACGCTCAGCCAGGTCGGCTCGGCCGCCTTCACCGCCACGAAGACCTGGCGGCTGGCCGGAGTCGCGGTCGCCGGCGGGATGGCGGACGCGCTGATCGACGGCAGGGGTTGGGGGCTCGCGACCGGCGGAGGTGCCGCGGCCGGAGTCGGGGTAGCGGCGGCCCCGGCGTAGGTTTGGGCTGAGTCCAGCTCGCGCCACGCGTAGGCGCCGAAGAGGAGGACGGCCACGGCCAGGCCGGCGCCGGCGAGCACGGGACGAGTCAGGACGAGTCGAGCGGGCGGGTGAGCCGGCGCCAGGGGGCTGAGCGACAGCCGGTGCGGCGCCGTTGCGGGTGCCGGCAGGGCGGGCGAGGCCACCGGCTGCTCGGCGAGCAGCTCCTCTGGATCCAGGCCCAGGTATTCCGCATAGGTCCGCAGGTAGCCACGCGCGTAGACGGGTCCGGGCAGGGCCTCCAGGTGGTCGCCTTCGAGGGCCAGCAGGTGGTGGCGGCGGAGACCGGTGGCGGCGACCACCTGGTCCAGGGACTGCCCCCGACGGCGTCGCGCCTCGGCAAGCCGCCGGCCGGGGGTGGCGCCGCCGGTGATGCTCCCGCCGCCCTCCTCCAGGACGTGGAGAACGGCGGGGCCAGTCACTCCTGACCCAGCCTCTCGAGCAGCTCGTCCACGTCGGGCAGGGTCATCAGGACCTCGCGCGACTTGCTGCCCTGGTAGCCGCCAATCACCCGGTGCTCGGCGAGCTGGTCGACAATGCGCCCCGCACGCGAGTAGCCGACGTTGAACTTGCGCTGAACGAGTGAGACCGAGGCCGCGCCCTCGGCCGCCACCGCCCGCGCGGCGCGGCCGAAGAGCGGGTCGAGGCGGCGGCCTCCCCCCTCCCCGTCTTCCTCGATTCCGGTAGGTCCGGAATCGAGGATCTCTTCCATATAGCGGGGCTCTCCCTGGGCCTTCCAGAAGGCGACCAAAGACTCCACCTCGCGGTCGTTCACGAAGGCACCCTGGATCCGCGTCGGCTTCCCGGCGTCGACCGGCTGGTAGAGCATGTCGCCACGGCCGAGCAGCTTCTCGGCGCCGCCGGCGTCGAGGATGACCCGGCTGTCGACCTGGGAGC
>CAZXGB010000278.1:0-2547 GCA_964640005.1 uncultured Actinomycetes bacterium | reverse complement strand
CCGCCCTATTCCTGACGGCGGATGAGCGGCATGGTCAGGTCGGGCCAGCCGCCGGCCTCGAGCGCCTCGCGATTGCGGTCCGTGATGCTGACCAGAGCCGCGAGGTCGACCCCGTGGTGGGCGGGCAGGTAGGGGCGCAGGTACTCGGCCCCGCTCCGCCACTTGTTGAGGGCGCCTCGCCGGTTGCGGCGGCCGTAGTGCAGGCAGCCCGCCGCAACCTGGATCAGGCCCTTGAAGAAGCCTGAGTCAGCGCCCTTGCGGTCGGGCATCCAGGCCTCCTCCCACGCCTCGTGGGCATCCCAATAGCGGCCGGCGTTGAAGAGTTCGATTCCTTTTTCGAGGCTCACGGGCGCGCGGCCACCAGCATCCCAGCGGCGACGAGCACTGCCCCGAGCACGAAGGCCGGTCCGAGCCGCGCTCCCAGGAAGGCAGCCGAGAGACCGACGCCGACCACCGGCTGGAGCAGGAACGGCACCGCCGCGGCCGCCGCCGGCGCGCGTTCCACGCCTCGGTACCATGCCCACCAGCCGAGCGCGGTGGCACCCAGGCCGAGGTAGGCGACCAGCAGCGTCCCCCGGGCGCTGATGTGGACGCTGGCGCCCAGGCCCAGCTCGGCCGCGGCCGCCACCACCAGCAGGGGCAGCCCCCAGGCGGAGGCGGCGGTTGTCACCTCGAGGGCGCCACGCTCGCGGACCAGCGGCGCCCCGAAGACCGTGAAGGCGGCCCAGGTCACGCTGGCCACGATGAGCAGGCCGTCGCCGGCAAGCGAGCCGGCGCCGGCGGGCCCGATCACAACCGCCGCCCCCGCGATCCCCAGCCCGATTCCAAGCCACTGCAGCGGCCGGGTCCGCTCGCTGAGCGCGAACGGCGCCATCAACGCCACGAATACCGGGGTGAGCAGGGTCAGCAGGCTGCCGGTGGCCGCCCCCGAGAGGAGCGTGCCGTAGGACTGGACGACGAGCGTGGCCGCGACCAGGACGCCGAGCGCAGCCAGCCGCGGATCACGGAGGCTCGGCAGCCGCCGCATCGCCAGCACGAGCGCGACCACACCGAGACCGAGCCGGAGGACGCTGAGCGTCGCCGGCGGGACGTGGTCGGCGAACGCGAGCTGGCTGGTCACGTAGAGACCGCCCCAGAGTGCGGCCGCCAGCCCGGAGTAGATCACCCGAGCGAAATCTACAATCGCCGGGTGGATGAGGTCCTCGCGGAGTACTCCCGCGTCAATCTCTCCAGCGACCCCATCTATCGGTACATCCGGACCTCGAAACGGGGTCCCGGGGGCGTGCCCGGGGAGGCGGCCGAGACCGACCTCCTTGACAATCCCTGGCTCCAGCGGCTGCGCCGCATCCACCAGCTGCAGAGCGCCTGGTGGGTTTTCGCAACCGCCGAGCACTCGCGCTTCCAGCATTCCCTGGGATCGATGCACCTGGCCGGCGAATGGGCGCGCCACCTCTACCCAACCCTGGCCAAGGTGCACCCGGATGTTCCCTCACTGGGCCTCGTCGAGGAGACGTTGCGTCTTGGGGGCCTGCTCCACGACGTTGGTCACGGCCCCTTCGGCCACTTCTTCGACGAGAACTACCTGTCGCAGTGGGGCCTCGACCACGAGGCGTTGGGTCGCCGCCTGATCGAGGCCGAGCTGGGCGGCATCATCGCCGAGCTCGGGGCTTCTCCGAGCTACGACTTTGAGGCGGGCGAGCGGCTGGATCCCCGCTGGGTCGCCTTCCTGATCTCGAAGGACGAGCTGCCCGGCTTCACGCCGCCGGCCTGGCTGGCGGCGATGCGGCCGCTCCTGATCGGGCCCTTCTCGGCCGACAACATGGATTACGTGCCCCGCGACGCCTACATCTGCGGTGTCGCCGCGGGCCCGGTGGACGTGGCGCGGGTCATGCACTACTCCTTCGTGTCGGAGTTCGGGCTGACGCTTCATGCCCACGGCGCCGAGGCGCTGTTCATGTTCCTCAACGCGCGGCTCTACCTGTATCACCAGGTCTATTTCCACCGGACGGTGCGCCGGATCGACCTCCAGCTCAGGGAGATCTTCCGGCCCACCCTGGACCTCCTCCTGGGCGGCGATCCGCTGGAGCGGCTGGAAAGCTTCCTGAGGCTCAACGAGTGGTCGTTGATGACCGAGGTCGATCGCTGGGCGCGGGAGGAGACCGGTCTCAAGCGCGAGCTGGGGCAGGCCTGGGGTGAGATAGTCGCGCGCCGCCTCAAGTGGCGGATGATCTTCAGCGACTACGTCGAGGCCCGCGACGTCCCTCAGGGGGTGCTTTCCATGGGGCGCGACGAGTTCGCCCAGCGGATCCGGGAGCATCTGCCCGGCGGCTGCCGCGACATCGAGTTCGAGGTCGACGTCGCGGCGCAGGAGTCGCGCGCCTTCAACCCGCTCGCCGAGACCGGCGACATCCTGTTCTATGAGCCGCTCGACGGGACCTATCGCCACAGCCGGGTGCTCGACCTCTTCCGGCGCCTCCCCGTGCGGATGGCCCTGTTCCGCATCTTCGCCCGCGAGGACACGCACCGCCGCGAGCTCGTGCACGCCGC
>CAZXGB010000277.1:0-2590 GCA_964640005.1 uncultured Actinomycetes bacterium | reverse complement strand
GGTTGTTGATGCAGAACCAGACCACGGGCAGCTCGAAGACCTTGGAGAAGTTGAGGGACTCGTGGAAGGCGCCGATGTTGGTGGCGCCATCGCCGAACATGCAGAAGACGACGTCGTTCTGCTTCCGGTACTTGATCGACAAGCCGGCACCGGTCGCCAGCGGCAGGTGGCCGCCGACGATCCCGTAGCCGCCCATGAAGCGGTGGCTGTAGTCGAAGATGTGCATCGAACCGCCGCGCCCGTGGGCGACGCCGGTTTCCCGGCCGAAGAGCTCCGCCATCACGGCACGCGGGTCGACGCCACGAGCGATCGCGTGCCCGTGCTCGCGATAGCTCGTGTAGATGTAGTCGCCGGGCTTAAGCGGCGCGATACCGCCGACGACGGTCGCTTCTTCGCCGAGATTGAGGTGGCAGTAGCCGCCGATCTTGGCCCGCGTGTACTCGACCTGCGCCCGCTCCTCGAAGCGGCGGATCAGGTACATCAGCCTGTACAGCTTCAGAAGGTCGTCCCGGTGCTCCCTGGTGACCTCGAGCTTGGCGGGATCGATCGCGAGCTGAAGCGCGGGCTTCTCCGGCTTGGGCACCAGGCCGTCCGAGGTGCCGGCGGGGCTCTCGGCGCTCGTGGACCTCTGCACGCGGACGTCTGCTTTCGCCACTGGCGCGGTCTCCTTTGGTTGCTCTGCGGGCCGGGCCGCCGCCGGCGGCGCCGGTTTGCTGCGTTTCGGGTTGGCGATATCGATCGCGCGGCCTTCGGCGGCCAGGGCCGCCTGCAGCAGCGACTCCGCCATAGTCGGATGGGCGTGGATGGTCAGGTCGAGCTCGTCGACCGTCAGCCTCTGCTGCACCGCGAGGGTCGCCTCGGCGATGACGTCGCTTGCGCGTGGCCCCACGATCGCGACCCCGAGGATGGTTCCCTGCTTGCCGTCGGCGACCACCTTGACCGCGCCTTCCGCTTGGCCGAGCGTGAGCGCCCGGGCGGAGGCCGCGAGCGGGAAGCGGCCGACTGTCACTTCGATGCCCTGGTCGCGGGCGTCCTTTTCGGTCATGCCGACGTTGGCGATCTCGGGATCGGTGTAGATGCAGTTGGGAACCGCGTGGTAGTCGGGTTTGCGGTCACTGTGCCCGGCTATGTTCTCGACCACGCACACTCCCTCGTAGGAGGCGACGTGGGCGAGCATGATGCCCCCGATCACATCACCGATCGCCCAGACGCCATCGACGTTGGTGCGCAGGTGGTCGTCGACCAGGACGCGCCCTCTGTCGGTCTCGACGCCGAGCCCATCGAGGCCCAGGCCATCGGAGTAAGGCCGCCGGCCGGTCGCCAGGAGTACGACGTCGGCGTCGACCTTCTGCTGCTCGCCCGCGGCCTCGAAGAGGACGCTGAGCCCGGCCTTCGACTTCTTGACCTCGGATACCTTGGCTTCGGTCGTCACCCGGCCGCCGAGGCCTTTGAAGTGCCTGACATACAGACTCACCAGGTCGCTCTCGACCATGGGCAGGACCTGCGGCATCATCTCGAGCACCGATACTTCGGTCCCGAGGCTGGCGAAGAGCGCGCCCCACTCCATGCCGACGACGCCGCCGCCGATCACGGCGAGCCGCTTGGGAACTTCCTTGAGCTCGAGGATCTGGTCCGAGTTGATGGTGTGCTCGACGCCTTTGATCGGGATCGTCGCCGGCGCCGAACCGGTTGCGATGACGATGTCCCCGGCGTCGATTTCCGAGTCACCGACCTTGAGCTTGCCCTGGCCGGCGAATGTCGCGGGGGCGTTGAAGAAAGTGACCCCGTTCGACTTCATCAGCGAGCCGATCCCCGAGCTCAGCTGATCGACGACTTTGACGCGGCGCTCCTGCGCCGCGGTGAAGTCGAAACGCGCATCCTCGGCGACCACCCCGAGGGGGGCGCCGGTCTTGACAGCGTGGTAGAGCTCTGAGGACTGGAGCAGGGCCTTGGTGGGTATGCAGCCGCGAATCGTACAGGTCCCACCGAGCCTGTCCTTTTCGATGATGGCCACCCTGGCCCCGAGCTGGGCGGCCCGGATCGCGGCCACGTAACCGCCCGGCCCGCCACCTACGACCGCTATATCGAAGCTTTCTCCCACTTCGATTGTGAGAGTCTACTTCCGGCTCGGGTCCTGACCGCGAGGCAGCGTCTTCGCGGGCAGGGGCTGATCGCCATTCGGCCGGTAGCGGTTGGCGATCGGCATCCGGCGATCGCGGCCGAAGTAGCGCGGAGTGACCTTGACGCCAGGCGGTGCCTGGCGCCTCTTGTACTCGCTGGCGTCGACCAGCTGGATGACGCGCTTGACGTGCTCGGGGTCATGGCCGGCCGCCACCAGTTCCTCGTAGCTCCGGTCGTCCTCGACATAGCCGGCCAGGATGGGGTCGAGCAGGGAGTAGGGAGGAAGGCTGTCCTCGTCCCTCTGGTTCGGCCGGAGTTCGGCGCTCGGCGCCTTGCTGAGCACGCTCTCGGGGATGCTGCCCGGCTGGAGCGAGTTGCGGTAGCGGGCGAGGTCGTAGACAAGCGTCTTGGCGATGTCCTTGAGCACCGCGAAGCCACCCGCCATGTCGCCGTAGAGCGTGCTGTAGCC
>CAZXGB010000276.1:0-2595 GCA_964640005.1 uncultured Actinomycetes bacterium | reverse complement strand
AGAACCTTGAGCCCGACCCGGACAAGCGCCTGGTCGTCGG
The DNA here is from genome assembly GCA_964640005.1 of uncultured Actinomycetes bacterium. GTDB lineage: Bacteria > Chloroflexota > Dormibacteria > Dormibacterales > Dormibacteraceae > CAZHAC01. The sequence continues at coordinate 2,555 of CAZXGB010000276.1, read as the reverse complement.
CGACGACGACGCGAATCATGCGGGCGAGGTCACCAGTGGGAGCCGCGCCATCACTCGAAAGCCACCTGTTTCCTGGGGACCGGCCTCCAGCCTTCCGCCGACCGCCTCCACTCGCTCCCGCATTCCCGTGAGTCCGTGTCCGGTGTCCACGGCGGCACCCGGGCGGGCCCGACCTCGATCGACCACTTCCACCACCAGCTGCTCCGGCTCGTACCTGATGCTGACGGTGGCGGCAGTGGGTCCCGCGTGGCGGAGCACGTTGGTCAGCGACTCCTGAACGATCCGGTAGGCGGCCAGGTCCACGACCGCGGGTATCTCGCGGCGCTCGCCGCTGACCACCACCTCGACCGGGAGTCCACTCTCGCGCATGGCGGATGTCACGGCGTCCAGCTGGCTCAGCCCTGGCGCCGGCTGCCGGGCAGCCGATCCGTCCCGCTGCCGGAACACGGCAATCGTTCCCCGCAGCTCTTCCAGGGAGTCTTTGCTGGTCTGTTTGATCGCTTCGAGCGCCTCCCTGGCCATCTCCGGCCGGCGCTCCAAAACGTGCAGAGCCACGCCGGACTGCATATTGATCACCGCCAGGCTGTGGCCGACGACGTCGTGGACCTCGCGCGCGACGCGCAGCCGCTCCTCGAAGGCCGCGCGGGACGCCTCTTCTTCGCGGTCCCGCCGCTGCAGCGCACGGTACTCCCTCAACGCGGCTCCGATCGGAACCCAGGGCAGGAGCAGCCAGCTCTGCCAGGCTGCGATATGAGCCAGCTCGGTTGGCAGGCGGTCCGGCGACACTCTGGCGACCTCGGCGATCACGATGACTGCGATGGCCAGCAGTCCGATGCTCAGCGCGCGACTGAAGGCCCGCTCACGACCGACCGTATAGAGGGCAAGCGCGCACCCGAAGAAGATCGGGCCGTATGGGTACTGAAGGAGGAAGTAGGCGCTCGTAGCGGCCACGGTGACCACGAGGACCGGCACAGGCCACTGGCGCCTGAAGGCCAGGGCCGCGGCGATCGTTGCCAGCAGCGCGTAGGCGACGACGTCAGGGGCATGCCGGGGCGGAACCTGGCCGACGAACCGCATCCCTACCGCCATCACCACGAGCAGCGCGCCTGCCAGCAGGGTGTCAAGCAGGACGGCTGCAGCGGGCTGCCGCCAGAGGCGGTTTTCCATCGATCTGACGATATCCGCGCCGTCAGCGCGCCGAGTCAGCCCCCGCGCGTATCTCGCCTACGTCAGCCGGCGTAGACCCGCCTTCGGAGGCGGGCCTACGCGGGGAGGGGTCAGGCAGCGCGTGCGTCGCGGGAGGCTGGCAACGCCGGCGGGTAGGTGGCTTGGTAGCCCAGGAGCCGATCTCGGTGCGGAAGTGGGTCTGAACTCGGCGCTTGCTGCGTCACGTGACAAACCGCCAACCTGGCACTGCGCACGCCGCCACGACTGGGACGTGGCGCGAGACCATATGGGGAGCCGCGGGTAGCGCCAGACACAGAAACGAAAGTGCTGCGCTAGAAAGACGCCCCGGCGACGCCTGGGGTAGTCGACGTCGCCGGGGTTGCATCGTCAACCAGCGACCTCGCGGATGGAAATGGGGCATTCGGCCCCTCCTACCCCGGTACATTGATTCAGCCCTCACATCGCTCCGTGTCGATTCCGTCAAGGCCAGTTCGACGTATGTGTGAACGGATGACACCAACAGGAGGCAGACATGCGGCTGGTTGCGACTGAGTACCTATCGCTCGACGGCGTTTTCGAAGAGCCGGGCCAGTGGTCGTTCCCGTTCTTCAACGAGGAAGCGGCCCAGTTCAAGTCGAACGAGCTGCAGGCAAGCGACGCCTTGCTGCTCGGGCGCCGGACCTACGAAGGCTTCGCGGCCGCCTGGCCCACGATGGAGGGCACGGGCGAATTCGGCGAAAAGATGAACGGCATGACCAAGTACGTGGTCTCGTCAACGCTCGAGAGGGCGGAGTGGACGGGCTCGAAGCTGGTCAAGGGCGACGTGGTGACGGAGGTGCGGAAGCTGAAGGAGCTGCCGGGGCAGGACCTACTGCTATCGGGGAGCGCTCAGCTCTTCAACGCACTGATGCAGGAGAACCTGATCGACCTCTACAGGTTCATGGTGCATCCGGTCGTCCTCGGGAAAGGCCGGCGCTTGTTCGGCGCGGGAGCCGAGCGGATCCTCGAGGTGGCGGAGACTCAAACGTTCGCCTCGGGGATCGTCGTCCTCGAATACCGGTCGAAGAATCGGTGATCGGCGTGGCGCGTTAGCCCGCGATCTTAGCCGTCAGCTTGTCGGGTGCTTCGAGCGGCGCTGCGTCGGCGCCCGGCAAGCCGTGGCGTTCCGCCAGCCAGGCCCCGTCCAGGTAGCTCATCCACGTCGTCCCCTGGCTGTCGGACCAGACGAGCACCTTCAAGGGCAGGTCGATCGCGAGCAACGGAGCTTTGACCATCGCAGGCGTGCCCAGCGCCGGATTGCCGAAGACCACGAGCTTGGTGTCACGGAGGCTCTCACCGACCCGTTCGGCCTCACCGCTGTGGTCGACGACGGCGAAGACCTTCGCTCC
>CAZXGB010000275.1:0-2656 GCA_964640005.1 uncultured Actinomycetes bacterium | reverse complement strand
CCTTGCGAGAGCAAGCAAATTGCTAAATGGACGTATAGACGAATTGGATCGTTCCGAGATCGAAATCGAGGTGGTGGGCCGGGGCCGAGTCGAACGGCCACAGCTTTCGCGGGGGTTTTACAGACCCTTGGGCTCGCCAATGCCCAGCCGACCCACGAGCGCGCCGAACCCATGAGCGGGGCGCAGCGGCAAGTTTACCCCAGCAGCAGCCCGCCGCCGGCCTACCCGACGCGATCCAGGAGCACGACCGGAATTCTGCGTGACGTCTTCCGCCGGTACTCGATGAAGCCGGGGTTCTTCGTCGAGTGCTTGCCGTAGAGCCGCTCGTACTCGACCTCATCGTCGATCACTTTCGCCCGGGCGCGGAACTTCTCAGATCCAACCTCGACCGTCACCTCCGGGTGGGCGACGAGGTTGTGGTACCAGTGCGGGTTGGTCGGCGCGCCTCCCTTGGAGGCGACGATCACGATCCGGTCGCCGTCCCGGCTGTAGACGAGCGGCAGCGTCCGCTCCTCGCCCGAACGCGCACCCTTTGTCGTGAGCAGGAGCACGTCGCGGTCCTTGAACGGCCCTTCTGAGATCTGTCCCTGGTTCTGCCTGAAGTCCTGGATCATCCATCGCTGGAAGTCGCCGTAGTTGTTCGCCATCACTACACGTACCGGCAGAGCGCCCCGAACCTTCCTTCGCCCGGTCTGCAACACTCCGGGCATGAACGGTCTTCAGGGCAAGGTCGCAATTGTCACTGGTGCTGGGCGCGGGATCGGCAAGGGCATCGCCGAGCGGCTGGCCACGGAGGGCTGCCGGCTCGTGGTCACCGGACGCGAGGCGGACGAGGTCGAGGCGGTCGGGCGCGGCCTCGACCAGCGAGGCGCCGAGGTGGCCTGGACGGCCGGCGATATTGGGCTCGCCGGCACCGCCGATGAGCTCTTCCGGACGGCGCTCGACCGCTTTGGCGCCATCGATGTCCTGGTAAACAACGCGGGCTGGGCGCAGCCGGTCGTGCACCTGCTGGAGATGGACGAGGAGCACTGGGACACAGTCCTGCGCACGAACCTGAAGAGCGTCTACCTGACAACCGTGCGTGCGGCCAGACTGATGGCTAAGGAACGCCGCGGCGGGTCGATCGTGAACATGAGCTCTTGGGGCGCCATCCGCTCCCACCGCCAAATGGCCGCCTACGACGCCTCGAAGGGGGGCATGGACGCCTTCACGCGAACAGCGGCGATCGACCTCGCGCCCTACAACATCCGCGTCAACGCCGTCGCCCCGGGCACCGTACGGACCGAGTCGTATGCCGCGACGGGCGACCTGGTCCCGCTTGGGCGGCCGGCGGAGCCGGCGGACGTGGCCGCGGTGGTCGCCTTCCTCGCCTCAGAGGACGCCGCCTATGTCACGGGCCAGGTCATCCAGGTTGATGGAGGAATGGGCGCGCAGGGGAGGCCACCCGGCCTCGACCGGCAGGCGCCGCCGCCGCCGTGACGAAGGCGCGGGCAGCTGGCCTCGCCGCCGCCCTGCTGTTCCTGGTCGCCTGCGACCCGATCACCGGCACGGGGTCGGGCAATGTGCCGGATGCTCGGAAGTTCCTGACCGTTGACTCCGCGTCCCACAACGCCGTGGTCACCCTGATCGCGGGGTACCCGGCGGGCAACCTCCAGTTCAACTACAACGGCTACGCCAACGGCGAGCTGAAGGTGAGCGTTCCCGTTGGCTGGACGCTCGACGTCCAGTGCGAGAATCGGGGCACGGTGCCCAACTCCTGCAGCATCGTGACCGACGGCCGCGCCACGGCGCCGGTCCGGTCTGAATGGTCGACGCCCAACCCGCAATCGGGACTCGCACCGGGTACGTCGGCGGCCTTCCGCGTGGTTCCGGACTCGCCCGGACAGTACCGGATCACGTCGCTTGTCCCCGGCCGCGAGGCCGCCGGCATGTGGGCACGCTTGCAGTTCACGCAGGGCGGTGAGCCGTCAATCTCGGGAACTTCTTCTTCGGGCTGAGATCCCAAAGTCCCTGGAGGTGTTTCTAAGGAAACTCTCAGGTTCGCGTATGAGGATGCATCCGTGAACCGGGAGGAGGGACCTCGCGTGCTCGTGGTCGACGACGAGCCGAACATCACCGAACTGGTGGCGCTAGCGCTCCGTTACGAGGGATTCGCGGTTCGTACGGCGGGCAGCGGCCGGGACGCTCTTCGCTGCGTCCCTGAGTTCAAGCCGAAGCTGATCGTGCTCGACGTGATGCTGCCCGACATCGACGGTTTCGAGGTCCTCAAGCGCCTCAACTCCGAAGGGCGGAAGGTCCCGATCATATTTCTGACCGCGCGCGATGCGACGGAGGACAAGGTGCACGGACTCACCGTGGGCGGCGACGACTACGTGACCAAGCCCTTCAGCATCGAGGAACTGGTGGCGCGAGTGCGCGTCGTGCTCCGCCGGCACGGTGAGGACCGCTCGGATCACACACTCCGGCTGGCCGACCTCGAGTTGGACGAGGAGGCGCACGAGGTTCATCGAGCCGGTCAGTCGATCGACCTGACGCCGACCGAGTTCCGGCTCCTCCGGTATCTGCTCGTCAACCAAGGACGTGTCCTGAGCCGGAACCAGATCCTCGACCACGTTTGGGACTACGACTTCGGCGGCGACCCGAGCGTGCTCGAGAC
>CAZXGB010000274.1:0-2666 GCA_964640005.1 uncultured Actinomycetes bacterium | reverse complement strand
TCGTGACCGCTGTACGCGTGGATGACGTACCAGTTCGGCTCTTCTTCTGCCACGGTCGCCCCGGAGGCGCCGGGCGTTCTTTCAGTTGCCATACCTATGACCTGTTTATGCCCTTTCTAGCCCTTGACCACACCAGCGTAGATCCAGCGTTTTACCGCCTCCCCCACGGCATAGTCGACCGCGCCGATGAAGGTGCTGATCACGACGACGGTGACCACCACCACGAGGGTGTAGCGGTAGAGCTCGCCGGTCGTCGGCCAGACGACCTTCCGCAGCTCGTCGATGACCTCGCGGAGGAAGCGGACAGGCGCGAACTCGCCCGCGCCTCCGCGCCGAGCGTCGTAGTCCGAACGCTTTCTGGTGCTGACCGCCACCTGCTACTTGGTCTCCCTGTGCGCGGTGTGCTTCCGGCACCACTTGCAGTACTTCTTCAGCTCGAGCCGGTCGGGGTCGTTCTTCTTGTTCTTGACGGTTGTGTAGTTGCGGCGCTTGCAGTCGCCGCACTGGAGGGTGATGATCGTTTCCATACTGGATCTGCTCGCTTGGACTGGTCTGGGCCTTCCGAAGGGCCCAAAAAATAAAGCCTAGGGTTCCTAGGCGGCGTCAAGTTTAGCACGCAAAGGCGGAGGCCGGACCCGCCGTAAACTCCTGACCTTGTGTCCAAAGGTACCACCGCCGCGATCGCCGTCCTGCACGGCGACCAGACGGGCGAGGAGCTCCTCCGCGAAGCCCTGAAGCTGCTCAGCCCCTCCGTGATCGGGCTGGAGATCGAGCTCCGCGACTTCGACCTCTCGTTGGAGTCGCGGCGTGCCACCCGCAACGGCGTCGTCCTCGAGGCGGCCGAGGCGATGAAGTCCTGCGGCTTCGGTCTCAAGGCCGCCACGATCACACCCGAGACGATCGGTGACGTCGGCTCGCCCAACGCGATTCTCAGGAAGGCCGTGGACGGGCGGGTCATCGTACGGACGGGGCGCCGGATACCGGGCGTGCGGCCGGTCGCGTCGGTGTTCGCGCCTATCTCGGTTGTGCGGATGGCGGTCGACGATGCCTACGGCGCCAAGGAGTGGCGCGAGGGGCAGGACCTCGATGAGTGGGCTTTCCGCACTGAGCGGATTTCCCGGCGTACCTCCCGGATCGTTGCCGAGTACTCCTTCCAGCACGCGCGCCGGATCGGCGCCAAGGTATTCGGTGGGCCGAAGTTCACCGTTTCGCCCGTGTACGAGGGCATGTTCAAGGAGGAACTGGACGCCGCCGCAGAGCGCAACCAGGACGTGCGCTACGAGCCGCAGCTGATCGATGCCACCTATGCGCTTCTCCTGACGACCACGGGGGACTCATTGGTCATCCCGGCGTTGAACCGGGATGGCGACCTCCTGTCCGACCTCGTCATGCAGATGTTCGGGTCGATCGCCGGCGCCGAGTCCGTCCTGCTCGCGTTCGACGATGACATGCGGGTTTCGGTCGCGATGGCCGAGGCCCCGCACGGCACGGCGCCCGCGCTGAAGGGGAAGAACCTCGCCAACCCGATGGCAATGATCCTCGCCGTGGCGTCGCTCCTCGGGTACATGGAGGGGCGGGCAGCGTCGACGGCTTCGCGCGCCATCTACGAGGCGACCCTGGAAGCGGTCTCCGACGGAGTGAAGACGGCCGACCTGAGCGGGCACGCCTCGACATCCGACTTCACGGCCGAGGTCATCCGCCGGGTGCAGACCAAGATCGACGTCTGGGCTTCGCTGGCCGACATCAAGCGCTGAGGTGGCGGGTCGGGCTGACCAGCTGTCAGCGGCGTAGTTTTCCGTCTCGTGGTCTGGGTCGGAACCTCTGGCTGGCAGTACCGTCACTGGATCGGTACGTTCTACCCGTCGAAGCTGCCCAGCCGGTCCTGGCTGCACTACTACTGCGAGCGTTTTCGGGTGGTCGAGGTCAACAACACCTTCTACCACCTGCCTCCGGCCGCCACCTTCGAGAAGTGGCGCGAGGCGGTGCCCGGGGACTTCGTGGTGGCGGTGAAGATGTCGCGCTTCCTGACCCACCTGAAGCGGCTGCTCGATCCGGAGGAGCCGGTCCAGCGGTTCATGGAGCGAGCCAGCAAGCTCGGGCCCAAGCTCGGCCCGGTGCTGATCCAGCTGCCGCCCCGCTTCGGCGTGGACGTGGACCGGCTCGCGCGAGTGCTGGAGCTGTTCTCGGAGAAGTGGCGCGACGTCCGGGTCGCCGTCGAGTTCCGCGACTCGTCCTGGTACGTCGAGGCCGTGCGCCAGCTGCTGCAGGACCACGGGGTGGCCCTGGTGCTGGCCGACTCGCCAGCGCGCAGTCAGCCATGCTGGCGGACGGCGGACTGGGGATTCGTTCGCTTCCACGAGGGGGAGGGCATGCCGCCGCCCTGCTACCGCGAGCGCACGCTGGCGACCTGGGTGGAGCGGATCGCCGACCTGTGGGGGCCGAAGGCCGATGTCTATACCTTTTTCAACAATGACCCGCGCGCGTGCGCACTGCACGACGCGGTCACCTTTGCCGAGCTGGCCGAGCGCGCCGGGCTCCGCCCGACCCGCGTCCCTCGTCCTGATGAAGTGAGGGTGTTGGTCTAGTGTCCTGGAACAGAGGTTCGTTCGATAAGTCGCGGGAGGCGTCCGCAAGGACGCCGGTCCGGGCGCCGAGGCGAAGGAACG
>CAZXGB010000273.1:0-2666 GCA_964640005.1 uncultured Actinomycetes bacterium | reverse complement strand
GGTATTACCTGCTCAAGGAAGCGGAGGTTCGGGAGGACGGCGAGCGCCTGGGACCGGTGGGTTCGGTCGTCGTCGGCGAGGTGCTGCAGGGAATCGTGGATGGAGATCCAGGATCTTTCCGCAGCGTCGACCCCAATTGGCGACCGACCCTTCCGAGGCGCAACCCAGAGAGATTCATGATCACCGATCTGCTCGTGCCGCCCTGAGACCGCGATCCCAGCACGCCCGTATTTTGCTAGGCGGAGCCGCCATGTATACGCACTCCGTCCAGTCCGCTCCTCGGTCGAGGCGCCTGTCCGAGCTGTGGCTTCGGTAGCGGCTGTAGGATCGATTCCCTAAGCTCGACGGAGGAGGAGCCTCATCGACTGATGAAGCCGCGAATCTTCCTCGGATCGTCCGGGCAGCAGGAGAAGCTGCTCCAGGCGCTCACCCGCGGGCTTCAAGACATCGCCGACGTCGAGCCGTGGACGACGGTCTTCAACCCGGGTGTCTCGACGCTCGACCGGCTCGTCGAGCTCACCCGCGAGGTCGATTTCGCCGCGTTCGTCTTCGCTCAGGACGACTGGACGACGAAGGGAGCGTCGCCTGACGCAGCCTCCGGACAGGCCTCACCGCGCGACAACGTCGTCTTCGAAGCAGGCCTGTTCGGGGGCGCCCTTGGCATCCGTCGCACGTTCATCCTCCACGCGAAAGGCGCCAAGCTCCCAACCGACCTGCTCGGCCTGACCTCGATCCGCTACGACCCCGATGCGACGCCGGCCATCGTGCGCCAGATCAACCAGAAGCTACGGACAGCGATCGACGCGGAAGGCCGGATCAGCCGCCTGGAGGGTGTTTGGTGGCAACTTTCGCTGACGGCCAGAACGGAGTTCGAGCCTTCGGCGGTCTCGCTCCTGACGATCAGCCGTGATCGCGCCGGCGCGCTCGAGGTCGCGGGACGGTCATGGCAGTCCGACGGCACGCTGGCCGCGCGCTACAGGAGTGAGGCGTCAAAGGAACGGGTCGATCCGGCCAGCATCTTCTACTTTTGGAAGGGCGAACGTCCCCGTCAGCCGAACGCTCCCCAACTCGAGGGAACCGGTGAGATCAAGCTCGAGAGCGTCGATCGCGCCGGCGGCTACTGGACGACCCGCTCAGAAGGCGACGACGCTTTCTTTGCGCGGACCTCAGGGATCTACGTCCGTGCCGACCCAGGCGACATCGCCGTGCTGGACGGCAACGACACTGCCGAGCGGGCCGGGCTGATCGAGCGGCGCCTCGAGGACTGGAAGTCATTTGCGAACTCCTGATCTCGCTCAGGGATAGAGGTGGATCGCCTTCGAAACAACGGGAGGAGAGATGGCGAAGAGCGTTCGAGAGGCAATGAAGGCGACCGTGAGCAGCGTGAGCCCGTCGCAGTCGCTTGCAGACGCGGCCGAGGTGATGAAGCGCAAGGACGTCGGCTCGGTACCAGTTGTCGATGAGGGCCGTCTCGTGGGGATCGTTACCGATCGCGACATCGTGACCCGCGCCGTCGCCGAGCAGCGGAATCCGCAGGCCGTCCGGGTCGAGGAGATCGCCTCGCACGAAATGGTGACCGTCGAGCCGGAGCAGGAGCTGGACGAGGCGCTGGCGCTGATGGCGCGTCACAAGGTCCGGCGGCTGCCGGTGCTCGAGGAGGGCCGGTTGGTCGGCATGCTCGCGCAGGCCGACGTCGCGCTCGAGGCGAACGAAAAGAACGTCGGCGAGATGGTCGAGCAAATCTCGCAGCCGACCTAGGCGTTTCAAAACGGGCCCGTGGCGCTTGAGATTTCCGGGCGGGAGAACCGAGAGATCGAGGCTGCCAACGCCTCTGGCAACACCCCGGTCGTCTTCGTCCACGGCCTCTGGCTGCTGCCAAGCAGTTGGGCCAACTGGGCGGAGTTTTTCAGGCAGGCCGGCTACGCGCCGCTGACGCCGGACTGGCCAGACGATCCGCAAACGGTTGAAGAGGCCCGGGCGAACCCGGCCGTCCTCGCCAAGAAGACCTTGAAGCAGGTCGCCGATCACACCACCGAGATCATCAAGGCCCTGGACAGGAAACCAGCGGTAGTGGGCCACTCGACCGGCGGCTTGCTGGCGCAGATGCTCGCGGGCCGAGGCCTCTCGGTCGCCACAGTGGCGATCGACCCCGGAGTCTTCCGCGGCGTTCTGCCGCTGCCGGCCTCGGTGCTCAGGGGGGTGGGCCCGTTCCTCATCAACCCGCTGACGCGCGGACGGGCGATCACGCTCACGTTCGACCAGTTCAAGTACGGCTGGGCGAACGCGTTGGACGAGAAAGAGGCGAAGGAGCTCTACGACACGTTTCACGTCGCCGGCTCCGGGATCTCTCTCGTCCAGATGGGCAACGCGAACCTCAACCCGTGGACGGAAGCGAAGGTGAACACGAAGAACCCCAACCGCGGTCCCCTGCTGATCATCGAGGGCGAGAAGGACCACACGGTGCCGTGGGCGATCGCGAACGCCGCCTACAAGCGACAGAGCCGCAACCCCTCCGTGACGGAGATTGTGAAGATCCCGAACCGAGGCCACGCCCTCACGATCGACCACGGCTGGCGCGAGGTCGCCCAGACGGCGCTCGACTTCGTTAAGCGTTTCGCCTAAAGCGGTTACTGCGCGGCTCGTAGAGCCAGAGCTGGCCTGCAGCC
>CAZXGB010000272.1:0-2711 GCA_964640005.1 uncultured Actinomycetes bacterium | reverse complement strand
GGAATCCAGCCCAGCCGGTCGCCGAGCAGAAAGGCGATGACGACCAGCGCGACCATGGTCCACTGGTGCGCCTTGCGAGCGGTTACATCAAAAGTCTCGGCAGCAGCCATCTCTACGTGTCAACCCGAGGTTACGGTGCGCCATTCCAAAGCCTGATTCCTGTTAAGGACAGTGGCGCCGAGAGATGCCCGGAGATCAGACTCTCGGGACGGTGACGGACCCCGAAGAGATCCTACGAGACGTTTTCGGGCTGGCCGCCTTCCGCCCAGGCCAGGCAGCCGTGGTGGCCGCCCAGCTCGAAGGCCGCGACGTGCTTTCCGTCGCCCCGACGGGATCGGGAAAGAGCATCAGCTACTGGGTGCCGGCGCTCGCCGGCGGCGGCTTGACGGTCGTCATCTCGCCCCTGATCGCGCTCATGAAAGACCAGGTCGACCGCCTGCGCGTGCTCGGCGTGGCCGCGGGATTCATCAACTCGAGCATCGAACGGGCACTTCAGCTAAGGGAGCTGGAGGCGGCCGAGGAAGGCCTGCTCCGGCTCCTCTACATAGCCCCCGAGCGCCTATCGAGGCCGGGCTTCGTACCGCGGCTGGCGCGGCTCGGCGTGGCGCGCTTCGTGGTCGACGAGGCGCACTGCATCTCGACCTGGGGCCACGACTTCCGGCCCGACTACCGTCTGCTCGGAAGCGCGATCGACGCCTGCGGCCGCCCGCCGATCGCCGCGTTCACGGCCACCGCCACCCCTCGCGTGCGCGACGACATCGCCAGCATCCTCGCCCTACGCGACCCGCTGGTCTCGGTCACCGGCTTCCACCGCGCCAACCTCAAGCTGTCGGTCCTCCGATGCGCAGGCGAGCGCGGCAAGCGGGAGACCCTGCTCCGCGTGCTCGACCCCGGAGGCGGTCGCGCGCTCGTCTACACAGGCACGGTTGCCGCCGCCGAAGAGGTCGCCGAGCTCGTCAAACAGCAGGGACTGACCGCTGCCGCTTATCACGGCCGTCTGGGCGATGAGGCGCGCCGGACAGCCCAGGAGGGCTTCGCATCCGGCCGCTTCAAGGTGATCGTCGCCACGTCGGCCTTCGGTATGGGGGTCGACGTCGCGGACGTGCGCCAGGTCATCCACTTCCACACTCCGGGCAGCCTCGAGGCTTACTACCAGGAGGCTGGGCGGGCCGGCCGGGACGGCCTGCCGGCCGAGTGCATCCTGCTCTTCTCGCCCGCGGATCGCGACCTGCAGGCATTCTTCATCGAGCAGTCGGGCAGCGAAGGCGCACTCCGGGAGCACGCCTATGCGCGCCTCGCCCAGATGCTCACCTATGCCCAACTCACCACCTGCCGGCACGCCCGGATCGCCGATTACTTTGGTGAGACCGGGGTGGCGCGCCGCTGTCCGGCCTGCGACAACTGCCTGGCCGGCGAGCGACCGACACGGGCGGTGCCGGCCTCGGACGTGCGTCGCGCACTGGCCGCCGCCGCCCGCTTCAACGGGCGCGTCGGGGCCGCCAACCTGACCGCGGTCCTGCGCGGTCGGGACACCGCCTGGACGCGGCGCAATTCCTGGACCACGGAGCTGGATTTCTTCGGTTCGCTGGCCGCCTGGAAAGAGGACGACCTCCGCGAGCTGCTCCGGCAGCTGATCGAAAGCGGGCTCCTGGCCCAGAGCCACAGCGAGTATCCGGTGATCGATGTGACGCCGCTCGGCCGCCAGGTACTGGACGGGCGAGTGGACCCGGAAGTGCGGATCTCGGCGCCGATCTCCGCAGCACGATCGACGTCTCGAGCAGCTGCTGCTGCCCCCGCGGACGGGGCCCTCTTCGAGCGGCTGCGGCAGTGGCGCGCCGAGGCGGCGCGGGCGGCCGGCGTGCCGGCTTACGTCGTCTTCCACGACACCACGCTGGCCGCCATCGCCGCCGCGCGACCGGCCTCAGCGACCGAGCTCGCTCAGGTGCCCGGGGTCGGCCCGTCGAAGCTGGAGCGCTACGCCGACGGTGTGCTCAAGATCATCGCCGCAACCAGCTGAGCGAGCCTTTCGACTGGCGTCCTCCTCCGATCCGCCCTCGCCAGAGCAGCCTTCGACCGGCGCCTGGGCGCTTTACTCGCGGGAGTGCTCGAGCGCTCGGTTAAGCAGATCGGCGACGTGAGCGTCGTCGAGCGAGTAGAGCACCAGTCTGCCTTCGCGCCGGGAACGAACGATTCGTAGCTGTTTGAGCACGCGCAAGTGCTGCGAAGCGGCCGGCCGGTGCAGGCCGAGCGTCAGCGCCAGGTCAGCCGGGCAGAGCTCCTGATGCGCGAGAACGTGAACCATGGCTGCCCGGGTGGGGTCACCGAGCGCGCTGAAGAGACTCGCCAGATCTCCGTAGGCGCCCGCAGGCAAGAGCGCCTCGCGCGCCCGCTGAACGTCTTCCGGCCTGACGGCGGCCTCCACTGCGCTTGACTGTAGCTTGGACTTTTGCAAGTTGATTGCAGTATTGCGCATTCATGCAATTTACCGCTACACTTGGGTCGATGGCACACGAAATCCACGAAAACCACCCGCATCAGCACGGCCAGGACTGCGGCCATGTCGCAGTCCAGCATGGCGATCACACCGATTACCTTCACGAGGGGCACGCCCACCGCTCACACGACGGCCACTGGGACGAGTGCACCTTCGAGGGTCACGTCGCGCACGAGGGTCACACACATCAGCACGGGCCCGACTGCGGCCACGAGGC
>CAZXGB010000271.1:0-2723 GCA_964640005.1 uncultured Actinomycetes bacterium | reverse complement strand
CATCCCGTGCGGTGCACCTTCGACTGGCACGAACTGACTCCCCTTGATCATTTGATGCGTCCGGTTTCCGGTCGCGGCGATAGGCAGAATCCGGTCAGCGGTTCCCTGCATGACCAGGGTCGGCACGTTGATGCGGGCCACGTCCTGGCGGAAGTCTTCCACCCAGGTGGCGGGACATAGGTAGGTGCCCTCGGGCGACGCGCCGGAGGCGACGTTCCAGCTGTCATGGACAGCCTGCTCGCTGATCCGGTCCCCGAGCAATTTGTCCTGGTTGTAGAAGTCCTTGAAGAAGGCCGTCAGGAAGGCGAAGCGGTCGTTGCGGATGGCGCCCTGAATGCTCCGAACAGCCGCATCGTCCAGCGCCCCCTCAGGGTTGTCGGCCGACTTTAGAAGGTAAGGCGGAATGCCCGAGAGAATCACAGCGCGGCTCACCCGATCCGCCCCGTACTTGCCAAGGTAGCGAGCGACCTCGCCGCCTCCCATCGAGAAGCCGACGAGGGTGACGTTGCGCAGGTCGAGCTGCGACATGACCTTGTCGCAGTCGGCGGCGAAGGTGTCGTAGTCGTAGCCGGTCGTGGGCTGGCTGGAATCCCCGAAGCCCCGGCGGTCGTAGGTGATCACCCGATAGCCGGCGTCCAGCAAGACCGCCCGCTGCTTCTCCCACGAGCGCCCGCTGAGTGGAAAGCCGTGAATCATCACCACCGGATCGCCCGACCCGTGGTCCTCGTAGTACAGGTCGATCGACTGGGAGTTCTCTTTGCCGACCGTGACATAACCCATCTCGCGTCCTCCTGGTAGCTCGTTAGAGTCAGGACCTCCGCTCGCGGCACGAAACCGAACTCCCGCGGGGCACTCAGCCGAGCGTTCCAGGCATCGACGGTGGGGTCCATCGTGATCGGATACCAGGGCGGGAGGGAAATTCACCCCACCTGCATGTTGCGGCCCGCGCCTTGAGCCGTCGAATGCGCCATAATCCCCCGGCCTTTGTCTTCGCTCACGTCCTGGCTGGGCTCAGCCGACCGCCGCCTGCTCGCCGCCGTCGCGGCCCTCGTGCTGCTGGTCCTCATCGGAGGCACTGCCGGCGCCGTCTTCGCCTACCAGCAAACGCTCCCGACCACCGTGGCCTTCAACCTCAAGTCAGGCCAGAAGGAGGTGCCCCTGGACCAGAAGGTGACCGCCACCTTCTCTCGTCCGGTGTCGCCGAGTGCGGTCGCGAGCCACCTCCACCTCACTCCGACCACCGAGGGCGCTCTCCAGGCGAGCTCCGACCAGCGCTCCTTCACGTGGGTCGCCAGCGGTCCTTGGACGGACCTGACCACCTACACCGTCAAGATCGACGCCTTCAATGACGGCGCTCACAACATCCAGGCCAAAACGCTGAGCTTTACAACCACGATCGTGCCTCGAGTTACGGCGATCACCACCGACGCCGGGGCCGGCGTTGCCGACGGCGCTGACGTTCCCGTTGGGACCAAGCTCGTCCTCAACTTCAACGCCGCCATGGACCAGCCGAGCGTTCAGCTGCAGGTGAACGGAGGCGCGATCAATCTCGCCTGGGCCCAGGACGGCAAGTCGGCCACCCTCGACACGAAGGGCATGAAGATCGGCGCGCTCAGCCTGGTCTTCGCACCGGGCGGGAAAGACACCACCGGCCACGCCATGGCCGCCACCTGGAAGCTGGGCCTGAACCTCGTATTCAGGATCAACGTCCACACCACGCCGCTTCGGTTCCCGGCCCTGGTGCAGGTCCCCAATGACCCCTTGGCCCGCGACCAATCGGGCCTGCAGTCGGCCGACATGGTCTTCGAGTACGCGACCGAGGGCAACATCCCCCGCTTCACGGCGATCTTCACCAACGTTCCCGACAAGGTGGGCCCGATCCGCAGCGGCCGCCTGATCTCGATCAAGCTCACACAGCACTACAAGGGCGAGCTCTACCTGAGCGGAACCAGCCAGGGCACCTTTGGCGTTCTCCAGCGCTCGGGCATCCCGGCCTTCTTCGACACGCAGGGCTACTACTACCGGTCCTTCGACCGCCCCGCGCCCAACAACCTCTACATCAACGGCGACTCGATTGCGAGGGCCGAAAACCAGGGCATTCCCGCGTTCAAGCTGACGACCGGCAAGCCGAACATCCCGGCCGGCGCGGGCGGAACGCAGGTCCTGGTCGCCCAGAACGGCTCGACCTACAACTACGACGATGCCACCAAGACCTACACCAAGTCAGAGGACGGCCACACCTTCGCCGACGCCTCGATCGGCCAGCCGCTGCGGATCGCGATGCTGATCGTGATGCACACGCGCGTGACGGTGACGGGGATCGTCGAGGACTCGAACGGCGCCCACGGCCTGGACTACGACCTCGACTCGGGAGGCGTCGCCGAGGTCTACTACAACGGCCAGAAGGCGACCGGCCACTGGTCCTCGCCCGCCAGCAACAGCCCGTTGGTGTTCACCCTCGACAACGGCACCCAGGTACCAATGCCCCCGGGCTTGGTCTGGGTCGACGTCGTGCCGTAAAAAGGCCTCCTCCCCACTTGCTGGGGAGGTGCCTCGGCGAAGCCGAGGCGGAGGGGTCCGAGGGCCCTCGAAGCCAGCCCTCAGCCCTTCACGTAGGACAGCTTCTCCGCCACCTTCCCCTCGCGCACACGCATCACGTCCACACCGCGTACGTGCCCGCCGCTCCAGGTGAACTGCCAGCGGACGACCGCCCGGTCGCCGCA
>CAZXGB010000270.1:0-2733 GCA_964640005.1 uncultured Actinomycetes bacterium | reverse complement strand
AACGAAGCCGCCGAGCAGCTCGTCACCGATGGCGATGATGGTCGCCGACACGAGCGTTAAACCTTGAAACCTAGAATGGGCGGCCGGTCTTGATCGAAGTCCAGGGTCTCACCAAGTTCTATGGCGACCGCCTTGCCATCGCCGACGTAACGTTCTCGGTGCCGCGCGGGCAGGTACTCGGCTTTCTCGGGCCCAATGGGGCCGGGAAGTCGACAACCATGCGTATTCTGACCGGTTACATCTCTGCCAGCGAGGGCCGGGCCTCGATCGCCGGCTTCGACGTGTTCCAGGAGCCGGTCAACGCGCGCCGCCGGGTCGGCTACCTGCCTCAGAGCGCGCCTCTCTACAACGAGATGCGGGTCGAGAACTACCTTGGCTTTGCCTGCCAGATCCGGGGAGTGCCGCCGCGCGCTCGGCGGGAGAGGATCGGCTACGCGATTGAGGCCTGCGGACTGAAGGAACGCAGCAAGGATGTGATCGGGCGGCTCTCCGGCGGCTTGCGACAGCGCGTGGGACTCGCCCAGGCGGTCGTCCACGACCCCGACGTGCTGATTCTCGACGAGCCCACCGCGGGACTCGACCCCGCTCAGACCCGCGAGACCCGCGAGCTGATCGTCGAACTCGGGAAGCAGCACACGGTCATCCTCAGCAGCCACATCCTGAGCGACGTCAGCGCGACCTGCGACCGGGTGCTGATCATCAACCAGGGCCGGCTGGTGGCCGACGACGCGCCCGCCAACCTCGGCCGGCGGCTGAGCAGCGGCAAGTCGGCCCAGGTCGAGCTGATCGCGACCGGTGAGCACCAGGAGCTGCTGCGTGTCGTGGAGTCGGTGCCCGGCGTGGAGACGGTGCTGGCCAAACCCGGCGAGGAGGGGACCTGGGAGCTGACCGTCACCGGCCAGGGGACGCGCCTGCAGGACGAGCTCGCGAAGGCCATCGTCGGCGCCGGGCACGGTCTGCGCCAGCTCCGTTCGCGGACGCTGAGCCTGGAGGACATCTACCTCGAGCTCACGGGCGCCGATCCCGAGCTCCGCGCCGCCGAGCCGGCGGCGGTGCCGGCCAAGCAGAAGGCGGTCCGTGCAGCAGGCCGGCGCCGCAAGCCTTCGGGCGAAGAAGCCGCCTCGGAGGAGGAGGAGCTGGATGGCTGAGCCGTCGCCGCGCCCACGCCGCACGCGGGTGGCACAGGAGTCCGGTGACTCGTCGCCCAAGCCGCGCGCTCCCCGCCGCCGTCCGGCCGCCGGCCCGGCGCCCCTGCCCATCGAGGAAGTCGAGCAGGTGCAGCCGGTCGACGCGGTGGTGGCGGACCCCGTCGCGGCGGAGCCCGAAACCGGAGTTCGGGCGGCGCCCTCCGGCGGTCTCTACGACATCATCTGGCGCACCGGTGTGCTCACCGTGCTCGCCATCGCGCGCCGCGAGCTGGCGGCGTTCTTCGTCTCGCCCATCGGTTACGTGGTTGCCGCGCTGCTGGCGCCGCTGGTCGGCTACGTCGGTTACCTGACGCCCGTCCGCTACGGCTCGCCTGTGAACATGGAGCAGGTCTACGCCGACGTGATCTTCTTCAGCCTGCTGATCGCGCCGCTCTTCACCATGCGGCAGCTGGCCGAGGAGCGGAGGCAGGGGACGCTCGAGGTGCTGCTGACCTCGCCCGTGCGGGACTGGGAGCTGGTGATCGGTAAGTGGCTGGCCGCGCTCGCCTTCTACGTGCTGGTGACGGCCTTCGTGTTCGTGATCGCCGGGCTTCTCATCTACTACCAACCGGCACACCAGGTGCTGCACCCGTTGGGACTCACGATTTCGATCGGGAGTCTCGACCTGGGCCCTGTATTCGCGGGCTATCTCGGGATGCTGCTCGCGGGCGGCGCCTTCCTCGCCATCGGCCTGCTCTGGTCGAGCCTCACCCAGAACCAGATCATCGCGGCCTTCGCCGGGTTCGTCTCCCTGATCGTGCTCTACGTCGTCTTCGGCTTCGGCGCCTTCGCCGATCCTCCCGTCTCGGACATCGTCGGCTACCTATCCGCCGGCAACCACTTCAACTCTTTCAGCCAGGGGCAGATCGTGCTCAAGGACGTCGTCTACTTCGCAACGCTGATCGTGGGCGCCCTCTTCCTGACCACGCGAGTGCTCGACTCGCGGCGGTGGAGGTGAGCGCGTGAACCTGGATCGCCGGCTGGCCATCGCCTGCCTGTTCGGTGGCGTCGTGCTGCTCTTCGTGGCGCTGGGGCAGTTCCTCGCCCAGCAGCAGATGTCGACCTCGATCTCCTACTCGCTGATCGCCGGCGTCGCGCTGCTGATCTGCTACGGGCTGCTCGCCCCGACTGCCGCCCTCGACCTGATCCGCAGCCGGCAGGCGCGGTTCGGGTCGCTCACAGTGATCGTGAGCGCGGTCGTCATCGGTGTGCTGGTGATGTTCAACGTGCTCGCCGCCCGGAGCACCTACGCGCTCGACCTCACGCGCTCGCAGCGTTACACGCTCTCGCCGAAATCGGTCGCGGTCCTGAAGCAGCTGAATTCGGACGTCACCATCACCGGTTTCTTCCGGCCGGGCTCGAACACGACCGACCTCGAAAACGCCAAGAGCCTGCTCGGCCAGTACCAGAAGGCTTCGAGCCACATAAAAGTCACGGTTGTCAATCCGGACACCCACGCCGAGCTGGCGCGAAAGCTCGGGGTGAACATCAACGGGAGCTTCGCGCTCGAATACAAGACCAAGCAGGCAACGGTGCTCCTGCTCGG
>CAZXGB010000269.1:0-2777 GCA_964640005.1 uncultured Actinomycetes bacterium | reverse complement strand
TGGTCCGCGACGGTCCCTGGATACGCGCGATCCCGCCCCGCGGGCGGGGCCTGGTGGGAGTGGTCGCCTCATGAGGTGGCGGGCTGGGCAGGGTACTCCCGCTGCATTCATGCAGCGATAAGCTGGGCCTCCTGCTCGTCGAGCTGGATCGTCGCGGACTCCACGTTCTCCTCGAGATGCGTCACCTTCGAAGTCCCCGGAATGGGCAGCATGACAGGCGAGTGGTGCAGCAGCCAGGCCAGGACCAGCTGTGAGGGGGTGGCGCCCTTGCGCCGGGCGACCTCGAGGACCCTCGGGGCCTCGTCCTCCGGCCGGCCGTGTGACACCGGAGCCCAGGGGATGAAGGCGATGCCGAGCTGTTCGCACCGTTCCAGCACTGCTTCCGAATCGCGATCCGCGACGTTGTAGCGGTTCTGGACCGAGGCGATGTCGGTCATCCCCCGCGCCACCTCCAGCTGTTCCAGGGTCACGTTCGAGATGCCGATGGCTCTGATCTTGCCCTCGTTGCGGAGGTTGACCAGCGTCCCGATCGATTCTTCGTAGGGCACCCGTGGATCGGGCCTGTGATGCTGATAGAGCTCGATCGTGTCGAGACGGAGGCGCCGGAGACTCCCCTCGCACGCCGCGCGCAGGTGTTCGGGTCTCCCATCGGGCACCCACTCATTCGGACCGGGCCTGAGCTGCCCGCCTTTAGTGGCGATGACCAGGTCATCCGGGTAGGGGTAAAGAGCCTCCGCGATCAGGCGCTCGCTCACCTCCGGGCCGTAGGAGTCGGCCGTATCGATGAAGTTGACACCGAGCTCGAGGGCGCGCCGCAGCACACGGCGGCACTCCTCTGGGTCCTCCGGTTCACCCCAGATTCCCGGACCCGTGATGCGCATGGCGCCGAAGCCCATCCTGTTCACCGTCCGGTCGTCGTAGATGGTGATCACGCCCGCAGCCGCAGCCGGCACCGAATAGTCGTTTCGCTCCATAGGACCACACCATGAGCGGGAGGACGGCCGCTCGAATCTGGCGAGTGACCGGTAACTGACCGGCTAGGCGCGGTCCTCCAGATGCTCGACTCGCAGCCAGTAGGCCAGCCCGACCACGGCCAGGACCAGGCCCAGCGGCAAGAGGGGCGACGCCTGGGGGAGAAAGACGATGAGCACCGCCTCCACCGCCGCGCCCAGGACCAGGGCGCCCAGCAGCGCCAGGTTCCGCGAGGGCAGCCGGCCTCTGGCCAGCGCCGCCATCGCCCCGGTCAGCGTTCCCGTCAGGTACGTGGTCGACAGCCCGGGATCGCCCACCTCGCGGATCGCCCCGCTCTGGATCCCCATCGCCATCGCGGCGACGCTGATCGCCAGAAAGGAGACTGCGCCGGGTGCACCGGAGATGACGAACTCCCAGGCCACAGTGAACACGGCCAGCGCGACCAGCTCGACCAGGACGGCGTGCGTTACACGCTGCCGCCAGCCCTGCATTCCCTTAGGCGCTGGGCCCGCCAGCCGGCTGCCCGCGATCACGCCGAAGGCAAACATCAGAATCGCCAGCGCCACGCGGCCTGCCGAGACCCAGTCCGTCCTCCCCAGCGCCAGGCCGAACAGGACCAGGTTTCCGGTCATGACGCTCGTGAACGCATTGCCCAACCGGCTGAAGCTGATCGCGTCCACGGAGCCGGCGGCCATCGCAAGGACGACCGGGAACGCGAAGGTCGGCTTGAACATCGAATGAGTCCGGTTGATCGCTAAGCCCGAACTCAATGTAGACATGGGATGCTGTACTCGGAGATCCCGCTTTTGAGGTCTGTCCATCGCGCGCGAAGGCTCCATTCTGATGGGGAGGAGGTCGCGACATGAAGGTTGGGGTCGTCGGGGTCGGGGCCGTCGGATCGGCCACGAGCCTCGAGCTGATCGAACGCGGCGTGTGCCGCGAACTGGTCCTCATCGACAAGAACGAGTCCCGTGCACGCGGCGTCGCCCTCGACATGGGCTACAGCGCGCCCCTCTCGCGCACGGTTGACATCGCCTTCGGCGACTACGACGCCCTGGCCGGGGCCCAGCTCGTAATCCTGACCGCGGGCGTGAACGAGAAGACCGGCGGCGCCACCGACCGCTCCGACCCACGCGGCCGGCTGCGGCTCCTGGATACGAACGCCGAGATCTTCCGGGAGATCGTGCCGCGCGTCGTGGAGGTGGCTCCCGAGGCTGTGCTGATGGTGGTCACCGACCCCCCGGATCCCCTCGCCGATCTCACCCGGGCGCTCGCCGGTCACGATCGCGTCTTCTCGACCGGCACTCTCATCGACAGCCTCCGCTTCCGCGTCCACCTGGGCAGGCGGCTCGGCGTTCAGCCACGCGACGTTCACGCGATGGTCGTCGGCGAGCACGGAACCACGGAGGTACTGCTGTGGTCCTCAGCCTACGTGGGTGGCGTGCCTGTTCTCGACCTGCTCCAAGCCGATGGCCATCCGATCGAGCGCGTGCGGGAGGAGGTCGAGGACGACATCCGCTACGCCAACATCAACATCATCGAAGGCACCGGGGCGAGTCAGTACGGGATCGGTGCGGTCAGCGCCCGGCTGGCCGAGGCGGTGCTGAGAAACGAGTGCGCGGTGCTGCCGGTCGCCGCTTACAACGAGCGCTACGACACGACCCTTTCCCTGGTCAGCGTCCTCGGCTCCGCGGGCGTGGTCAAGATGTTCGAACCCAAGATGAATGATCAGGAGCGACAAGCCCTGGAGGCGAGTGCTCGCGCCCTCCAAGAGGCACGGCACCGCGTCCTGGCCGCCTGATCAC
>CAZXGB010000268.1:0-2795 GCA_964640005.1 uncultured Actinomycetes bacterium | reverse complement strand
AGCGCCGGGATGAAGACCAGCAGCCAGCCGGAGAGGATTCCGCGCCGGAGCAGCGGCAGCGTGATCGCCCACATCGCGTGCAGCCGGCCGGCCCCCAGCGTTCGCGCCGCGTTCTCGAGGTCGACGTTGATCCCCTGCAGGATCGACTGCCCGTTGGAATAGGCGATGGGCAGGAAGCGCGTGGCGTAGGCGGCGATCAGGATGAACGCTGTCCCGTAGAGCAGGACCGGCGGATGCGAGTAGGCGGCCAGAAAGCCGATCGCGAGCACGATGCCGGGGACCACGAAGGGCGCCATGGCGACGAAGCCGAGGATTCCGCTCAGAGGGACCAGGCGGCGGACGACGAGGTAGGCGACCAGCGTGGCGACGACCACCGCCAGGGTGGCCGCCGCGGCACCGTATTCGATCGAATGCTCGATCGCGTTGCGCGTGGTCGGGTTCTCGAACAGTGCCCAGCGGTACCAGTAGAGGCCAAGGTTGCCGGGCGAGAACGGGCCCTTGCCCCAGACCCGCTGCAGCGAGACTACGAGGAGCGCGAAGTAGGGCAGCAGAACCGAGAGGAAGGGTGGGATGAAGGCCAGCAACGCCAGCGGCCAGCGCCAGCGGCCGAGCGCCATTCGCCGGCGCACGCCGCCCTTGCCGGTCACCGTCACGAAGCGGCGCCGCCCGAGCACACGGCGTTGCAACCAGAGCAGCGCGATCGTCACCAGCAGGAGCGGCATCGCATAGGCGGCCGCCACCTCGATGCGAGGTGGGAACTGCGAGAAGAACAGGTAGAGCTGCGTCGTCATCACCTGCTGGCGGGCCGGGATCATCAGGAAGGCGGGCGGACCGAAGAGCTCGATCGACTCCAGGAAGGAGAGCAGGAAGCCGGAAAGAATCGCCGGCAGAGCCAGCGGCAGGGTGATCGAAAACGTGGTCCGGAAGGTGCCGGAGCCGAGGGTGGTGGCCGCGTCCTCGAGCTCCGAGGACATCAGCTCGAGCGTTCCCGAGACGAACGAGAACGTGTAGGGGATCGAGTAGAGCGCGATCACGAAGATGCACCCGGTGAGCCCGTAGATGTTGAACACCGGTTGGTCCACGTGGAACACGTAGCGAATCCAGTTGTTGACCATGCCCGAGTTGGGCGCGGCCAGGAAGATCCAGGCGTTGGCGCCCAGGAAGGACGGCGTCACGAACGCGGCCAGGATGAGGGGCCGCAGCAGCCAGCGCCCCGGCATGTCGGTCCGCGACACCAGCCAGGCCAGGGGGGTGCCGACCGCGACCGCGATGACCGCGACCGCGAAAGCCATCTTGAAGGAGTTGGCGATGGGGTCCAGGAGGTAGCCCTTGGTGAAGGCGGCCACGTAGTTGTCGACGGTCAGCTGCGCGCTCAGCGGGTCCTGGAAAGAGGTGAGCAGGAGCCACGAGATCGGCACCAACACCATGAATGCGAGCACGGCGACGGCCGCGATGAAGAGGAGAGACGAGAGCTCCGGCCGGCCCCGGCGGATGGCTACCAACCGTCTTCGTTGAACCAGTGCTGGGCGGCGGCGACGCCCGAACCCAGCTCGACCCGCTCGCCGGCCAGGTTCAGCGCCAGCTCGACCCCGCCGAGCGTCGCCAGCACCTCGAGCTCGTTGAGGGCGCCCAGATGGCCGATCCGGAACACCTTGCCCTTGAGCCGGCCGAGGCCGGCGCCGAGCGAGAGGTTGAGGTGCTCTTCGGAGAGCCGGAGCAGCTCGTCGCTGTTGGCGGTCTCACAGACGACCGCTGTGAGCGAGTTGGAGAGGCGCTCCCGGTCGTGGCAGAGGAACGCCAGGTCCCAGGCCTGGACCGCGAACCTCACACCTTCGGCCAGCCGGCCGTGCCGGCGGTAGACGTTCTCCAGGCCTTCCTCGTCGACGAGCATGCGCAGGGCCTCGCGCAGGCCGTAGAGCTCGAGCGTCGGTGGGGTGGCCGGGAAGTAGCCCGCCTCCATCGCGGCCAGCAGCGGCCCCCAGTCGTAGAAGCTGCGTGGCGTCGTCACTTGCTTCGACCGCTCCAAGGCCCGCGGGGAAACGCAGCAGATGGCGATTCCCGGCGGCAGCATCAGGCCCTTTTGGGAACCGGTGAGAGCAACGTCGACTCGCCACTCGTCGAAGCGGAACTCGATCGAGCCCAGCGAGGAGACGGTGTCGACGAGCAGGTAGGGATCCTGGCCGGAGGCGTCGATGGCCTGCCGGATCCCAGCGATGTCCGAGGTGACCCCGGTCGAGGTTTCGTTGTGCACGACCTGCACCGCCTTGTGCCCGTTCAGCCTGGCCGCGACCAGCTCTGGCGAGACGGCGTCGCCCCAGCGCATGTCGACCAGGTCGACGTCGGCGCCGAACCTGGTGGCCACCTCGGCGAACTTCTCGGCGAAGGTGCCGTTGTTGAAGGCGAGGACGCGATCGCCGGGATTGAGGACGTTGACCACCGCCGCCTCCCAGGCGCCGGTGCCCGAGCCCGCCCAGAGGGCGACCCGCCCCTCGCGCGTCGCGAACACGCGCTTGAGGTTCGCCACCACCTCGTGGGTGATCTCGGGCAGCTCGGGACCGCGATGGTCGATGACGGCGCGGTCCATCGCCCTCAAGACGCGGTCCGGAACATTGGTCGGGCCGGGAATCTGAAGAAAGTGCCGGCCCGACTGGTAGTGGTCGCCTATCGCTAGACCCCCATCACCGCGCGCCACTTGTCGATGTTGCTGGGCAGGTCCTTGGTCAGCTGATCGATCGTGTTCCGGAGGATCTTGATCTTGTCCAGCGTGGGCACGCCGGTGGGCGGTTCGACGTCTG
>CAZXGB010000267.1:0-2837 GCA_964640005.1 uncultured Actinomycetes bacterium | reverse complement strand
GACGTGGTCGACCGCGACGTCTCACAGCCGCTCTCGAACGCACTCACGGGCCTCGCCGGCGAACGCCACATCACCGCGGAGTCCGGACAGGGCTTCTCGACCGTCGCGGTCGACTTCGGCCTCGACACTCAGCTCAAGGACGACCTGGACGCGGTCAACCAGCGCCTGGCATCGGTTCAGCTGCCCGCCGGCGCCGGCAAGCCTACGGCTCAGACCTTCTCCTTCAGCGCCTTTCCGACCATGACCTATGCCGTCAAAGCGCGCGACGGCAACCTGACCCGGGCGACCACCGAGGCCAAGGACGTCATCGCGCCGGCGCTGCAAGGTGCGACCGGCGTCGCCCAGGTCAAGGTGGTCGGCGGCGAGCAGCAGTCGGTCCAGATCACGCTCGACCCGGTCAAGCTGGGCGCTGCCGGCCTGTCCTCGTTCCAGGTGGTGCAGGCGCTGCAGGGGGCGCAAGTCGACATGCCGGCCGGCGAGACCCTCGACGGCGGCAAGCAGGTGCCCGTCGAAGTGCTCGGCAACCTGCGCTCGGTGGACGATCTGAAGGGCGTTGTCGTCGGCACTTCCCAGGTGCCGGGCCGCCAGGGTGTGCCCGTGAAGCTCGCCGATGTGGCGACGGTTACTCAGGCGGCGGCGCCCGTCAACGGCATCTCCCGGACCGACGGCACTCCCTCCCTCTCTATCCAGGTGATCCGGGCCAGCAACGGCAATGCGGTGGCGCTCAGCAACGACGTCAAGTCCCGCATGGCCAAGCTGCATCCCGACCCCAACGACGAGATCGTGCTCGTCAACGACTCGGCCAAAGGCATCAGCAGCTCGCTCAACGACCTGATCCTCGAGGGCCTGCTCGGCGCCGCGCTGGCGATCATCGTCATCTTCCTGTTCCTGGGCAGCCTGCGCGCGACGCTGGTCACGGCGGTCTCGCTGCCGACCTCGGTGCTGGTCGCCCTGCTCGGCACCCAGCTCACCGGCTACTCGCTGAACGTCCTGACACTGGCCGGTCTGACGATCGCCGTCGGCCGAATCGTCGACGACGCCATCGTCGTGCTCGAGAACAGCTACCGCCACCTGCAGGAGGGCCAATCACCCATCGAGGCCGCCCTCAACGGCGCGACCGAAGTCTCCTCGGCGGTGATCTCCTCGACCCTGACCACGGTCGCCGTCTTCCTGCCGATCGGGCTCGTGGGCGGCATCATCAGCCGCTTCTTCCTGCCCTTCTCGATCACGGTCACGATCTCGCTGCTCGCCTCCCTGCTGGTCGCGCTCACGATCGTGCCGGTTCTGGTCAGCTTCTTCCTGGCCCGCCGGAGCGTTACCACCGCCGAGCACCAGAGCCGGCTGGTCCGCTTCTACCGCCCCGTACTCGCCTGGTCTCTCGCGGGCCGCCTTCAAAAGGTGCTGGTCCTCGTGGTCGCCGCGATCTTCCTCGCCGGCTCGATCGCCTGCGTCTACATGTTCGTCCCCAAGAACTTCTTCTCCTTTGGCGGAGCCGAGGAGCTCCAGGGGACGGTCACCCTTCCCGCGGGCACGTCCACCGTGCAGACATCACAGGCACTGCGCTCCTTCGAGGACTACGCGCGGACCGACTCTGACGTGAAGCTGGTCCAGGTCACCGTCGCCAGCACGGACTACGGCGGCTACACCGCTGGATACGAGACCAACTCGGCGCGCGTCCTGGTCGAGCTGAAGAACAAGGACCACTCGCAGGCGGCACTCGACCGGCTGAAGGCCAAGCTCGACGAGCTCTACGGCCAGGGCAACTCGACGCTGACCGTCGTCCAGCCCGGTCCGCCCGCATCCGACTACGTGATCAGCGCCAAGGGTCGCGATCCACAAGCGCTCCGGCAAGCTTCGGACATGATCGTGGCCGAGCTTCAGCAGGATTCCGGGCTGAGCAACGTCAAGTCGAACCTGGCTGCCGAAAAGCCGGAGCTGCGAGTGACCGTCGATCCGTCCAAGGCGGCCGCGCGCGGCTTGTCCCCGCGCCAGGTCGCACAGGTGATGGCGGGGACCTTGAGCTCGCAGCCGCTGGGCACGCTCGGCGCCAATGGGCCCGGGGTCAGCGTCCTCGTCGATCCCTCCCGGATCACCGCGAGCAACCTGGCCGCCCTGCCCGTCGGGCCGGGCACGACCTTGAAGGACGTCGCCACGGTGAGCAACGACCTCGCCCCGACCGCGATCACGCGTGTCGACGGCACGCAGCAGCTGTCGGTGTCGGCGACCATCCGGGGCAACGACGTCAGTGGTACTTCGAACGGCGCCAACCAGCGCGTCGAGAAGCTCTCGCTCCCCGCCGGCGTGACGCTGGACACCTCCGGCGGCACCAACGCCGACGTCAACGACTCCTTCAAATCGATGTTCATGGCCATGGGGATCGCGGTCGCGATCGTGTTCCTGATCCTGGTCGCCTTCTTCCGCTCGGTCGTGACGCCGTTCGTGATCCTGATGACGATGCCACTGGCGCTGATCGGCGCTTTCTTTGCGCTCTACCTGACCGGGCAGCCGCTCGGTCTGCCCGCCCTGCTCGGCGTCCTGATGGTCTTCGGAATCGTGGTCAGCAACGCCATCCTGCTGATTGACTTCACAGAGCGCTCGGTCCGCCGGCTGTCCCTGCGCGAAGCGCTGCTGGAGGCGGGTTCGACTCGCCTGCGGCCGATCCTCATGACGGCGGTGGCGACGATTGCCGCCTTGATCCCGGTTGCCGCCGGCGTCTCCGCCGGCGGTGGGGGCGGTCTCATCTCACAGGGGCTGGCGGTCGTCGTCGAGGGCGGCCTGATCTCGTCCACCTTCCTGACCCTGCTCGTGATCCCGATCGTCTACTCGCTGCTCAAGCG
>CAZXGB010000266.1:0-2844 GCA_964640005.1 uncultured Actinomycetes bacterium | reverse complement strand
TTCGGCGTCTACGACCGCTTGACGGCTGCCGAGTACCTGGAGTTCTACGCCGCCTGCCACGGCGTGCCCCGCAGCCGGCGCCGCCGCGTGGCCACCGAGCTGCTCGAGCTGGTCGACCTCGGCGACCGCCGCGACGCCCAGGTCGACACCCTTTCGCGGGGCATGAAGCAGCGGTTGTGCCTCGCCCGGGCGCTCGTCCACGACCCCAAGGTGCTGCTTCTCGACGAGCCCGCCTCCGGCCTCGACCCCCGAGCCCGCGTCGAGATGCGGGAGCTCGTGCGGGAGCTGCGCCGGATGGGAAAGACCATCCTGGTTTCGAGCCACATCCTGCCGGAGCTGGAGGAGCTCTGCACCTGGGTCGGCTTCATCGATCGCGGCCGGATGGTCGCCGTCGGACCCATGGAGCAGATCCGGGATCGCGTGGTGACGGGTCGCAGGCTCAGAATCGATCTTGTGACCCCCGACGAGCCGACCATGCGGAGGGCCGAGGAGGTGCTCAAGGACCGCGCCGGCGTGCTCGTGGTGGACCTCCTCGGCGACCACATGGAGGTGACCGTCGAGGAGCAGGTCCAGGACTCCGAGCTGCTCGCCTTCCTGGTCCGCCGGAAACTGCCGGTGCGTTCCTTCGCCCCGGTCGCGGGCGACCTCTCGGAGGCGTTCATGCGCCTCACCGGGCCCGGTGGGCACGCCGGTGAGGAGTCGAGGTGAAGGCGAGGCGCTTTCTCGTCCTCCTGAGCGGCTACGACAACCCCCTGATCATCAAGGACGGCGTCTCACGGATGCGCTCCTGGCGGGCCCCGCTCGCGATCACCCTCTACCTGGGCCTGCTCGGCGCCTTCGGTTACGGGGTGTTCACGATCCAGATCCTGACCGCTCAGTACGCCCAGATGACGGCGGCCAACATCGGCCAGAACGTCTTCGTGGCCCTGGCCTTCTTCCAGCTGGCGCTGATCAGCCTCTTCGCGCCGGCGCTGGCGGCGGGCGCCATCTCGGGCGAGCGCGAGCGGCAGACCTTCGACGTGCTGCTGGTGAGCCGGGTCAGCGCCTTCGGGATCGTCTGGGGGAAGCTGATCGCCTCGCTGGCCTACCTGCTCCTGATCATCTTCACAGCGCTGCCGATCTTCGCGGCTGTGTTCCTGTTCGGCGGCATCGACTTCGAGCAGTTCGTCCTCACGCACCTGGTGACCGTGGTCACCGCGCTCGAGATCGGGGCGGTCTCGATCTTCTTCAGCGCTCTCTTCCGGCGCTCCCTGCCCTCGACAGTGACCTCCTACGCAGGCGCCTTCGGGCTCATCGTCGGCACCGCCGTGGCGGGCCTGCTGTTGACCTATATCTACGCCTTCCGGTACGGACTGGTCACGTCGAACGTGGAGGCCCACCCACTGCTCTTCGGCAACCCGGTCTTCTCGCTGATCATCGTCCTGACCGACCCCAACGGCGCCCCGGTTCCCCTCGGACGGCTGCTCCAGCTCCTGTTCCTGGACGGTGGAGCCTCAGCTCGCTGGGGACCGGTCGTCGAGCCCTGGCAGGTTTGCGTCCTGACCGAGCTGGTACTGACCGCGCTCGCGGTCGCCGGAGCCGTGCTGCTCGTGCGCGGGCGCCGCGCCCGGCCGCTGCGGAAAGTGCAGGAGGCCGACGCATGAACGAGATCAACGACTTCCTCGGCCGGGCGCGGACGCGGATCGCGAGCGCCCGCGCGCTGACCTGGGCAGTGCGCGGCGCGGCGGTCGGAGCCGTCGGGGCGGCCGTTTGCGAGGCCGCGTTCCGGCAGTGGCCAGTCGATCCCACCTGGCCGGTGCTCGCGGGCTGCGGCCTGGCGGGAGCCCTGGTGGCGCTCGTGGGCTGGCTGCGGGCCTGGCCGTCGTGGACGGAGGTCGCGCGCATCGCCGACCTCGAGCTGGGCGGCAAGGAGAGGCTGACGACCGCGCTCGAGTACGTCCGGATGGATGGCTACCTGCCCGCCCGCCAGCGCCTCGACGCGCAGGCCTTCGCGGCGGCCGCCGACCCCTCCCGGCTGGGCCAGGGCGGCCTGCCCGCGCGCCTGCTCGCGGTTGCAGCCGGCGCGCTCGTGGTCGCCGTCGGGCTGGCGCTGGCGCCCAATCCCGCGCTCGACCGTTTGCGGGTCCACAATGCCGGTGCCGCGGCCCAGGCCAAGGCGGCCGACGAGATCGCGCGGCTGGCGACGCAGGAGTCGAAGAACGCGCGCGCGGGCGAGGATGGGGCGCAGCGCCAGGCCCTGGTCAAAGACTTGCAGAAGGCCGCCGACCAGGTCCGCAAGGCGCCCGATCCCTCCTCGGCGGTGGCCGCGATCAGTCAGGCCCAGAGCGACATTCGCGCTCTCACCGACCCGACGGTCGCGCAGCGGCAGCAGGGTTCGGCGCAGGCCGGCCAGGCCCTGGCACAGCAGTCGGGGCCAGCGCAGCGCGCCGGTCAGGCGATGGCCAACCAGGACAACCGCGGAGCCGCGTCCGCCCTTCAGCAGCTCGGTCAGCAGCTCGGCTCCATGAGCGCGGCGCAGCAGCAGTCCCTGGCCCAGCAGCTGCAGAGCGCTGCGCAGGCCGCTCAGCAGGGCGGGAACCAGCAGCTCGCCCAGCACCTGCAGGACGCCGCCTCGGCTCTCCAGTCGGGCAACGCGCAAGCCGCACAGGCGGCGCTCAACCAGGCGGCGGCCAGCCAGAGCCAGCTGGGGGGCGCACAGGACTTCCAGGGTGACTCCGCGCAGTCGGTAAACGCCCTCCAGGGCATGAAGGGTCCGCTCGACGACCAGGCTGAGGCACAGGCGGCGCAGGCCGCTCAAGGCCAGGGAAAGGCTCAAGGCGGTCAGGGCCAGCAGGCAGGGCGCGG
>CAZXGB010000265.1:0-2856 GCA_964640005.1 uncultured Actinomycetes bacterium | reverse complement strand
CCGTCGTCCCCGCGCTCGGGCGCCTCTATGCCCGGCGCGCCCGCCTGATGGGGATGGCCGGTGACGAGGTACGCCCCTGGGATGCGATCGATGGGCATTTGGCCTCGCCCGACCCGCTGGGCCGCCCGGCCCTCCGCCCATTCTCCAACCAGGACGAGCTCGTAGCCGCGGCGAAGGCCATCTTCGCCGAGGTCGACCCGGAGCTCGGCGCCTACTTCGACCGCCTCGTCGAAGGGCGGATGCTCGACTTGATGAGCCGGCCGGGCAAGGCCCCCGGGGGCTACTGCGCGACCCTGCCCTTCCGCGGACTGCCCTTCATCTTCATGAACTCGTCCGGCATCGCCAACGACGTCGACACGCTCCTGCACGAGTCCGGGCACGCGTTCCACGGGCTGGAAGCGATCAAGAGCCTACCCCTCGTCTTCCAGCGCTTCCCGGGCTCGGAGATGGCCGAGGTGGCGTCGATGTCGATGGAGCTCCTGGCGGCGCCCTATCTGAAGGGAACGCTCTACTCGGAGGAGGAGGAGCGGCGGGCCCGCTCGGCACACCTCGAGGAGCTGTTGACCGGCGTCGCCCACATCGCCTGCGTCGACGCCTTCCAGCACTGGATCTACACCTCGGGCGAAGGCGGCGACCGGGACGCGCGGGATCGGAAGTGGCTCGAGCTGCGCTCACGCTTCGGGCGCGGGGTCGATTGGACGGGCTGCGAACAGGAGCGAGTCGCTCGCTGGTACGAGCAGATCCACTTCTTCAACTACCCGCTCTACTACATCGAGTACGGAATCGCCCAGATGGGCGCGCTCCAGGTTTGGCGGAACGCGCTTTCTGACCAGGCCGGCGCGGTGGCCGCGTACCGGCGGGCCCTCGCCCTCGGCGGCTCTCGGCCACTGCCCGAGCTCTTCGCCGCCGCCGGCGCCCGCCTCGTGTTCGACGTCGAGGAGATGGCCCCGCTGGTCGATCTCGTAGAAGAGGAACTGGCCAAGTTCCTTTAGTTCTCGTCAACTCCTAGTCGTGCTGTTTCAATTAACAGCCCAGGAGCGCATAGAAGAATGACCAACCTGCTGTCAGCGTTGCAGCTTTTGGTTGGGGCGCTCTTTGTGATGGTAGGTGTGGCGGCGGCCGCCCACTGGCGCCGCAACCGTGGGCCGGCCGCCGGCTGGCTGACCCTGGTCATCGGCGGGATCGCGATGGTCGCCGTCCTGAGCCGGCTCTCCGACCTGCAGCCCGGCCTTCGCGAGGCGGCCATCGACGCCTCGATCGGCGCCTTCTTGCTTTCCGGCTACGCGATGCTGCGCTTCCGGCACACCTTCATCCCGCTCTCGCGCCCGGCGCGAGCGGCGGCCGCCGCCGGGTTGACCGCCCTGGGAGCGCTCGCTGTAGCGGCCCGCATCGGCAGCCCGACCGCTCCCAACGCGTTCCAGTCCGTGATAGCGATCCTGCTCGTCCTGGCCTGGACCGGCTGCCTGATCGACCCTCTGATGAGGTTCACCTGGGCGTCGTTTCGGGTGCCCGGGGTCCAGCGAGAGCGGCTCCGCTCGCTCGCCACAGCGTTCGCCGCGCTGGCACTGATCCTGCTCGCGGCCGTCCTGGTGCCAGCCCTGGTGTACAACTCCGTATTCCAGATCGTCGTGCAGGTGGTGGCGCTGTTCACCACTCCCCTCCTCTACTTCAGCTTTGCGCCGCCGAACTGGTTGCGCGCGATCTGGCGCCGTCCCGAAGAGGAGGCGCTGCGGGCCGGGCTCAGCCAGCTGCTCCTCTTCAGCCCGACCCGGAAGGTGCTCGCCGAGCGCGCCATCGAGAGCGCCCGGCGCCTGGTCGGCGGCGATGGCGCGATGATCGCCGACGGCGAGGGCGAGCCGCTGGCGTTCCAGGGCATCTCACCCGAGCGCGCCCGCGACCTCATCCGTCATCTGGACCCCAACCAGCCGCCCTCGATCGTTCCTTTCAGCGACCATGAGGGCGCGGTCCGCTCGGCGGTCGTTGTGCCGCTGACGCTTTCCAGCGGCACCGGCGCCCTGATCGTGACTTCGGGGCCGTTCACGCCCTACTTCGGCTCCGATGAACTCGACCGTCTGCACACCTTCGCCGCCTCCGTCAGCGCCGGCCTTGATCGAACCGTGCTCACGGAGCGCCTGACCGCCCTGGAGCGGACGAAAAGCGAGTTCCTGAACCTCGCCTCACACGAGCTGCGGGGTCCGCTCACGCTGCTTCGGGGCTACCTGTCGATGCTCTCCGACGGGGAGCTCGGAGAGCTGAACCCGGAGGTCATGCAGGCGCTGCCGGTGATGGTTCAGAAAGCCGACCAGATGAACGGCCTCGTCGAGCAGATGATCGAGGCCGCGCGGCTGGAGGAAGGCCGGCTGGAGCTGCACCCGGCTGACACCGACCTCCGCGAACTCGCACACCTGGCAGTCGAGATGGTCCGCCCACTCGCCAACCGCTCGCACAACCTGGTCTTCGAGCAGCCGCCGGAAGCGATCCGCGCGGTCGTCGACCGGGAGCGGATCGCCACCATCCTCGGCAACCTGCTTTCGAACGCCATCAAGTATTCGCCCGCCGGGGGCCGCATCAGCTGCAGCGTGCTGCGCAAAGGCGCCTACGCGATCATCTCGGTGACCGACGAGGGCCTCGGCATTCCGCCGGAGCAGGTGGACAAGCTCTTCACGCGCTTTGGGCGCCTGGTTACGCGAGAAACCGAGCACATCGGGGGCACGGGGCTCGGGCTCTACCTGTCGCGCGAGCTGGCGCGTCTGCATGGTGGGGACGTGACCGTCGAGTCCGAGCCGGGTCGCGGCAGCACCTTCTCGCTCTCGCTGCCCGCGGAAAACGGCTCGATCGTCGTTTAGCAGGCTAGCC
>CAZXGB010000264.1:0-2856 GCA_964640005.1 uncultured Actinomycetes bacterium | reverse complement strand
CCGTCGTCCCCGCGCTCGGGCGCCTCTATGCCCGGCGCGCCCGCCTGATGGGGATTGCCGGTGACGAGGTACGCCCCTGGGATGCGATCGACGGGCATTTGGCGTCGCCCGACCCGCGCGGCCGCCCGGCCCTCCGCCCATTCTCCAATCAGGACGAGCTCGTAACCGCGGCGGCGACCATCTTCACCGAGGTCGACCCCGAGCTCGGAGCCTACTTCGACCGTTTGGTCGAGGGCCAGATGCTCGACTTGATGAGCCGTCCCGGCAAGGCTCCCGGGGGCTACTGCGCAACGCTCCCGTTCCGCGGACTGCCCTTCATCTTCATGAACTCCTCCGGCATCGCCAATGACGTCGACACTCTCCTGCACGAGTCGGGGCACGCGTTCCACGCGCTGGAGGCCATCGAGAGCCTGCCCCTGGTCTTCCAGCGCTTCCCGGGCTCGGAGATGGCCGAGGTCGCGTCGATGTCGATGGAGCTCCTGGCGGCGCCCTACCTGAAGGGGACGCTCTACTCGGAGGAGGAGGAGCGGCGGGCCCGCTCGGCACACCTCGAGGAGCTGTTGACCGGCGTCGCCCACATCGCCTGCGTCGACGCCTTCCAGCACTGGATCTACACGTCAGCCGAAGGCGGCGACCGGGACGCCCGCGACCGCAAGTGGCTCGAGCTGCGAGCACGCTTCGGGCGCGGTGTGGACTGGACGGGCTGCGAACGAGAGCGGATCGCTCGCTGGTACGAGCAAATTCACTTTTTCAACTACCCGCTCTACTACATCGAGTACGGCATCGCGCAGATGGGCGCGCTCCAGGTTTGGCGAAATGCCCTCTCCGACCAGGCCGGCGCGGTGACCGCGTATCGACGAGCCCTCGCCCTCGGCGGCTCCCGGCCACTGCCCGAGCTCTTCGCCGCCGCGGGCGCCCGCCTGGTTTTCGACGCTGAGGACATGGCCCCGCTGGTCGAGCTCGTCGAAGAGGAGCTCAAAAAGCTCGCTTAATACTCGCCAACTCCCAGTCATGCTGTTTCAATTAGCAACCTGCGAGGGCGCCAATAAATGACCGACCTGCTATCAGCGTTGCAGCTTTTGGTTGGCGTGCTCTTTGTGATGGTCGGCGTTGCTGCGGCCGCGCACTGGCGCCGCAACCGGGGGCCGGCTTCCGGCTGGCTGACCCTGGTTATCGGCGGGATCGCGATGGTCGCCGTCCTCGGCCGGGTGCAGGACCTGCAACCCGGCCTTCGCGAGGCGGCCGGCGATGGGTCGATCGCCGCCTTCTTGCTTTCCGGTTACGCCATGCTCCGCTTCCGGGGCACCTTCATCCCGCTCACGGCCCCGGCGCCGGCGGTGGCAGGTGCCGGCCTGACGCTGCTGGGCGCCGTCGCCGTGGCCGCGCGTCTCGGCAGCACGACCACTCCCAACACGTTCCAGTCGGCCGTCACAATCCTGCTCGTCCTGGCCTGGACGGGCTGCCTCGTCGATCCCCTGATTCGGTTCACCTGGGCGTCGGTCCACGTGCCCGCGGTGCAGCGCGCACGCCTCCGCTCGCTGGCCACAGCGTTTGCCGCGATTGCACTGATCCTGCTCGCGGCTGTCCTGGTGCCGGCCCTTGCCTACAACACCGCATTCCAGGTGGCCGTGCAGGTGGTAGCGCTTTTGACCACCCCCCTCCTCTACTTCAGCTTTGCGCCGCCGAGCTGGCTCCGCGCGATCTGGCGCCGTCCCGAAGAGGAAGCTCTGCGTGCCGGGCTGGGCCAGCTGCTGCTCTTCAGCCCGACGCGGAAGGTTCTCGCCGAGCGCGCAATCGAGAGCGCACGACGGCTGGTCGGCGGCGATGGCGCGCTGATCGCCGACGGCGAGGGCGAGCCGCTTGCATTCGAAGGCATCTCACCCGAGCGCGCTCGCGACCTCATACGTCACCTGAATCCCAACCAGCCGCCCTCGATCGTTCCCTTCAGCGACCACGAGGGCGCGGCCCGCTCGGCGGTCGTTGTACCACTGACCCTTGCCAGCGGCACCGGCGCCCTGATCGTGACCTCGGGTCCATTCACGCCCTACTTCGGCTCCGATGAGCTCGACCGTCTCCGCACCTTCGCCGCCTCTGTCAGTGCCGGCCTTGATCGAACGGTGCTCACGGAGCGGCTGACCGCGTTGGAGCGGACAAAAACCGAATTCCTGAACCTTGCCTCACATGAGCTGCGGGGTCCCCTCACACTGCTTCGTGGCTACCTGTCGATGCTCAGCGACGGGGAGCTCGGAGAGCTGAACCCGGAGGTCAGGCAGGCGGTGCCTGTGATGGTGCAGAAGGCCGATCAGATGAACGCGCTCGTCGACCAGATGATCGAGGCCGCGCGCCTGGAGGAAGGGCGGCTCGAGCTGCACCCGGCTGACACCGACCTCCGCGAACTCGCGCGCCTGGGAGTCGAGATGGTTCGCCCACTCGCCAACCGCTCCCACAACCTGGTTTTCGAGCCGCCACCTGAAGCCGTCCGCGCGATCGTCGACCAGGAGCGGATCGCCACCATCCTGGGCAACCTGCTTTCGAACGCCATCAAGTACTCCCCGGCCGGGGGGCGTATCAGCTGCAGCGTGCTCCGCAAGGGTGCCTACGCGATCATCTCAGTGACCGACGAAGGCCTCGGCATTCCGCCCGAGCAGCTGGACAAGCTCTTCACGCGGTTTGGGCGGCTCGTCACGCACGAGACCGAGCACATCGGGGGCACCGGGCTCGGGCTTTACCTGTCGCGTGAGCTGGCGCGCCTGCACGGCGGCGACGTGACCGTCGAGTCCGAGCCGGGTCGCGGCAGCACGTTCTCGCTCTCGCTGCCCGCGGAAAACGGCTCGATCGTCGTTTAGCAGGCTAGCC
>CAZXGB010000263.1:0-3016 GCA_964640005.1 uncultured Actinomycetes bacterium | reverse complement strand
TCAGCATGCTGGCCGGGCTGATCGCGATCCGGCGCGGGGCGCAG
Organism: uncultured Actinomycetes bacterium; assembly: GCA_964640005.1. GTDB lineage: Bacteria > Chloroflexota > Dormibacteria > Dormibacterales > Dormibacteraceae > CAZHAC01. The sequence continues at coordinate 2,972 of CAZXGB010000263.1, read as the reverse complement.
CCGCGCTGGCTGGACGAACCGCGCGTGCTCTAAGGGCCTCAGAATGGCGCTCCATGATCGTCGTGACTACCGAGGAAGTCGCTGGGCACCGGATCGTGGAGACCAAGGGCCAGGTCTTCGGCCTGGTCGTGCGCAGCCGCGGGCTGGGCGGCAACATCATGGCCGGCCTGCGCTCGCTGGGCGGGGGCGAGATCACTGAGTACACACAGATGCTGGAGGACGCACGTCGGCACGCCACCGATCGGATGGTCGCCAACGCCACCGCGATGGGCGCCAACGCGATCGTGCGCATGATGTTCGACTCCTCCGAAATCGGCCAGACGATGTCGGAGATCGTGGCCTATGGCACTGCAGTCGTGATCCAGCCGATTAGCGGTTAGATGAAGCTCCGGGTCGCGGTGGGAGCCGTCGCGACTCTGGCCCTGGTCGCGGGCATCCTGCTGGCGGTCATAGTCACTCCGCTGTTCGCCCAGCTTGCCCTGTCCGGCGTGGTCGTGCTGGCCGGCGTCCTCTTCGAGGCGCGACGCTATCGCACACGAAGCAGGCCAGGCCGCTGGGAGGACACCGGGGAGCGGTTCCTCGACCCAGCGACCGGGCACCTGACGCAGGTCCGCTATGACCCGAAGACCGGCGAGCGCGACTACGTGGACCTGGGTCCGCCCCGGCAAGAATGACGTGGATACGCCCGCAGATGCACGCTTGGGGCAGCCTCAATGGCGTGGATGCGCCCGCATATGCACGCTTGCGCGCGCGCTTTCGGCAGCGCCCTAGAAGATCTCGGCCCGCGCCAGGTCGTCGAAGGTCTCGCGGCGGCGCATGAGGGTCGCCTCACCGCCCCTGACGATCACCACCGCCGGCCGCGGCATCCCGTTGTAGTTGCTTGCCATCGAGAGGCTGTAAGCGCCCGCGGCGGGCAGGCAGACGACCGCGCCCGCCTCGAGCGGGGCGAGCTCGGCGTTCTCGACGAGGACGTCGGTCGACTCACAGTACTTGCCGGCGATCGTGTACGTGCGCGTCTCGGCGGGCACCGGGTCGTCGACGCGGACCACCTCATAACGAGCTCCGTAGAGCTTCGGGCGGATGTTGTCGCCCATCCCTCCGTCCACCGACGCGTACGTCCGCACCCCGGGGATCTCCTTGATCGCCCCCACCGTGTACACGGCGACGCCGGCCGGCCCGGCGATCGCCCTTCCCGGCTCCACGACGAGCTCGGGCACATCCAGACGCCGGCGCGCGCAGCCGTCTCGCAAGGCCCCGAGCAGTGTGCCCACGAACTCGCTCGGCGTCGGCGGATCGTCGTCCCATGTGTAGGCGATGCCGAGCCCGCCGCCCGCTCCCAGCCGGCGCGTCTCGAAGCCGAGCTCGCGCCGCAGCTCGGCGACCAGGTCGAGCATGATCTCCATGGCCGCCACGTGACCGCGGAGGTTGAAGACCTGCGAGCCGATGTGGGAGTGCAGGCCGACCAGCTCGATGCGGTCGTGCTCCAGAGCCTGCTCGATCGCCCGCCGGGCGTCGCCGGACTCGATCGAAAAGCCGAACTTGGAGTCGAGCTGACCGGTCGCGATCCAGTCGTGCGTGTCGGGGTGCACGCCCGGCGAGATCCGCACCTCGCAGCGCATCCGCTCGCCCGCCGGCACCACCTCTCGCAGCAGCGCGAACTCGTGAAAGCCGTCGATCACGAGCGTGGCGCCCGCCTGCCAGGCGGCCGCGATGTCCTGGGCGCTCTTGTTGTTGCCCAGGAAGTGGATGCCGGCGGTGGGATAGCCCGCCCGCAGCGCCAGGTCGAGCTCGCCCGCGGAGACCACGTCGAGGCCCAAGCCCTCCTCGGCGACGATCCGCAGAAAGCGCGGGCTCGAGAATGCCTTCGCCGAGTACAGCACCTGCCCGGCGGCGCCCATCCCGCGCATGAACTCCCGCGCCCGCTCGCGCACGGTCACTTCGTCGTAGACGTAGAGCGGCGTGCCAAACCGCTTGGCCAGCTCCCAAAGGTCGCAGCCACCCACCTCCAGCCGGCCATCCGCGCCGGCGCGCGCGGTCAGCGGAAAGAGCGGCGGGGCCGGGGTTGGAGGCTTAGTTATGCCCGCCGCAGCTGCAGCTGCCGCCGCAGGCGCACCCACCGCCCGCGCTCGGGGTAACGTCACTCAGCCCTGACTCCGTGCCCCCGAGCGAAGCGAACGAGGAGACGAGCACCCGCGTCTGCGTCGATTCGCAGCTCGGGCAAACCTGCGCCTTGTCGCGCTCCGCGTAGGACGTCAGGACGTCGAACGTCCCTTCACACGCCTGGCATCGATACTCGTAGATCGGCATCGTGGATTTGGATTCTAAGACGCGCGAATACGTCCGTCTGCTGCGCGACTGGCACGGGGTGGTCGGGCGCGGCGAGGACCCGCAGGCGCTGGTCGCGGACTCGCTCGCCCTACTCCCCCACCTGGGCAGCGCTCGCACCCTGATCGACGTCGGGACCGGCGGGGGCATGCCGGGGATTCCCCTCAAGCTGGCGGCGCCCGAACTGGCGGTCACCCTGCTCGAGGCCGACCACCGCAAGACGGCCTTTCTGGCCCACGCCGCGGCACGGCTCGGAATCGACGTCGAGATCGTCAGCGAGCGTGCCGAGGTGGCCGCCCATGGGCCTCTCCGCGAGCGCTTCGACGCCGCCACGTCGCGCGCCCTGGCCGCGCTCCCTGTCGCGGCCGAGCTCTGCCTGCCTTTCGTGCGCGTCGGGGGGCGCTGGCTGGCCATGGCGGCCGACGCCGACGTCGAGGCGGCGCGGCCCGCTTTCGAGGAAGTGGGCGGTGCCACTCCCGACGTGGTATCCGCCGCCTCCGCGGTTCGGGAGCGCGGCGTCGTGGTCATGGTCGGGAAGGCGCGGCCGACGCCCGATCGCTATCCCCGGCGCCCGGGAGCCCCGGCCAAGCATCCGCTCGGTATATAACGATGGCGTGCAGGTCCTGACCGAGCCGGACAGCCTCGTC
>CAZXGB010000262.1:0-3061 GCA_964640005.1 uncultured Actinomycetes bacterium | reverse complement strand
CCGGTGGCGCCGACGTCGATCCGCAGCTCTACGGCGAGGAGCGAGCGCCGGAGACGGACTTCGTCGATCGCGTTCGGGACGACCTGGAGCTCCCCCTCGCGCGAGCTGCGGTCGGCGAGGAGAAGCCGATTCTTGCCATCTGCCGCGGCCAGCAGATGCTCAACGTCGCGCTCGGCGGCACGCTTGTCCAGCACCTGGAGGATCACCCGCGTGGTGACTCCAACAGGGACCGAGCTGCGATCCTCCACACCGTGCGCCTGGATTCGCACTCGGTTCTCGGCGAGCTGCTCGGCCCGACCCTGAAGGTCAACAGCCTCCATCACCAAGCCGTGAAGGATGTCGCACCTGGCTTGCGAGCGGTGGGTTGGAGCGAAGATGGCGTAATCGAGGCCCTGGAATCGGAGTCCGATACGGTGCTTGCGATCCAGTGTCACCCGGAGGAGCTAGTCGCTACCCAGTACTGGGCGCGAAAGCTCTTCGCGATCTTCGTGGATAGGCTCAGTCGAGGCTAGCAGCCGCCTCGGCGATCAGTCGCCGCGCTTCGCTGAACTCGCGCTTGACGCCCCGGTCCTCGGCGCGGTCAAGGACCGCGACCACGTCGTGATAGCGGTCCTCGTCGAACTCCTGCAGCGCCGCCTTGACCTGTCCGAGCGTCTGGGTCGCGAAGACCAGCCCGCCGCCCGGGTTGTCGATGATCTCGGCCGCCAGCTCCAGCTGTTTCTTCGCCCAGGGGACGAGGCGATCGGCGGTGAGGGCCTCGGGGCCGCGCGGCCCGCCCGTGATGTCCATCTGGCGCTGCATGGGGCTACATGCTAGCGAGCGCGGTGAGCGCGTCGCCCGCCACACGGTAGGTCGTCCACTCGCTGTTCGGACGCGCACCGAGGTTTTCGTAGAAGGCGATCGCGGTCTCGTTCCAGTCGAGAACCGCCCACTCCAACCGGCCGCACTCGCGCTCGACGGCGATCGCGGCCAGCCGCGCCAGCAGGGCGCGGCCGGCGCCCCGGCCCCTGTGCTCGGGCTTTACGAAGAGGTCCTCCAGGTAGATCCCGGGCCGGCCGAGAAAGGTCGAGAAGTTGTGGAAGTAGAGGGCCAGCCCGAAAGCCTCCCCGGTGGCCTCGTCTTCGGCGAGCAGGGTCTCGGCGTAGCGCCGATCGCCGAACAAGAAGCGGCCGAGCGTGGGCTCGTCGAATTCGACAGCATGGAGCAAGCGCTCGTAGTCGGCCAGAGCGCGGATCAGCTCCGCAATGGCGTACAGGTCGGCCGGCTCGCCGGGGCGGATCCGGAACCCAGCTGAGCTCATCGCAGCCGCGGGTCGAGGGCGTCCCGGAGGGCATCGCCCAGCCAGTTGAAGCCGAAGACCGCCAGCGAGATGGCGAGCCCCGGCATCACCGCCAGCCACCAATCGCCATGGGACAGGAATCGAGCACCGTTGTTGATCATGAAGCCCCAGTCGGGTGTCGGTGGCTGGGCGCCCAGACCCAGGAAGGACAGCGTCGCCTCAGCCAGCATGGCGAAGGCGGCCGAGAGCGAGACCTGGACGATCAGCGGGTTGAGCAGGTTGGGCACCAAATGCCCCCCGACGATGCGCAGCGGTCCGGCGCCGATCGAGCGGGCGGCGGTGATGAACTCCAGGTTCTTCAGCTGCAGGACCTGGGCCCGGGTCAGCCGGGCGTACACGGGAACCTGGACGATGCCGATCGCGATCATCGCGTTGCGCAGGCTGGGACCGAGCGCGGCCACGAGCGCGATCGCAAGAATCAGCGCGGGGAAGGCGAGGATGGCGTCGACGATCCGCATCAAGAGCAGGTCGGTGGCGCCGCCCCGGTAACCGCAGGTGAGCCCCGTGAGCCCACCGGCCAGTAGCCCGACGGCAACCGCGACGAAGGCCACCGGCAGCGAGACGCGACCACCCCAGACGACACGCGCGAACTCGTCCCGGCCGAGCTCGTCGGTGCCCAGGAGATGACCGAGACCGGGTGGGAGAAGGAAGTTGTCGGGGTCCGTGCGGATGGGGTCGTGGATCTGGACGATGGGCGCGAACACCGCCAGCAGCACGAGCACGAGCAGCATGCCCGCCGGCACCAGGACCCGAGGACGGTCGGCCAGGGTGGCCAGTGGATGCGCTGGCCGCGCCTCCGGGGCGACGCCGGCCTCCGGCTCTTCGGCTGTGTAAACGCCGCCCGCGGTGCTCATCGATAGGAAATCCTCGGGTCCAACCACGCGTAGACGGCGTCGACCACGAGATTGGCCAGCATGTAGGAGAGGGCCGAGCAGAGGACGATGCCCTGGATCACGGGGTAGTCGTGGTTGAAGATCCCGTCCACCGCGAGCTTGCCGACGCCCGGCCAGCTGAACACCGACTCGGTCACCAGCGCGCCTTCAAGGATCGCGCCGACCTGGATGCCGACCACGGTCACGACGGGAATCAGGGCGTTCTTCAGCGCGTGGGTCGTGACCGCGCGCCCCCAGCCCGCCCCCTTGGCCCGAGCGGTCCGGATGTAGTCCTGGCCCAGGACATCGATCATCGAGCTGCGTGTGAAGCGCATGTTGGTGGCCGCGCTGAGAGTGCCGAGCGTGAGCGCGGGCATTACGAGGTGATCAAGGTTGTCGGGCAAGTTCTGTCCGAAGGGAACGAAACCGCCGACGGGGAAGATCCGGAGCAGGACGCCGCCGAACAGGATGAGCAGGACGCCGATGAAGAAGTTGGGCAGCGACACGCCGGCCACCGTAAAACCGGTCGCCAGGAGGTCGATCGGGCCTCCCCGGCGCACCGCCGCGATCGTCCCCAGCGGTATGGCGACCAGGAGCGCCCAGGCAAGAGCAGCGAATCCGAGCTCGAGCGTCGCCGGCAGGCGCTCGCCGATCGCTTCCAGGACCGGTTGGTGGGTCTGGATCGAACGGCCGAGGTCCCCCCTCACCACGTGCGTGATCCAGAACACGTACTGCACGGGCAGAGGCTGGTCGAGGCCGAGCTCGCGATGGAGCGCCGCCACGGCCTGTGGATTGGCCTCCTCGCCGAGGATGACCAGCGCCGGATCGACGGACGACACGTGGACGAGCA
>CAZXGB010000261.1:0-3064 GCA_964640005.1 uncultured Actinomycetes bacterium | reverse complement strand
GCGCCGATGGTACTGCCGCGGTAACGCGGTGGGAGAGTAGGTCGTTGCCGAGCATCTTTTTTCGAGTCCCGCGGACCACAAGGTCTGCGGGACTCGGATTTTTAGCCCCTTTCTGGAAGCCGTCGGCCGGACTTGTTGCATTGGCGTGTCCGTAAGCGCAGACTAACCGTTAGTGGACGCTTACGGAGATGCCCGCCTCGGTCTGTTCGGCGACCCGACCCGGCGCGCGATCTTCGAGCTGCTGGCCCGGCACCCCGCATCCGTTGGGGAGCTGGCCAGGCAGCTGCCGGTCAGCCGGCCGGCCGTGTCCCAGCACCTGCGCGTGCTCAAGGAAGGTGGGCTGGTCGTCAGCCGTGCCGACGGGACGCGCCGGGTGTATCAGCTCGACCCGGCTGGAGTGAGCGCCCTGCGGGCCTACCTGGACCGCGTCTGGACGGAGGCCCTGAAGGCTTTTCAAGAGGTCGCCGAAGCGAAATCCGTAGAGCTCGAAAAGGAGCAGTCATGAGCGAGACATCGACGATCCCGGCCCTCAACGGAACGATCACCGTCGGCGTGCCCGTCGAAAGGGCGTTCCGCGTCTTCACCAGCTCGTTCGACACCTGGTGGCCACGCGAGTTTCACATCGGGCAGGCGGAAATGGCCGAGGCCATCCTGGAGCCGCGTGAAGGCGGACGCTGGTACGAGCGCGGCGTGGACGGAAGCGAGTGCGACTGGGGGCGGGTGCTGGCGTGGGAGCCGCCGCACCGGCTGGTGGTCACCTGGCAGATCAACGGTGAGTGGCAGTACGACCCTGATCCCGCGCACGCCAGCGAGATCGAGGTTCGCTTCACCGCTGACGGCCCGGAGCGGACCAAGGTCGAGATCGAACACCGGCTCCTCGAGCGGCTCGTGCACGGGCAGGCGCTGCGCGACGGAATCGGCCAGGGCGGCGGCTGGAACCACGTCCTGGGGCTGTTCGCCAGGGCGGCGACGAGCGAGGGCTAGGCGCAGCCCGAGGGGCGCATCTGCGGGCGTATCCACGTCTCGAAGTTGCCCCTAAGGGCGGATCGGCGGGAGCATCAACGTATTTCCGCTTCGAGCAGAGGGGGCTCAGACCGACTCGGCCTGGGCCTCCTCGATCGCCTCTTCCACTTCGGCGACCATCTCTGGGCGCAGGCGCGGGACGAGCAGCACGGCGCGTATGGCGAGGGCCGTAAGGAGCAGAAGGACGGCGGCGACCACGTCGTTCACTACCTGCTCCAGCCCGCCGTGAAAGGCGGTGATCAGCGCTCCCATGACGATGACCCCGCCGGCCAGGATCGGGATGAAGACCCGGTCGTGGACCGCCATCATGAACTGCACGAGTAGGTTGACCAGGCTGATCCCGAGCCCGACGACCCCGATTCGGAAGACGTAGGGAGCGGCCGCCGTGAAGCGGTTGGCAAAGGTGACGGTCACGACAAGCGTCGGCGCGACTCCGAAGATGAGGAGGGCGCAGCCGCCGAGCAGGCACATCAGGCCGGCCGAGAGCATGAGCAGGCGGGCCGGGTGGCTGTTCGTGTGTACCGCCTCGACCACCCGCGGGAAGAGGACCTGGCTGATCGAGAGCGTTCCGAAATAGACGATGGTGCCGATCTTGTTCAGCCCACCGTAGAGGCCGGCATCGCTCGGGCTCAGGTAGTGCTTGGCCAGGATGACGTCGAAGTTGTAGAGGAGCAGCACGCCCAGTGTTCCGATGGTCGCCGTGACCGCGAAGCTCATCATCGACCGCAGCGGAACCCGCTCTCCGCTCACGGCGAGGATGTCGCGCAGGGTCCACATGCCGAGCACGTAAGCGAACGCGATCCCGAGCAGCACCGCGATCATCGAGCCGTTGACGGACCAGCCGAGCTTGAGGAGCACGATCAGCAGGCTCATGCGCGCGAGCAGCTCGAGCGAGAGGTTCAGAGAGAGCGCCGTGAAGTGCTGGGTCCCCTGCAGGATCCCGCGCGGGATCGCCGCGTACCAGAAGACCGCGATCGCGAGGCCGATCCAGATCACGGGGACGGGTGATGTGAGGTTGAGGAAGGAGGCCGCAGGCAGCGCGAGCGTGACCGTGAGCAGGACCCACACCAAGGCCGGTATCAGCAGCACGACGCTCGAGCGGACGATCAGGTAACGCAGGCCGGACGTGCGCCCTGCCGCCTGGAGCTGGGCCGCGTAGCGGGCGAGGACCAGGATCAGGATCAGGTTGCCGGCACCGCCCACGGCATAAACCGCCACCAGCGCCGCGACCTCTCCATACAGGGCGGGGGCGAGCAGGCGCCCGGCGACCGCGTGGTACACGAACCCGCCGAAGCCGGAGACCATCCCGCCAATGAAGAGAACGAGGTTTTGGCGGACGAGCCGGCTTTCGATAATCCGGTCGAGCCCGAGCCTCATGCGACTTGGATTCTAGGTGGCACGGCGAACCGCCCCGCCGCCTCTATGCTGATCACCGCATGCCTCTAGCGAACAAACCACTCGTTTCAGCACTGGTCGTCAGCTACAACGTCCGCGACCTCCTGCTCGACTGCCTCCAGGCCTTCTTCGCCAGCAGCGACGTGCCGGTCGAAGCGGTGGTCGTTGACAACGCATCCTCGGACGGATCGGCCGATGCGGTGGCCGATCGCTTCCCCCAGGTGAAGCTGATCCGGCAGACCAAGAACCTGGGCTACGGGCGCGGCAACAACGCCGGGCTCCAGGAGTGCGAGGGCCGCTTCATCCTCCTCCTCAACCCGGACGTCACGGTCGGACCGGGCTGTGTCGGCAAGCTGTCCGACTTCCTGCTCGTACGTCCCGACGTCGGCGCCGTGGGGCCGAAGCTCATGCGGCCGGACGGCACCCTCGACCTCGCCGCCCGGCGCGGCTTTCCGACCCCGGCCACCGCCTTCTACAGGCTCTCCGGGCTGAGCCGCGTCTTCGCCAAGAGCCCGCGCTTCAACCGCTACAACATGGGCCACCTCTCCCCAGACGAGCCACACGAGATGGACTCCGGGACCGGCGCCTGCCTGATGCTGCGCCGGGCCGCCATCGACCGGGTCGGCTTCTTCGACCCCGACTACTT
>CAZXGB010000260.1:0-3109 GCA_964640005.1 uncultured Actinomycetes bacterium | reverse complement strand
GAGTTCTTCTGGGGCGAGCTGATGGCGGCGGCGCTGCTCGGCTCGGTGCCGGTGGCACTCCTCTACTCCTTCTTCGTCGACTACTTCGTCGCCGGCATGACGGCGGGAGCCGTCAAAGGCTGAGCGCCCGGGCGTCGCGCCGGCTCTGGACGCTGGTGCTGCTCGCTCCGGCGGTCTTCTTCGTACTTGGCGTCATCGCCTATCCGTTGGGCCTCGCCGTCTGGTACAGCCTGACCGACGCCACGGTCGGTGAACCGGGCAGCTTCGTCGGGCTCGCGCAGTACTCCTACCTGGCTCGCGATCCCGAGTACCGCGCCGCGCTCTGGCACACCTTCGCCTACGACGGCCTTTCGGTGGCTCTCAAGCTCCTGCTCGGGACCGCGCTCGCCTTCGCTCTCCTCCGCCCGTTCCACGGCCGGCGAATTCTCTACACCGTGCTGCTGCTGCCGCTTCTGTTCCCGGTTGTGATGGTCAGCATCACCTGGTACTTCCTGCTGTCCGACGTCCACGGAGTCTTCAACTACGTCCTCCTGCTGGCCGGAGTCGTCCATCAGGAGTACGCGTTCCTGGGCACCGGAACCTCAGCGCTTCTGAGCCTGGTCGCGATCAACGTCTGGCATGGCACGCCGCTCTTCATGGTCCTTGCGCTGGCGGGCCTGCAGTCGGTCTCGCGGGATCTGCTCGACTCCGCCCGCGTCGACGGCGCGGGCGCGTGGTCGCGCTTCTGGCATCTGCAGCTGCCGGCGCTCATTCCCGGGCTCGCGCTCGCCAGCCTGCTCTCGATCCTGGGCACGTTCGGCGACTACGCGATCGTTCATTTGGTGACCGCCGGCGGCCCAGGCGGTTCGACCCACATCATCAGCAGCCTCGCCTTCGTCGAGGCGCTCCGACTCGGCGACCTGGCGACTGGCATCGCGATCGGACTCTCGGTGGTTCCGGCCTACCTGGCGGCGCTGGCGGCCGTCGTCTGGATCCTGCTCAGGCGATGAAAGCAACTCGCCTGATCCGCGTCGTGGGTCTCGCGTTGGCGGCCGCGATCGCGCTCCTGCCCTTCTACTGGATGATGCTCATCTCGCTCACCCAGTCCGATGAAATGGTGGCCTACGCCAATCCCCTGGTGCCGGCCTCGGATTCGTCCCTCGCCAACTTCGCCGGCCTGCTCCGATCGGCCCAGTTCGGGCGCTGGATGGCGAACACGCTTGTCGTCACCGGGGGCAGCGTGCTGATCGGGCTCGCCGCCAGCCTGGCCGCCGCTACCGCCATCGTCCGGATGCGCGCACCGCTCGGACGCGGCCTCCTTGCCGTCCTGCTCGGCACCTATGTGATCCCCCAGACCGTGCTCGCGCTGCCCCTGCTCGTGATGATGAGCTCGCTCCACCTGGCAAACACGGTCTGGGCGCTCCTGCTCGCTTATCCGGGCCTGATCATCCCGTTCAGCACCTGGGCGCTCTGGACGCTGCTCTCGCGGGACGATGTACGCGAGATGCTCGAGCAGGCACGGATGGAGGGTGCGGCTCGCCTGGCACTGCTCCGCCAGGTGCTCCTGCCGGTAGCGCTGCCCACGCTGGCGGCGGTCGCCATCTTCGCCGTCGCCATCGTCTTCAACGACTACCTCTATCTCTTCGCGCTCATCAGCGGGGACCAGGCGACAACCGTGATGGGAGGTGTTGAGACGACCACCGTCGACGTCGAGAATCCCGGCTTCGACTTCGCCGCCATGCTGCTCGGGACGGCCCCCGTGGCGCTGCTCTGCGCGTGGTATGCGGAGCGCTACGCGGGGAGGCTGGCCTTAACGGCAGGTGAACTATAGGATTGCCGGCATGGCGTCTGTGACATACGACCACGTGACCAAGCGGTTCTCTGCCGACACGGTCGCCGTTGACGACCTCTCTCTGGAAATCAAAGACGGTGAGTTCATGGTCCTGGTCGGGCCTTCCGGCTGCGGAAAGTCGACCGCCCTGCGCATGCTCGCCGGCCTCGAGGAAATCTCCGATGGCGACATCAGGATCGCCGACCGTGTTGTCAACGATGTCCCCGCCCGCGACCGGGACATCGCCATGGTCTTTCAGTCCTACGCGCTCTACCCGCACATGAGCGTCTACGACAACATGGCCTTCGGCCTCAAGATGCGGGGCACGCCCAAAGCCGAGATCGAGGGCAAGGTCAAGAATGCGGCCAAGATGCTCGGCCTCGAGAACCTGCTCCAGCGCAAGCCGCGGCAGCTCTCCGGCGGGCAGCGCCAGCGCGTCGCCCTCGGCCGCGCCATCGTCCGCAACCCGCAGGTCTTCCTGCTCGACGAGCCGCTTTCCAACCTGGACGCTGCGCTCCGCGTGGAGACCCGCTTAAACCTGCAGCGCCTGCACCAGGACCTGCAGGGAACGTTCATCTACGTCACCCACGACCAGGTCGAGGCGATGACGATGGGTGACCGGATCGCGGTCATGAAAGAGGGCGTGCTCCAGCAGGTCGCGCCGCCACGCGAGCTCTACGACCATCCCAAGAACATGTACGTCGCAGGCTTCATCGGCAGCCCTCGAATGAACTTCATTCCGGTCACCGTCCAGAACAGCACGGCCACCGGCTCCGGTTTCAAGATCGACCTGCCGAAGGCGGCTGACATCGCCCGGGGCGTGCTCGGGATCCGCCCGGAAGACCTCGACGAGCACCCGCGCGACGGTGGCCCCGAGATCGAGATGAAGATCGAGGTGGTGGAGGTGCTCGGGTCTGACCAGTATCTCTACGGCAAGGTGGGCGCGGACGACGTGATCGCCCGCGTGGATCCGCACTTCAAGGCCGCGCCCGGAGACAAGGTTCGCCTCGGCCTGAACATGCGGCGCCTCCACCTCTTCGACGCCAAGACCGAACAAGCGCTTATGTAGAAAAAGCCTCCTCCCCGCTTGACCGGGGAGCGTCGCCGTAGTGCGGCGACGGAGTGGTCCATGACGCAACCGCGCGCTGTGGACGCGGCGGCACCCCTGATGTCAGGTGTCGAGATCAGCGAGCCAGCGCAGCGCCCGCAGGCCGGGCATGAAGCCATACTCGCCGCCGCGGGTGACGACGAACGTGGGCAATCCCTGTAGGCGGCGGCGGATTGGCCGCTGGGGCACGA
>CAZXGB010000259.1:0-3114 GCA_964640005.1 uncultured Actinomycetes bacterium | reverse complement strand
GCCGCCGCCAGCGCCAGCGGCAGCGGAATCCCTGGCGCGGCCACGTAGCGGTCGTGCCATTCGGGCCGGAACTTGGCCTTGAACCGCCGCAGGCCGGCGGGTGCTCGGTCACCCGCGACGCCAAGACTGGCCCAGGCGCGGCCCTGCTCGCGGGCTTTTGTCAGCCCTTCGTGGATCAGCAGCTCCATGGCGCCGGGGACCGCGTCCGGGCGGCGGCGCATGAGATCGAGCACGATGCCCTGGCTGTCGGCTGAGTCGAGCCAGGTCACCGCCGCTTCGACGCGTCCTTCGCACATGGCCACGGCCCACAGGCGTCCGTCGCTGGCGTCGGCCAGCGAGGAGAAGGTCAGGCGCAGGCGGATAGGGTGGCGGCGCCGCCACCGGCGTTCGAGCTCGCGGAGCTGCGATTGCGCGGAGGGCACAAGGTCGGTCCAGGCGCAGTGTAAGACGTCAACACCGGCGCGTCGGGCGCGCGCGATCGAATGCCGGAGGTTGGCCGCGGGCGGGGAGGCCAGGTCGTGGCGCGCGAGCTGGACGATTGCTTCCTGGCCGAGATGGAAGCCGTTGCCGGCCCTCGAACCGGCGCCATACCAGACGATGGGCCTTCCCCCAGCCCAGCGGCAGAACTCGGCCTGCACGCGGTGCGCGTGCTGCGGCTCACCGGCCGGTCCGCCGAGCACAACCAGCAGCGGGCCCGCGCGGCGGTAGGCGATCGCGCCGTTGCGGACCGCGGCGGTCCCGTTGGCTCGGTAGGCGCCGAAGGATGCGCCGGCCAGCAGGTCCTCACGAGTGATCGGCCGGCCGCCGCCCCAGGGGATGGCGGAAGCGGGGACGCGGCCGAGGGCGTCGCTGACGCCGGCCCGTGCCGCAGTCGCGGCGGCTGCCGCGATCGCGAAGAGAAGTCCAAGCGACTGAACGGCGCCGGTGGCGGGCAGGCGGTGATGGGAGGCGGCCACCACGCGGCTCTGGAGCCCGAGGTGGACGTGGAAGTGCGTCCAAACCAGGCACACGAGGATGCCGGCGAGAGTGGGGAGGAGGAGGCGCCGCGTGGCGCGGGGGAGGTAACTCATGACACGTATGCGAGAGCGAGCGGCTGGTTATCGGTGTCGGTAACCATCCTAGCGAGCCGGCAAGCCGGCCTAGCGAGCCGGTGAGCGGGTACGCCCGCTAGTGCGAGTGGCTGAGCGCGAAGATTCCGAACCCGAGGACGACCAGCACGACCACGGCCACGAGAAGGATCGAGAGGGCCAAATGGACGTACCCGAGGATCAGCCCGACCAGGGCCAGAGTGGCTCCGCTCTCGCCGGTCTGGCGGATCTGGCGGCGGGCCATGTGTCCGGTGATGATGGCGATGATCCCTGCGATGAACGGGTGGGGAATCACGTAGCCGGCGATGCCGGCAACCAGGCTCACGACCGCGAGCGAGTTGGTGGGTGCCTGGGCGTAGGGGACGGGCTGCTGTTGAGCCATGGCGCGAAGTTTAGGTCCGTTCCCTGCTACCTAGAATCGCCACGTGGCGGTTACCGACCAACAGCCTTCGGACGCAATCCGTCGGCGCCTGCGCGCCGTTCCTGACGCTCCCGGCGTCTATCTGCTGCGAGACGCCGGCGAACACGTCATCTACGTGGGCAAGGCCCTGCGCCTGCGCGACCGCCTGCGCGCGTATTTCACGCCCGGCTATGCCACCAACGCGCGTCTCTCCGAACTGCTGCGCAAAGTCCATGACTTCGAGTTCGTCCGCACGGCAAACGAGGTCGAGGCCCTCGTTCTCGAGAACGACTTCATCAAGCACTACCGGCCTCGCTTCAACATCCGCCTCAAGGACGACAAGAACTACCTCTACCTCAAGCTGCCGGTGACCGAGGAGTTCCCGCGCGTCCACTACACCCGGCGCATTGCCGAAGACGGCGCCCTCTATTTCGGCCCCTACACGAGCGCGGTCTCGCTGCGCACTACCGTCAAGTCGATTCGCCAGCTGCTGCCCTTCCGGACCTGCTCGGACGACGTCTTCAAGCAGGGCAAGGTCTGCCTCGACTTCCACATCCGGCGCTGCCCTGGGCCCTGCGAAGGGCGGGTGAGCCGGGAGGAGTACATGGCGAGCATCCAGCAGGTGGCGCTGTTCATGGAGGGGCGTTCGGACGTCCTCACGAAGGAGCTCCGGCGGCGCATGACCGAAGCGGCGGACGCGCTCGACTTCGAGAACGCCGCCCGCTACCGCGACAAGCTGCTGGCGATCGAGCGGATCGCGGACCGGCAGAAGGTGCTCACTCACGGGCGGGAGGACCAGGACCTGATCGCCTACGGGCGCGACGGCAAGGACGTGTACGTCGAGGTCGCCTATGTGCGCGAGGGCAAGATGATCGGCCACGACGGGCATCCAATCGAGGGCGCCGCCGAAGCCTCGGAGGGCGAACTGCTCCGGGGCTTCCTGGTCCAGTACTACGGGAGCGCGACGCATGTTCCGCGGACGATCGTGCTGCCGGGTCCGATCGACGAGCCGGAACTGGTCCAGGAGTGGCTCTCGCAGCGCCGCAAAGGGGCGGTCGCCCTCGAGATACCGCGGCGGGGGCGCAAGAAGCAGCTGGTGGACCAGCTCAAGGAGACGGCACTCCAGAACCTGCACCAACTCAAGATCGAAGCCGACTACGATCGCAGCCGCACCGAACCGATGCTCACCGCGCTCGCCGAGGCGCTCGAGCTGGACGAAGCGCCGCGCCGGATCGAGTGCTTCGACATCTCGAACATCCAGGGCGACTCGGCGGTGGGCTCGATGGTCGTCTTCGAAGACGGGCGGCCGAACACCGACCACTACCGGCACTTCCGAATCAAGCACACGCCGGGCCCAAACGACTTCGCGATGATGCAGGAGGTGCTCCGTCGGCGCTTCGAGCGGCTGGAATCGTCGTTGCGGCGCGGGGGGGGAGCGCCGGGGGAAGGGCTTCGCCCGGCCGGCGCAAATGGGGGGTACTCCCCCCACGTCAGCTCAGACGCCGCGGGTGACCGGTCGTTCGGCGCGCGGCCCGACCTGATCCTGATCGATGGCGGCAAGGGGCAGCTGAACGCGGCGCTCGAGGTGCTGGAGGAAGTCGGCTTCGCCGACATCCCGACCTTCGG
>CAZXGB010000258.1:0-3144 GCA_964640005.1 uncultured Actinomycetes bacterium | reverse complement strand
AGCGCTGGATCAGCTTGCCGACCTCGGTCGAGCCGGTGAACGCCACCTTGCGGACACCGGGATGCGCCACCAGGTGAGACCCAGTCCGGCCGGCGCCGGTGACGATATTGACGACGCCGGCGGGCAGGCCGGCCTGCTCGCAGATCTCGGCGAAGAGCAGAGCCGAGAGCGGGGTTGTTTCCGCCGGCTTGAGCACGACGGTGTTGCCGGCGGCGAGGGCGGGCGCGATCTTCCAGGCGAGCATGAGGAGCGGGAAGTTCCAGGGGATGACCTGCCCGCAGACCCCCAACGGTCTGGGCTGCTGGTTTGGGAAGGCCCACTCGAGCTTGTCGGCCCAGCCGGCGTAGTAGAAGAAGTGGGCGGCGGCCAGCGGCAGGTCGACGTCCCGCGACTCCTTGATCGGCTTGCCGCCATCCAGGGTCTCCAGCACGGCCAGCTCGCGCGAGCGTTCCTGGAGGATGCGCGAGATCCGGAAGATGTAGCGGGCGCGCTTGCCCGGGCTGAGGCGCGACCAGGAGCCGAAGGCCTGCTCGGCTGCCTTGACGGCCCGGTCGACATCGACCTCGTCGGCCTCCGGAACCTCGGCCAGCACCTCCTCAGAGGCGGGGTTGACGGTCTTGATGCGCACTTTTGAATGGGGCTGGACGAAGCGGCCGCCGATGTAGAGCGCGTAGCTCGGCTTGATGTTGACGATGTCGCGCGCCTCGGGGGCGGGGACGTACTCCCAGTCGAACCCGGCGAGTTCCTGCGGTGGCCGTGTCGTGAGCGCCATCAGTCGATGGTGAAGTAGTCGCCCGCCTGGTAGGCCCCGGAGCGCTCCTTCTCGATCTGCATGAGCACGTCGTTGAGAAGGCTGGAGGCGCCCAACCGGAAGAGGTCGGGAGTCATCCAGTGCGACCCGAGGGTCTCGTACAGGAGCACGAGGTACTGGATTGCCTGCTTGGCGGTGCGGATGCCGCCCGCGGGCTTGAATCCGACGATGGCGCCGGTCTCCCGGTGGAAGTCGCGGATCGCCTCCATCATCACCAGGCTGACGGGCAGCGTGGCAGCCGGCTGGACCTTGCCGGTCGAGGTCTTGACGAAGTCGGCGCCAGCCGCCATGGCGAGGATGGAGGCGCGGCGGACGTTGTCGTAGGTGCCGAGCTCGCCGGTCTCCAGGATGACCTTAAGGTGGGCGGGCTCGCAGGCGTCTTTGACCGCCTGGATCTCGTCGTAGACCTTCTGGTAGTCGCCTGAGAGGAAGGCTCCGCGGTCGATCACCATGTCGATCTCGTCGGCGCCGGCGGCGACGGCCTCGCGCGCCTCGTTGACCTTGATCGAGGTGAAGGTCTGGCCGGAGGGGAAGGCGGTGGCGACGCTGGCGACTCTGACCGAGGTGCCACGCACGTGGGCGGCCGCCGTCGGGACCATCGCGGGGTAGACGCAGACGGCGGCGACGCTCGGGATCGACGGGTCCACGGGTTGGGGTCGGAGCGCTTTGCTGCAGAGGGCGGCTACTTTGCCGGGCGTGTCCTGACCCTCAAGCGTGGTCAGGTCCATGCAGCGAATGGCGAGGTCGAGGGCCTGCAGCTTGGCGCTCTTCTTGATCGAGCGCTTGGCCAGCGAGGCCGCGCGTTCCTCGACGCCGACCTGGTCCACGCTGCGCACCCCGCGCATCAATGAGCCGAGGTGCGCAAGCTGGACCACCGCTATCCCCACGCCGCTAGCTGCGCTAGCGGCCCCTCATCTGTTGGAAGCAGTCCTGGCAGTAGACAGGCCGGCTGCCCGTGGGCAGGAATGGAACTTGCGTGGGCCGCCCGCACTGAGCGCAGATGACGTCATGCAGCTCGCGCATCGGGCGCGGTCCCGCGCTGGGGCCGTCCGAGCGGCGCGAGGCCCGGCACGAAGGGCAGCGCCGGGGTTCGTGCACGAGACCCCGCGACTGATAGAACTCCTGCTCGCCGGCCGTGAAGATGAAATCACGTCCGCAATCACGGCAGGACAGAACCTTGTCCTCGAAACCAACGGTCACCGTTCGGATCCTCCATGGGTACGCCTCGGGGCCCGGACGGGATTGGTTCCGGAATTCCCTCTTGCGCGATTTGCCGCGATATTAACCGCAACAAGTCCGAATTCAAGAGCTTGGCTACGCTGTTCGGACATGCTGCCTGAATACGAAGCGGGCGCCAAAAACGCCGTCCGCACCTGCCTGAACGTCCACGCCGGGGATCGCGTAGCCATCATCAAGACGGCTGACCGCCTCGATATCGCCGAGGCCATCGAGGAGGAAGCGGCCTCCACAGGGGCCGATTTGAGGTCCTGGGTCATGGACGAGGTCGTCCAGCGACCGGCACGCGAGTTTCCGCGCGCCCTGGCCGGCGAGCTGGTTCGCTTTCGCCCGACCGTCTCCTACTACATCGGCGAAGGAATGCCGGGAGAGCTGGCTTTCCGGCAGCCAATGCTGAAGCTGCTCACGCACGAGCTGCGCTGCCGGCACGGCCACATGATCGGCATCGATCGCCGCCTGATGCAGGAGGGCATGGCGGCCGACTATGAGGAGATCTACCGCGTGACCCGGAAGATCTACGAGATCGCGCGCCATGCCGGTCGTATCGAGGTCAGCACCGCACTCGGCACCGAGCTGGTCGCGACCTTCAACCCGGCCTGGCGCTGGATTCCTTCAGATGGGCGCTACTGGGAGCAGGGGCAGTGGGGGAACCTGCCCGAGGGGGAGACGTTCACGGCGCCCTTCAGGCTCGACGGCCTGCTGGTCGGCGAGGAGATGGGCGACCACTTCACCTTCAAGTACGGCGTCTTCGAGAAGCCGGTGCGGCTCCGAGTCCGCGACTCCCGAGTCGTCGCCGTCGAGGCCGATCCACCAGAGCTCAAGCGGGAGATCGAGGACTACTTCGCGCAGGACCCGATGTCCAACCGCGCCGGGGAGTTCGCGATCGGGACCAACGTCGGACTCACTCAGATCGTCGGCAACTTCCTGCAGGACGAGAAGTTTCCCGGGGTGCACGTCGCCTTCGGCGATCCCTACGGCGAGCAGACGGGGGCCGACTGGTCAGCCCCAAGCCATGTCGACGTGCTCGCCTCGCACGCGGACGTGGTGGTCGACGGCCGCAAGATCATGGAGGGCGGCCGCTTCCTGGTCTGAAATAA
>CAZXGB010000257.1:0-3144 GCA_964640005.1 uncultured Actinomycetes bacterium | reverse complement strand
TCGAGCCTGCCCGAGGCGACCGTGTCGCCAATCTGGTCGCGCTGGCGGGAGCTGCCGTCGGAACCGCTGGACCGTCTGGGCGGCCTCGAGATCGCGGTCCTGCGCCGGCCCAGCGACCTCTTCACATACAGCCTCGAGGTACGTCCGCTCGCGCTCCACGCCTTTGCCCTCAACCCCGGCCGGCACTGTATGCAGGCCTACTTCGGCCTCGGCCGCTACCCGGAGACGGTTATCGATCCGACCTCCGGCCGCCGGCTGCCGACCCAACTCGGCCCGGGCTGGCGGTGGGCGTCCTGGTTCTCGGCGGAGGGCGCGCTCCTCGACGGTGTACTCCATTTCCTGACCTGCCACCTCACAGTCACGGCGGTCCTGGAACGAGCCTGGCGCCTGGGCTGCCTGAGCAGCGTGAGCGACGGGACCGGGTTCTGGGAAGATCGCGATCCTGTCAGTCTGGGCTGGCGGGCTGCGGAGTGGAGTGGAGCGGACTCGCGGTTCGAAGGGCCGCTGGAGCGCGCGGTTCGCGAATCCGACTTCCTGGTCCGGCCGGGCCGCCTGCGGGCGTTGGTCGGCAAACTCTCGCGGCTGTCCCGACCTTTGGCCGCGGGTTAAACGTCGTCCATAGGCGCCGCCGTCTGCAAACTGTTGTCAACAGTGCGTCAAGCGATAGGAGCGTCGCGCGGACCGATCGGGCCCATTTCCGCGTGCGATCCGGGCCTGAACGGCGCTTCTTTACCGTACTTGACAATTCACTTACAGAGTCCACGATACAGAGGGGTCATGCTTACCCGACCCCGGGGGAGATAGGACATCATTAAGTCGATTCGGGTGGGGAGACGGAGGACAGCCGGTCAGCCGGCGATACCGCAGCGTCCGGCACCTGATCACGCGGCTCTCGCCGCCGAGCTGCACGACGGCGTGATCGCTAATCTGACCTGGCTCCTCCTCGAGATGGAGCAATTCAAGCGCGAGCAGTACAACCGCGAGGGAGTGCGGCAGGCGGTGTCGGGCTTCCAAACCTCGATGCGCTCGGCTCTGGCCCAACTGCGCGACATCGTGCACGGCATCCAGAGCGGTCCCTCCGACCTGGACGGCGGTCTCGTCGAAGCGCTGCGTGCCGGTCCTCTGCTCGAGCTCCGGGAGCGTAAAGGCGTGTCGACGCGGATCGTCATGTCACCCTCGTGGCCGCGGAGCCTCGACGTCTTCACTGCGCTCCACCTGTATCGGATCATCGAGCAGGCGCTCAGAAACGTCGCCGACCACAGCGAGGCGCGGCATGTGCAGGTAGCGCTGCGCACCACCGGCCGCAACCTTCTCGTCGAGGTTATCGACGACGGCGTCGGCTTCCGTTGGTCACACAGGGTCAATGGTCAAGGGGTCGCTGGAATGGAGCAGCGAGCGCTGCTTCTCGGAGGGACGCTCGAGGTCGCCGACCGCCCACGCCGAGGGGTGGCCGTCCGCCTGACAGTGCCATGGTCGTGAGCGAACAGAATCGCGGAGAAGCCCCGATCAAAGTCCTGCTCGCGGACGACCACGTGCTGTTCCGAAAGGGCATGGCCAAGCTGCTCGACTCCGACACTCGAATCTCGGTAATCGGCGAGTGCGGTGACGGACGCGAAGTCCTCCGAAAGGCCGAGCAGCTGCGTCCGGACGTGCTCGTTCTCGACCTCAAGCTCCCCCGCCTGAGCGGTATCGACGTGGCTCGCGAACTTCGCGAGCGGTTTCCGAAGATGCGGGTCCTGATCGTGACCGGGATCGACGCTGACAACTACCTCACCGAGGCGCTGGAGGCAGGTGCCAGCGGCTACCTGCTCAAGGAGTCGGAGCCCGAGGCGGTCATGGCCGCCATCCTCGCCGTTGTCGAGGACCTCTTCGTGGTAACCGCTCCCGCCGCCCGGCGCACATTTGGCGCGCTGACCAGCGGCTCCGTCCGCCGCGAGTCATTCGGGGGAATGACCGCCCGCGAGCTCGAGGTACTGAAGCTGACCGCCCAGGGACTGGCCAACAAGCAGGTGGCGCGTGCTCTCGGCTTGAGCGACAAGACGGTCCGCAATCACATCGCCAACATCTACGAGAAGCTCGGCATCCACGACCGCTCGCAGGCCCTGCTCTACGCGGTGCGTAAGGGATTGATCGATCCTTCGGTGACTCAGCCCGACGAAGGCCCTGACGGCGCGCCCTAAACGAGAAGCGACCGCCAGCTTCCCTCCCGGTAGTTACCCAGCACCCTCCCGATTGGTCCAGATAACCCTGTTCGACGCCGCCTCCGCTCCCCTAGCCTCCGGCAGACGCCCTTGGTACAGCGCAGGCCTTCACCCGCCACCAAGCCAGCACCGCTTCTCAGCCTGGACGGCGTTTCGGCTTCATACGGTCAAAAGCCGGTCCTGCGCGATCTGACCTTCAGCGCCGAGGCCCGGCAGCTGATCTTCGTCACCGGCCGCAGCGGCGCCGGCAAGACCTCCCTGCTGAGGCTGATCAACGGCGAGATCACCCCCACCTCCGGCACGCTGTGGGCGGCCGGCCTTCCGCTCCATACGGGTGGGCGCAGCGCGACTCACATACGGCGCCACGTGGGCGTGGTGTTTCAGGACTACGGGCTGATCCGGTCGATGACGGCGCTCGAGAACATCGAGTTCGCTTACCGGATCTCCCACTTCTCGGAAAGGGGGCGGGTGGCACGCGAAAGGGCGCTGGCCGTGCTTGCCGATGTCGGGCTCGGTGCCCACGCCGGCGCCTTCCCGGATGAGCTTTCAGGCGGTGAACAGCAGCGGGTGGCGATCGCGCGGGCCCTGGTCGGAACCCCTGAGATCGTCCTCGCCGACGAGCCGACGGGCAACCTCGATCGCGAGAACTCGCTCGCCGTTCTCGCTCTACTCGAAGCGGCCGCGGAGAACGGCGCGCTCGTAATCGTCGTCACTTACGACCCCGCACTTCTCCTCGTCGGGCACCGGCGGTTGCACCTCGACGGAGGACGGCTGGTGTCCGAGGACCGCATCCGCGTGCGGGCGTCGTGAATCCCAAGCTTGCCCGGACCTGGGTGCTGCTCGGCAACTGGATGACGCTGGTCGTCGGTCGCGGCCTGAAAGGCTGGGTTCGAAACCTGGTCTCGATCAGCCCGGCGTTCGGCTCGATGGTGGTGCTGCTCGC
>CAZXGB010000256.1:0-3184 GCA_964640005.1 uncultured Actinomycetes bacterium | reverse complement strand
GCGACGCACTCCGGGAGATCTTCGCCAACCAGGAGCACCGCGCCTGGTCGCTCGACGAGCTGCTGGCGCGTGCCCGATCGATGATCGGCTCGGCGGACTATTCGACGGTCTTCCGTGCCGCCGCCGTCCTCGAAGCCGAAGGTGTGATCCAGCGAGTGGACCTGGGCGACGGCCTATCGCGCTATGAGGCGTGTCGCGACCATCACGAGCACGTCAAGTGCGAGAGCTGTGGGCGGATCGCGGAGGTTCCGGGGTGCCTCGTCGAGGAGGCGGCCAGGGAGATCGAAGCGAGCACCGGCTACCGTCTGGCGGGACACACGCTCGTGTTCTCCGGCGTCTGCCCGGACTGCGCCACCACTGCCGTCGTTACCTCACCGAAGTAGCGACCCTGGGGTCACTTACCCGCAGGCATGCTGACCCCTCCCCTGCTCCCCTCCCCGCCACGCGGGGAGGGGCCGTGCCAGGTCCTCAGAAGGTCAGCGCGCGCTCAGCCTCCATCGTTAGCCGGACCACGTCCGGGGGAGCGACGAAGGACATTCCGGCCGGCAGCTCCGAGACCCCACGGGCCTCCGCGCAGCCCTTTCAAACGTAGACCGGCGCGCCCTGTGACCTGACCTTCTCGAGGAGCTCGGCCAGCGGAGGCACACCGACCCCGCGCACCTCGGCGGCCACGTCCGGCTTTGCCAGCTCGGTGGCGTCGCCCGCGAGGACGACCGCGTAGTCGCGGTCCGAGGCTCCGGCCCCGTTGGCCCCGATGTGGAAGGGAATGCTCGCCCGCGTCGGATCGGCGGGACCGGTTGCGATCACCAGAAGCAGCTGTGGCATCTCGATGCCGAGGTTTCCAGTTCGCTGTCGGTCCGTCAAGACGCCAACGAGTTGAAATCGGGCGTGCAAGTAGGTCACCCTATGCGGCCGGTTGCTCGATCTCCCTGAGGTGAATGCATGAAAGCGTGGACAGCGGTACTGGTCTCAACAGCGGCTTTGGTGATTGCGTGCGGCGGTCCCTCGAGTAACGCCGGCGGCTCCACCCCGCCACCGGCGCCGCCCTCAAACTCGTCCTCTGGCCAGGCCGGGCATGGCACGTGTCCCGACATCAAGCCCGGGACCGCCGGAGTGACCACCAGCTACTGCAGTGGAACCGCAGTCGCGAACGTGAGCGTAAGCGGCGTCAGCAAGACGCTGCGCGGGGGAACGTGCACGACCAGTGGCGGCCTCTTCGTCGTCAACGCCGGGATCGTCACCTCCCATGAGTTCGTGGGAACCCGGCCCGACTTCGTGTCTGTCAACACCCCGCCCGCAGGCGGCGGCGGCCAGGACACCGGGGCAACCGTGATCCTGGATGGAAAGTTCTACGGCGACTCCGGGCGCTTCGGCGGGACGGCGACCTTCTCCAACGGAGGCAAGAGCTTGCACTTCGACGGGACGTCGTACAGCGGCGACAAAGCGACCATCGACGTGACCTGCTAGCAGATCCGGGGCAGCGGATCCCCGATCAGCATGTCGACCACTCGGGAGCCGCCGAAGGCGGTGTGCATGAACACCATTTCCGGCGGCTCCTCTCGGATCTCGCCGATGATCGCGGCCCGCTCGCCGAGCGGGTGGCCCCGCATCGCCGCCAGCACCGCCTCCGCGTCGCTGGCTGCCACAAAGGCCAGCAGCTTGCCCTCATTGGCCACGTAGAGGGGGTCGATGCCGAGGATCTCGGCTGCGCCCCGCACCTCGTCGCGAACCGGGATCGCCTCCTCCCGGATGGCGACCGCGACCTGCGCCTCCCGCGCCAGCTCATTGAGCACGGTGGCTACTCCGCCGCGGGTCGCATCTCGCATGTGGTGCACCTCACCGGCTTCGAGCACCGCCTGGGCAAGGGTGTGCAGGGGCGCGGTATCCGACTCGAGGTCGCTCTCGATCTCGAGGTCGCCGCGCGCCAGCATGATCGCGGTGCCGTGGTCGCCGACTGTGCCGGACACGAGCACTGCATCTCCCGGCCGAACGTGATCGACGCCGAGCCGGCCCGGCTCGTGGACCTCGCCGAAACCGGTCGTGTTGAGGAAGACGAGATCGCCCTTGCCTCTGGGAACGACCTTGGTATCCCCAGCCAGCAGCCTGACGCCCGCATGGGATGCGGCCGCGGCCATCGACTCCACGATTCGGGTCAGCGTCTCGATCGGCGTCCCCTCCTCGATGATGAAGCCGGCCGTGATGCAGAGCGGCGCGGCACCACCCACGGCCAGGTCGTTGACGGTGCCGTTGATCGCGAGATCACCGATGTCGCCGCCCGGGAAGAAGAGGGGGGAAACGACATAGGAGTCGGTCGTCACGGCAAGCGTCCGCCCGTCCACCTGGAACACCGCTTGGTCTCCGGACGGGTTGCCGAAAGCCGGCTGGAAGAGAGCCTCGACCAGCGTGTGCGTCGCCTTGCCACCCGCCCCGTGCGCCATGTTGATGGCGTCGTCGCGGATCCGCGGCGCACGCCGGCGCACCATCTCTATCCGCTCCAGCACCTCCTGCTCGCTCCACTTGGCGACCCGGTTCGAGTCAGGCATCTCAGCCTCCTACTGAAGAACCTTGAGGCGTGACTCGGCCCGGCTGAAGCGCCCGTAGTTGTAGTAGGCGGCGCAGGCGCCCTCGGAGGACACCATGCAGGTCCCGATCGGCGTTTCCGGGGTACAGGCCGTGCCGAAGACCTTGCACTCCCAGGGTTTGAGCACGCCCTTGAGGACCTCGCCGCACTGACAGGCTTTGGGATCGGCCACGCGCACGCCCGGCACCTCGAAGCGCAGTTCGGCGTCGAGGTGGGCGTATTCGTCGCGAATCGCCAGCGCCGAGAGCGAGATGAATCCGAGACCGCGCCACTCGAAGTGTGGGCGGAGCCTGAAGACCTTCCGGATGACCTCGAGAGCCGCCGGGTTGCCGTCGTCGCGGACGATCCGGCGGTACTGGTTCTCGACCTCGCAGCGGCCCTCCTTTATCTGGCGCACGATCATCACGACGCCCTGGAGGATGTCGAGCGGCTCGAATCCGACCACCACGACCGGCTTTGAGTACCGCCTGGCGACGAACTCGTAGGGGCGGATGCCGACCACCGTGCTCACATGGCCGGGACCGAGGAAGCCGTCCAGGCGGAGGTCCGGCGAGTCGAGGATCGCCTTCATGGGCGGGACGATGGTCACGTGGTTGCAGAAGA
>CAZXGB010000255.1:0-3213 GCA_964640005.1 uncultured Actinomycetes bacterium | reverse complement strand
GCCCAGTTGGCGTAGCTCCAGCCGCCGTACTGGATGGAGGCCGGACAGCCGAGCGTGGTGGCGGCGCTGATCTTCCCGTCCTGGAGAGCCGCCGAGGCGGTGACCATCTTGAAAGTCGACCCGGGCGGATAGAGGCCAGACAGTGCCCGGTCGTAGAGCGGCTTCGCCGGGTCCTGCAGGAGCCTTTGGTAGTCGGCGCTTGAAATCCCGTTGGTGAACTTATTGCTGTCATAGGAAGGCCAGCTCGCAAGAGTCAGCAGCTCACCGGTTCGCGGGTCGACGACGAGCGCCGCGCCAGCTCGCACCTTGGCCGCCTCGATGCCCTGGTGCAGAGCCTCCATGGCGGTCTTCTGGAGCCCGGCGTCGATCGAGAGGTAAACGCTGTCGCCGGTCACGGCATCCTGCTTCGAGATGGTCTGGGTCGCGAGCCCGGCGGCGTTGGTCTCCACCTCGGCGAGGCCGTCGCGCCCGCGCAGCAGCGACTCCAGCCCCGCTTCCACGCCGGCCTTGCCGGCCCGCTCGTCCGGCTGGTAACCGAGCGATCTCAGCCGCGCGTACTCGTCGGCGTTGAGCCGGTTCGTGTATCCGAGGACGTGCGCGAAGTCCTGGGGATCGGTGTACGTTCGCACCGGCGTGACCTCGAGCTGCACGCCGGCCAGCTCGGGCAGCCGCTCCTGAAATACCTGGGCCTGCCTGGCGTCCAGCCCCTCCCTGACCGTGACCGGTATGTACAGGTCAGGCGCCTTGGCCAGCGCTACCCCGAGGTCGGGTTCGCTCATGCCGGCCAGCCGCGCGACCTCTGCCAGCTCGGACTGACGCTCGGGAGCACTCGCCGGCAGCGCCGCGGGGACCACCTGGACGGACCAGGCCGGCTGGTTGACGACCAACTGGACGCCGTGGCGGTCGTAGACGATCCCCCGGTCGGCTTCCAGCACGACCGATCGCAGACGGGTCTCCGCCCCCATCGCGGACAGCCGGCCGTGCTGGGCGACCTGGAGGTAGAACAGGCGCAGGCCGAGCGCGCCTAGCGCCAGCAGGCCCGTGAGGGCGAAGGCGAACATCCGCACCGACCAGCGTGGTCGTGGTTCGAGACCGCCGACGGTGATCGACCGAAAGGCGCCGCCTACCACTGCGGCACCTCCCGGAGACGGCCGAAGCGCCGCATCAGCTCGGCGACCAGAATCGTCAGCACAGAGCAAACCGCCGCTCCCCCCACCACCAGCGGCAGTGCTGCCCGAATCGTGACGTCGGCCAGCCCGAGCGAGTCGGCGGCACCAAGTACAACTGCCGAATAGCAGGCGGCGCCCGCGGCTCCGGCCAGGCCGGCCAGCGGCGCCCAGCCATTGTCAAACGCCGCGGCGACGAGGCCGGCCGTGTATGCCGCCGCCAGCATCGCCAGCGCGTGAACGCCAAGCGGTCCGGTTCCCGCCAGGTCGAGCATCAGGCCGCCCGCCAAGCCCCAGACCATTCCCGACCGGCCGCCCCCGACGAAGGCCCTGGCAACGACCAGCGCGAGAACAAGGTTGGGCTCGGGGATCGAAGGTTCGAGTCGCCCCAGCAGCGTGACCTGGACCAGCGCCGCCGAAGTCAGGAGCAGGGCGGCGCGGGCGCTCATTGAGGAAGGAAGTCGGTCACGACGAGCACCGAGGTCAGCTGCGAGAGGTCGTTGGCCCAGGCCAGTTCCGCCAGCTGGCTGGTCGCGGCGTCACGGCGGACGAACTTGGTCACCTGGCCGACCGGAATGCCACGCGGATACCCGTTCCCGATCCCGGAGGTGAGGGCCCACTCCCCGACCATGGCGACCGTGCCGGCGCGGGGCTGGACCTCCATTTGCAGCGGACCGCCGGCGCCGCTGACCGTTCCTTCGAGGTTCGAGTTGACCAGATAGACGTTGACGCGCAGCAAGGGGTCGGCCACCGTCTGCACGGAGGCCGAATGGGCCGCGACCTCGCGTACGCGGCCGACCAGGCCGGCACCGGTCACGACAACCATCCCAGCTCGGACACCGTCGGCGGAGCCGCGATCGATGATCAGGGTGCGGGCGAAGGCGTCCGGACCGCGGGCGATGACCGAGCCGGCGAGCATTCGGTGCCCGAAAGAACGCTCGAAGGCCAGGGCGCGGCGCAGAGTCTCGTTCTCAGCTCCGCCGGCCTGGAGCTGGGCCACCTGGCCCCGCAGGCGCGCGTTCTCGTCGGCCAGCCGGCGGTTCTCGGCGCGGAGCGACGAGATGTCGCCCACGATCGAACCCAGCGAACCGGCACCACTCTCCAGGGCAGTTGTCCCAGCCTCGAGGGGTGCGACGAGGCCGCGCGCGGCAGCACGCGGACCGGCCAGAAAGGGCAACTGGGTGAGCACGATCAGGAGTCCGCTGAGCAGGGCAGCGGTGACGAAGAATCCCGAGGAGCGGGACTGCGCACGGCCATTACGGATCATTCCGTTACCTCAGTAACGAAGCGCTCTGACTCTGCGCTCCCGCACCAGCACCCGGCGCAGTGTTTCCATCTCCTCCAGCACGACTCCCGTCCCCCGGGCGACGCAGGTGAGCGGGTCGCGGGCGACCCGCACGGGCATCAGGGTCTCGTGGGCGAGCAGCTCGTCGAGGCCGGCCACCAGCGCGCCACCACCACAGAGCACGATGCCGCGCTGCATCAGGTCTTCGAGGAGCTCCGGCGGCGTCGCGTCGAGGGTTGCACGGATGGCGCGCACGATCTGGACGAGGACGGGTGTCAGGGCCTCGCGAACGTGCCCGGTCGTCATCTCGACCACCTTGGGCAGGCCGGTCATGAGGTCGCGGCCGCGGACGGTGAACTCCCGCTCCTCGGGCAGGGGAAACGCGGAGCCCATCGCGATCTTGATGTCTTCCGCCGTCCGCTCGCCGATCAGGAGGCCGAGGTTGCGACGCACGTACTGGACGATCGCCAGGTCCATCTCGTCACCGCCGACGCGTGCCGATTCCGCCGCGACGACCCCGCCCAGCGAGATCACCGCCACCTCGGTCGTCCCGCCGCCAATGTCCACGATCATCGAGCCGCCCGCCTCCTGAATCGGAAGCCCGGCGCCGATCGCGGCCGCCATCGGCTCTTCGATCAGGTGCGCCTCGCGGGCGCCGGCGCTCGTGCAGGCGTCGATCACGGCGCGCTTCTCGACCTCGGTGACGCCGCTCGGCACGCCGACCACGACACGCGGATGGGAGACGTGCCACTCGCGGTTGTG
>CAZXGB010000254.1:0-3323 GCA_964640005.1 uncultured Actinomycetes bacterium | reverse complement strand
GCCTACCTACCGATCGATCCGGAGCCGGTGATCTTCGGCACTCACGATGAGGTGCGCGAGCACTATGGCACGGCGCCTGGCCAGTACCCGGACCACGCGACCACTCTCGACTACGTGGTCGCCGCGGCAGCCGGTTGACTCACCGGCACCCTGGGAGGCGCGCTGGAGGCGCGCGGGATCGACGCCAGTGAGGGCAGGCTCACGTCGGAAGCCGAAGGCGACGTGGTCGTGGAAGAGAAGACATTGATCATCAAGCGGATCCGCGTCAGCTACACATTGACGGGCTGCCCAGACGACAAGCGCGAGGCTGCGGAGCGCGCGCACAGCTTCCACGCCAGCCGTTGTCCGGTCGCCAGGAGTATCGGAGGTTGTATCGAGATCACAACCGCGCTCGAATTTAGGGATTGATGAAGCGCACCTCGGGTGTGCAGGTCGAACCCGTAGCGCAACTGCTGCAAAGAGGTCGAGAGCTCGACGCAGCGGTTTACGGCAAGCTGACCAGCGTTCAGTCGAGGTGGCTGGACCAGCTGGTGCCACCGCTGACCAGAGCGGCCGATCACTCCCTGCTCTGGCTCGCGATCAGCGGCGGACTAGCTCTCTTTGGCGATCGCCGCGGCCGTCGGGCGGCTCTTCGGGGCGTGCTCTCGATAGGGCTCGCTTCGGGCCTCGTGAACCTCGTGTTGAAAAGAACCTGGCGCCGGTCCCGGCCGGTTGGGCCCCGCGCCCCACTGGTCCGGCGGCCCCGGTCGTTCTCGTTTCCGTCGGGGCACACCGCATCGGCCTTCGCCTTTGCGACGGGAGCGGGCCTGGAAATTCCACTGCTCCTGCCACCACTCGCTGCCGCGGCGCTGGCGATCGGTTATGCGCGCGTTCACGGCCGCGTCCACCACCCGAGCGATGTCCTCGCCGGCGCGGGCATTGGAGTCGGCGCCGGCCTGGCGAGCCGCCCGATCGCGGCCGCGGTGCGCAGGTTGGGTGGCGATCTCCTCGGCGAGCCATCTGGAGCTGCCGAATCCAATGCCCTGCGCGCCGTCCTCGTGCTCAGCCCGCACGCGGGCCGGGTCGGGCAATGCATGCCGCGGGTACGAGAGAGCTTCATCGCGCACCGGGTCGAGGTGGCGTACGAGCTGGACGTCAAGGACGTGTCACAGCTGCCGGACATTCTCCGAAGCCACGGCGCGGAAGTGGTGCTCGCCGCCGGCGGGGACGGCACGGTGGGAGCGGTCGCGGACCAGATCGCCAGCTCGGGTTCGGTGCTCGGCATCCTGCCCCTTGGCACCTCAAACGACTTCGCGCGCTCCCTCGGAATCCCGATGCGGGTGGAAGAAGCAGTTCGCCTCCTTCGAACGGGCAAGGTGTCAACGGTCGACCTGGGTCGCGTCGAAGCGCCAGGCCAGCGCTCGAGGCACTTCGTGCACGCCGCGACCGCAGGCCTGAACGTCAGCTTCGCCAAGCTGGCGACGCGCGCTTCGCTGCGCCGGCGCTTCGGGCGCCTCACCTACGTCGTCGCGGGGGCGATCGCCGTTCGCCACCGGAAGAGGTTCCACTGCCGCCTCTCGTACAGCGACCGCAGCGAGGAGATGCTGCTCACTCACCTGTCGGTGATCAACGCGCCCATCTTCGGTGGTTTTCTCGGAATGCGGGTCACGGGCTCCAGTCCCGACGACCGCCTGCTCGACGTGCTGGCGGTCGAGGAGCTGACGCTGCAGCGCGCCGTCCTCGCCGGCCTCTATCAGCTGTTCCGAATAAAGCGGCCGCTGAAGGGAGTCCGCGCGCTGCACGTGAACGCGCTCGGCGTGGAAACCCAGGTCCCGCTCGAGATCACACTCGACGGCGAGGTCGCCGGCAGGTTGCCCTCGACCTTCACGGTAGCCGGAGAAGCGCTCCAGGTGATCACGCCGCGCGTGTTCAAGGACGTCGACGACACGTGACGGGGCCAGCTCGTCATTCCCGCTTGATTTCGCGCAGGCGGACGTCGATCAGCTTCTTGACCAGCGGCTCCGGAAGCGGCTGGTCGACCGGAAAGTGCAGGGCGCTCAGCGTCTGGTCGTAGCCCGCGAGCTCGTCTCGAAGCTGGTTGAGCACCGAACCGCTGAAGGGCAGGTAGCTCAGGTGGTTCTTGAAGGCGGCAAACCCGGCGACGACTTTTCCGTCGACGCGAAAGGCGGGCACCTGGTACGAGATGCACTCCTCCGCGTCCGGAACGATGCTCAGGATCGTCTGCCTCAGCTGTTCGAGGGTCGAGCGCTTTGGCTCCTCGACAGCGGCCAGATATTCGTCAATCTGCTCACGCGACATGCCGTGATTCTGCCGCAAAGGTGCCCGACACTCATGACATTGGCGATGGTTCTGGGCGTCAATCGATGAGTTGGCTAGATTTCATCTACCCCGGACCCCAACCGCACCCAAGGAGCCGCAGATGCTGAAGCGAATCGACCACGTCGGCGTGATCGTCGACAACCTCCAGGAGGCCCAGGCCTTCCTCGAGGGGATGGGCCTGGAGTTCGATCGCGACGTCGCCTTTCCCGGCCGCCTGCGGGGTGCCTTCTACCGCTGCGGGGAGACGCAGATCGAGGTGATCGAGGTCGACGATCCCGACGAGCGTGCCCAGCGCCTCGGCTCCGACAAGGCCCGCGTCGAGCACATCGCGATCGAGGTCGACAATCTCGAGCGCACGCTTCAGGCGCTCTCGGGCCTGGGCGTCAAGCCGCAGCAGGCGGAGCCGATCAAGATCGGTGCCAACCTCAACGCCTGGACGGTCGCTGAGTCCTCCGATGGGGTGGTGTACCAGTTGATCGAAAAGGGAACCGGATGAGCGTGGACGGACTTGTGGACGAGGTCGCCGTCCGGCGGGTGGGAAGCGAGGAGGGCCTGGCTGGCGGGCTGGCGGACGTGCTCATCGATTGCGTCGAGGGAGGCGCTTCGGTCGGGTTCATGCTCCCTCTGGAACGCGAGCGCGCGGAGGCGTTCTGGGCGGACGTGCTCGACGGCTCGTCACGCGGCGAGCGGATCGTCTTCGTGGCCGAGGAGCGGGAGACGGGTGCGGTGGTGGGGACGGTGCAGGTGATCCTGACCGCGCCTGAGAACCAACCGCATCGTGGCGAGATCGCGAAGATGCTCGTGCACCGTCGCGCCCGGCGGCGGGGGGTGGGTGAAGCCTTGATGCGGGCCGCGGAAGCCGCCGCGCTCGAGGCCGGCAAGACCGTGCTGGTGCTCGACACCGCCAGCGCGGAAGCGGAGCGGCTGTACGAGCGTCGCGGCTGGCAGCGGGTGGGTGTGATTCCCCGCTATGCGCTGTGGCCCGAGGGCGGGTTCGTTCACAC
>CAZXGB010000253.1:0-3362 GCA_964640005.1 uncultured Actinomycetes bacterium | reverse complement strand
TCGTCTTGCCGAGGATCGGCGTCTCGACCTCGACGAACTCCTGCTCCGACATGTAGGCGTGGATGATCTTGTTGACGCGCGAACGCGTCATCAGGATCTGCGTCATCCGCGGGTTGCGAAGGTCGAGGTAGCGATACTGCAGCCGGACCTTCTCGTCGACGTCCGACTCGCCGATCTGGAAGGGCAGCGGCTTCGACCTCGAGATGATCTCGACCTCGCTGGCGACCACCTCCACCTCGCCGGTCGGCAAGTTGGGGTTCACATTCGCCTCCGGCCGCCTCTCGACACGCCCGTGGATGTGCACCACGAACTCGTTGCGCAGCTCCTGCGCCGCCTCGTAGGCCGCCTCCGACACGTTGGCCTCGTTGATGGTGACCTGCACGATTCCCCAGCGGTCGCGGAGGTCGATGAAGATCAGGCCGCCGTGGTCGCGCCGGGTATCGACCCAGCCGTAGAGGCCGACTTCGCGGCCCGCGTCGGCCGCCCGCAGCTCGCCGCACTTGGGTGCTGTGAATCCGCTCACGCTCCGATCTCCATTTCAACCAGGGCGCCGAGCTCGTCCCAGCCGACCTCGCGCTGCTCGCCGCTGGCCAGCTCCTTGAGCTGGACCACGCGGCGGCTCGCCTCCTCCTCGTTGAATATCGCCACCCAGCGGGGGCCGAGCCGGTTGGCCGCTCGCATCTTTGCCTTGAGGCTGCGGTCCGAGTAGTCGACCGCGGTCGAGACGGCCTCGCGAGCCAGGCGCGCCACCGCGGCCGCCTCCACCGCCAGGGCCGGGCTGGTGGGCAGCACCAGCAGCTGTGCGGCGGGCGGCGGGATCACCTGCTCGCCCTCCTTGGCCATCATCATCACGACCCGGTCGATGCCGCCGGCGAAACCCACCGCAGGCGTGTCCGCATAGCCGATCGCCCTGGCCAGGCCGTCATAGCGGCCGCCACCGCCGAGGGAGTTCTGGGCGCCTCCGATCGCCTCGTGCTGGAGCTCGAAGACGGTGCGCGTGTAGTAGTCGAGCCCGCGGACGAGGTACGGGTTGAGGACGTATTCGATGGCGGCGGCGTCGAGCAGCCTCTTCACCTCCTCGAAGGCTCTCGCACAGGGCTCGCACAGGTTGTCGGTGATCCTGGGCGCGCCCGCCTTCAGCGGCTCGCACAGAGGCTCCTTGCAGTCCAGGAGGCGCAGTGGATTCGTCCTCAGGCGGCGCTGGCACTGCGGGCAGAGCTCGTCGACGTGAGGCTCGTAGTAGGCGACCAGCTTCTCCAGGTAGGCGGGCCGGCAGTTCTGATCGCCGATGCTGTTCAGCTCCAGCCGCAGCTGGCTCAGGCCGAGCCCGGTCATCCACCCGAGGGCCATCTCGATCGTCTCGGCGTCCAGTGCGGGCGCGTCGTCGCCGATCGCCTCCAGGTCGAACTGGTAGAACTCGCGATAGCGGCCGGCCTGGGGCCGGTCGTAGCGGAACATCGGGCCCAGCGTCCACAGGCGGGCCGGCTGCGGGCCCTGGTCGAGGTGGTGCTGAAAGTAGGCGCGGACGATCCCGGCCGTCGCCTCCGGCCTCAGCACGAGCTCGTCATCGCCGCGCTTGGCGAGCCGG
Source organism: uncultured Actinomycetes bacterium (assembly GCA_964640005.1). GTDB lineage: Bacteria > Chloroflexota > Dormibacteria > Dormibacterales > Dormibacteraceae > CAZHAC01. The sequence goes on along the minus strand of CAZXGB010000253.1, from coordinate 1,774 downwards.
AAGAGCTCCTTGCCGCCGGCGTCGCTGTCCTCCCCCACGCCCCGCTCGATCAGCTCCGTGCGCTCGAGGATTGGAGTCTGGATCTCCTGGTAGCCGAAGCGGCGGGCGATGTCCGCCGCCTGCCGCTCGACGATCGACCAGGGCGCGCGCTCCTCGGGCAGGAGGTCGCGGGTGCCGCGGGCGGCCTTGACCGGCTGAGTCGGGGGCATGCGCCGATTCTAAGATTCGGCGGTTGGGCGGCCGGTGGGCGGCGCCGTTGACAACCGGTGGGGGCGATGGCCAGGTCCGGGAAATCGATAAGCTCCAACCACGCCACTCCTGACCCGCCTCCTGGACGATCTGGCATCCCTCGGCGAGATCGAGGATCGCCCGCACCTCGGCGGCTGGGCGCTCTATCACTCGGGCAACATGTTCGCCCTGGTCCAGGGCGAGCGCGTCTGGCTGCGGACCGACGCGGGCACGCGCTTCGATTTTCAAAGGCGGGGCATGGTCGCCTTCTCGCCCAATCCACGGATGGAGCTCGGGGCTTTCTACGAGGTGCCGCCGGATGTCCTCGCCAGCGGTGACGAGCTCGTAGCCTGGGCACGCAAGGCGGTGAGCACCAGGTGATCGTCGAAAAGGCGATGTTCGCGTACTACGTCCCCGACCCGGGGCAGGCGGCGGACTGGTATCGCGACAAGCTGCTCTTTACGATCCATGGTGATCACCGCGACGACGAGGGCTTCCGGTGGGTCACCGCCTCGCCGCCCGGGGCGACGTGGCAGTTCGCGTTCAGCGACGTCAACATCCATGGCGAGGGGGAGCTGGCAGACCGGTTCCGGGCCGAGCTCGGGTTCGCGCCCCACTTCATGCTCATCTGCGACGACCTGGAGGTCACCGTCCGCGAGCTGGAGGACCGTGGGGTCGAGATCGTGACGCCTCCTGACGACGCGCCGTTCGGTCGAGCGGCCTACATCCGCGACCTCTACGGGAACACGATCACGCTCACCGACGAGGCGGGCTGGGGCCGGCTGCGGATCTGAGCGTCTCTACGAGCAGAATTCCGGTCCGCTAAATACAGCCGGCCAGAATCGCGGCTAGGCGAGGAAGGGGTTGAGCTTTCGCTCCCGCCCGATCGTCGTAGCCGGCCCGTGGCCGCTGAAGACGATGTACTCGTCGGGCTGCGGCAGCAGCTTGTCCCGGATCGACTCCAGCAGCTGCGTACCGTTTCCGCCGTCGAGGTCGCTGCGGCCGATCGAGCCCGCGAACAACGCGTCGCCGGTGAAGAGGGCATTCCCGATCCGCAGCGTGACTCCGCCCGGGCTGTGCCCCGGTGTGTGTAGGACGTCGAACTCGAGCCGCCCCGCCCGGTAGACGGAGCCTTCCTCCAGCGGCTCGACGCGTGCAATCGGCTCCTGCTCGATCGGGAAGTTGCTCCGCAGAGGCCTGCCCTCCGCCACGACGTGGCGTTCCGCGCCGTGCACCGCCACGGGCAACTCGGGCCACTCGCGTAGAAGCCGGGGGAGGCCGCCGATGTGGTCGACGTCCGTGTGTGTCAGCAGCACCGCGCGAACGTTCGCGCCCAGGCTGCGCACCTGCTCCAGGATCAGCTCCGGCTCCAGGTGGGCGTCGATCAGCACCGCGTCGCGCGAGGCCTCGTCCATGACCACGTAGGCGTTGGTCCCGAACTGGGTGTCGTAGGTGGCCTGGACCTGGATGCGCTGCGGCTCGGCGCTCACGCGAGCTCCTTGCGCACGATCGTGTGCCGCCCGGCCTCTCGATAGGGCTGGAACCC
>CAZXGB010000252.1:0-3419 GCA_964640005.1 uncultured Actinomycetes bacterium | reverse complement strand
CGCGGCTGGAAGGGGCCGGCGGTGCGCTCGATCAACATGACCCACATGGCCGACAAGCTCGCCCAGATGTACGGTGTTGAGGTCTACGAAGTGCCGGTCGGATTCCCGAATGTGGCACCCAAAATGATGGAGACGCAGGCGGTGCTGGGCGGCGAAGAGTCGGGTGGCTACGGCATCCGCGGCCACATCCCGGAGCGCGATGGGATCCTCGTCGGTCTGCTCTTCGCGGAGATGATCGTCAACACCGGGCGGACCATCTCGCAGCTCCTCGAAGACCTCCAGCAGCAGGTCGGACCGCACAGCTACGCCCGGCACGACATCCACATGCCGCGCGCCACCTATGAGAGCGACCGCATGCGGATCCTCGACACGCTGCGCGAGAAGCAGCCGAGGACCATCGCTGGGGTCGATGTCGAGCGTGTGCGGGACGACGACGGCTTCAAGTTCTTCCTGGAAGACGGTTCCTGGGTGCTCCTCCGCACCAGCGGCACCGAGCCGCTGATCCGCGTCTATGCCGAGGCGTCCACACCGGACGCGGTGGAGAGGCGGCTGGCCGCCCTGGAGGAGATCGTCGGCGTCGGAGGCCAGGGTGGCGGGTAGCACGGACAGCGGCCGCCCGCATCGCGCCGAGGACACGCGGGTCGACAAGCCCTGGGGCTACGAGATCCGCTGGGCCGTCACCGACCGCTACCTCGGCAAGATCCTTCACATCAATCGGGGTGAGGCACTCTCGCTCCAGTACCACGAGCGGAAGGACGAGTGCCTTTATGTCTTCAAGGGCGTGCTCCAGCTCGAGCTCGGCGACGACGGCGGTGAGCTGGAGGCCTACGAGATGGTTCCCGGGGACACGGTCCGCATCCAGCCGGGCCGCCGCCACCGCATGACGGCCATCCAGGACTGCGACGTGTTCGAGGTCTCGACTGCCGAGATCGAAGACGTGGTCCGGCTCGAGGACCGCTACGGCCGCGCCGGCACCACCGACCACTGAGCCCGGACTAACCGGACTAACATCTCGCCTCGGTGAAGATCCCGCCGCCGCCTGACCTTCGGGTCCTTCCCTCGGCGGTCCCGTTCGACAACCGGCGCGACGGCCGCTTCCTGTTCTTCGTCGCGGTCGTCCTGGTCGCGATCGCCCTCGGCTTCAAGTCCGAGATGATCGCCCCCGGTCAGGTCTGGGGGCTGGGGGCCATCCTGCTCATCCTGGCGTTTGCCGCGCTGCTCGGCTACCTGCGAACCGAGGCCGGCCCGCCCGCGATCGAGAGCTTCATCCCGGTCGCGATCGGCGCCGTCGCCGTCGCCGGTCTCTCGACCTTCCCGCTGGAGTGGTGGAAGTACACGCTGGTGGCGGTCCTGTTCGGTGCGGGGTTCGTCACCTCGGCCTGGCTCGACCACCGCCGCCAGCGGGAACGCGAGAAGCCCGGCCACTTGGTCCTCCAGGAAACGGTGATGGTGCTGGCGCTGGCCGCCTCCTATCTCGTGATCCTGACCGTAGAGCTGCCGCTGCCCGTCCGCCTGGCCTGGGTCTTCGGCGTCTCCCTCCTGGCCACCTACCGCAGCTTCCGCTCGCTCGGCCGGGTGATGCCGCCGCGGCGCGCCTTCCTGTTCGCCCTCTTCGTCGCTCAGCTGGTCGCCTTCTTCGCCTGGGGCATCAGCGTCTACCTCAACTATCAGGAGGGGCCGTTCGCGGCGATCCTGGTATTTCTCTGGTACGTGAACCGCGGAATCATCAGGCACACGGTCGAGGAGACGCTCTCGCGTAACGTCGTCGTCGAGTACGGGCTCTTCGCGGTGCTGCTCATCTACCTGTTCGCCGTCAGCTACACCCAGCACGGGACCGGCTGATGGCGGCTCGGTACACGCTGGTGCTGGTCCGCCACGGCCAGAGCCAGTGGAACCTCGAGAATCGTTTCACCGGCTGGGTCGACGTTCCGCTGACCGAGGCCGGTTTCGCCGAGGCCCGGGAGGCGGGCCGGCTGCTCCGCGAAGCGGGAGTCAAACCAGACAGCGTCCACACCTCGCTCCTGCTGCGCGCGATCCAGACTGCCGACGCGACTCTCGAGGAGATGGAGCGGTCGTGGATCCCCGTTTACCGGACCTGGCGCTTGAACGAGCGCCACTACGGCGCGCTGACCGGACTCAACAAGACCGAGACCGCCGCCGAGTACGGAGAGGAGAAGGTGAAAATCTGGCGGCGGAGCTATGACGTGCCGCCGCCCCCGTTCGAGCCGGGCGACCCCGACAACCCGGCCGCCGACGAGCGCTACCGGAACCTGCCGCCCGCGATCCGGCCCCGGACGGAGTGCCTCAAGGATGTCGTCGAGCGGATGCTGCCCTACTGGTACGACAGCGTCGTTCCGGAGCTCATCGCCGGTCGCGTCGTGATGCTGGCCGCGCACGGCAACAGCCTGCGCGCCTTGGTCAAGCAGCTGGACGGGATCTCGGACGAGGATATCCCGGAGCTAAACATCCCGACCGGCGTCCCCCGGGTCTACGAGCTCGACGAGCAGCTTCGGCCGGTCTCGGCGCGCTATCTCGGGGATCCTGAGGAGATCGCGCGCAAGGCCGAAGCGGTCGCGCGGCAGGCTCAAGCCGCCCGTTGACGGGCTAACATCGAGGTAGCCGCCGCCTCGTTCTGCAAGGAGTTTTTTGATGGCAGGGCCTGTCGTAATCGACCCCAACAAGCGCCGGTCCCCGGAGTTCGGGACGGCGACGCGCGAGGATGTCCCGAGCTTCCTCGGGATCATGCAGATCATTCACCAGGAGCCCACCAATTCGATGTTCGCGCGGCTCTTGAGTGGCAATCAGACGGACGCCGATGAGGTCCCGCTGGCCCATCTCTTCGAGGAGATCAGCACGCTCGCGCTCCACGGCTTGATCTGCGAGGACCTGCTCTTCGACGCCTTCGCCTTCGACCGCTACTGGGAGACGCTTCGCGGCCACGTCGAGCGAGTGCGCCGGGAGTCGGGGAACCCCAAGTTCTGCGAGAACTTCGAGATCGCGGCTCAGCTGGCCGTTCAGTACCGCGAGCAGCGGCCACCCAAGGTCCACGTCACGGCCTGATGGCCAGGGAGCTCCTGGACAAAGCGCGCGACGTGATCACCGTCAAGCGCGTCTTCGGCGACCCCATCGAGAGCGGTGGCGTCACGGTGATCCCGGTTGCGGTCGTCGGCGGTGGGGGAGGCAGCGGCGCCGCGCCCGACTCCCACGGCGCGGAGAGCTGGGGAGGAGGCTTCGGAGTCTCAGCGCGCCCGGCGGGCGTCTACGTGATCAAGGACGGGGAGGTTCTCTGGCGTCCCGCGCTGAACTTGAACCGGGTGATCATGGGCGGCCAGCTTGTAGGGATGGCCATCGCCCTGGTCATCGCCGGCCTGCTCTGGCGCCGCCGTAGATAAATGAGGTCTCCTCCCCGCTCGACGGGG
>CAZXGB010000251.1:0-3433 GCA_964640005.1 uncultured Actinomycetes bacterium | reverse complement strand
CGTTGGCGGTCCCGACATAGCAGGCGACCGGCATCGACTTGCCGCTCAGCTCGACCAGGAAGCGCGACAGCGTCCGGCCAGGATCACCCAGCGCGGCGCCGCCAACGGCGACGATCGGTCCTAAAAATGAGTCGGGCACCAGGCCCCCGGGATGCTCACGAACATGGCGTCGGCGCGAGCCGCGGCGGTCCCGTCACCGACGGCTTGGCCGGCCGCGAGCATGTCGCTGAAGCGGTTGGCGCCGAGGTAGCACCAGCCGAGCTGGGCGGCGGTCACCATCAGGTCAGGCTCCTGCGTGCTGCGCCGGCACTCGGCACCGTCGGGGCCGCCCACGAGCTCCCAGCGGCCGGCGTTCCACGGACAGAACTCGTCCACGACCTCGAAGACCAGGCTGTCCTCGACGGGATAGCGCCGCGCCGATAGCGCCGCGGGGACGTCGACCAGCCGCGTCCAGATACCGTCCTCGACTCGCGAATGCAGTGCGCGAGGATCGGCCAGCAGATGGCGAAGCGGTTCGTTGAGCGGCCGCGTGTACGCCCTGACCTCTGCCATCAGGTCGATGTCGAGGCAGAAACGCCAGAGCTCGGCGAAAGCCTCGGGGCTGTCCGCCAGAAGCGTTCCCACGTGGACGGTCCCCTGGGGATCGCCGTTCTCCCATTTCGCCTCAATCCGGAAGGTCGCGAAGCCGTCTATCTCGCCTGCCGGATCGCCATCCTGACGGTGCACTGCAAATTGCCGGCCCCCGCCCGTCCCGCGCCATTCGGGCGGGTCGGCCAGCACCTGCTCCCACCAGGCCTGGGAGCGCCAGACCATCCCCGGTTGCCGGGCCACCAGACGGTTGTGAAAGTCGATCAGCGCACCAGCCTCCTCTTTCGCGAGCAGCTCGACGCGTGGACGCAGCGGCTGGACGAAGGCCGACCGCGACCGGCTCAGAGAGAACTCGGAGTGCCAGGTGCCGACGCCGTAGCCGAAGCGGCCGTAGATCGCCGCCTCCGACGCGTAGAGGATGGCGAGCGGCTCCCCGCGCTCGTGAATCGCGTCCAGCTGGCGGCGCATGAGCGCTCGCAGCACGCCCTGCCGGCGGTGGGTCGGGGCGACGCTCACCCGGGTGACGCCGGCCGCCGGAGCGGTGGCACCTCCCGGTAGACCCAGTTCGAGGGAGTAGATGCCCGCGGTGCCGACGAGGCGTCCCTCGTCGAAAGCCGCGAGCGAACGCTCGAGCTCGGTCGTGTTCCGGTTGAGCTCGATCGACTCCTCGCTCAGAGATCGCCAGCCGAACGCGAAAGCGACCTGGTTCAGATATGTCTCGAGCTCGCCCGCGCTGATCGGGCGCACCTCGAGCCTCACCCGCGCCCGGTCCAGAAACCATCGGGATCGAGCCGGCGCAGCTGCGCCAGCTCGCCGGCGGTAGGTGGTGGGGTCTCAGCACAGCCCGCCGCAACCTTGACGTCCCAGCCGGTGTTCTTGCGCACCTCGTCGACCGTGTGCCCGGGGTGTACCGACGCCAGGTACGCCTCCCCACCCTCCTCCGGGAACCGGAAGACGCCGAGGGTGGTCACGATGGCTGCCGGACCGCCGCCGAGCAGGCCGTGACGCGAACGCCAGCCCGGGCTCCCGTCGCCATGCCCGGGCGACGTCACGTAGGAAACGCGCTCGACGAGGCGGCGCCTCTCGTGGTTCATCAGCGTCACCCAGCGCCGGGAGAGGATGGCGATGTCGGCTCCGCCGCCGGACCCGGGGAGCTTCACAGCCGGGTAAACAGGGTCGCCAATGTAGCTGGTGTTGAGGTTGCCGTAACGGTCGACCTCAGCTCCGCCGATGAAGCCGAGGTCGACAGTCCCCTGGGCCATCAGCGCCATTACGTTAGACATCCGCGTCACCCACAGGGCCCGGGCGACGTTGGGAGGATCGCCCATCGTGCCCAAAAAGGCCTCCGCGGGCTGGTCTCGCATGAGTCCGAGCTCGAAGAGCGCGCGGGCCCTGGGAGCGTGCGTTCCCCGGGCGACGCCGTAGGCGAGGATTGGCAGCCGCATGCCCACGAACACCAGCTGGCCGTCCTGGATCTCGCGGGCGGCGACCGCCACCATCATCTCCTGCGGCGTGTAGGCAGGCCGTTCACTCATATCCGTAATCCACGGGGGTCGAGGGCAGCGATCGGGTGATCCGGGGCGCGGAACCGCCGAGCTTCCCGAGATAGGCGGCGCGATCGGGCACGCCGAGCACCCACTCTTCGAGCCAGGCCTGGAAGCCCTCCGGCGTCCGCGACCGTTCCGCGTACTCGCGGTACGCCTCGTGGTGCCGCCCCCAGAACCCCTGCAGCGGCGCCGGCAGCGAGCCGCCCGGCTCGTGCACGACGGCCACCACCTTTGACTCGGGCAGGAGGATGCGGTTGGGGTCGGAAAGCGTCACCTCCGCCCCCACCAGCTCCTCGCAGCTGAGGATCACGCCGCCGGCGGCGAGGCCCGCTTCTTCGGTGATGCCGAGCGGCCCCCAGGCGTGCGCGCGACCCTCCTCGTCGGACCGCTGCACGTGCAGGATCGCGACGTCCGGCTTGAGCGCGCTCACGCGAACGAAGCCGTCGCGAACTTCGAGCTCGGGGTTGGTGCGCACGATGTCGCTTCCCAGCAGCGTGACTGTCGGTATGTAGGGCGAGTTCCAGGCCGCCGCCCAGAGGGCGAGCGAGACGGAGAAGTTGGAGTGGTCGTGGACCTCGATCGGATGCGGCTCCCCCCTCTCGACGGCTCGCCGGTAGCAGTGCCCGAGCCCCTCGGAGACGTTCCCCACCCAGGCCGCCTTGATCCGTCTCACGCAGCCGGCGCCGATCAGCTGGTCGAAGCAGGCGTCGCTGATCGGCCCGACCAGGGTCAGCTCGCGGCGGCCCTGGCGGATCAGTTCGTGGGCCGCGGCGAAGGGAATCGCTGGCTCGAGGCTGGTGCCCATGGCGACGGTCGCGCCGTCGGGGACGAAGCGCGCGATGGCCTCGCGCATGGACATCAGCTTGGACACAGCGAAAAGTATGTCCGACACATAATCCGCGGATGGACGCAGACGCGCTGGTCGCGATGATGCCGCTGGCGGGCACTCTTGGCATCGAGGCCGTGTCGGCAACTCCTGAGGAGGTGCGGCTGCGCATGCCCTGGCGAGCGGAGATATGCACGACGAATGGGATCCTGCACGGCGGCGCGCTGATGGCTCTGGCCGACAGCGCCGGCGCCGCCTGTGCTGTGTTGAACCTGCCCGAGGGGGCGTCTACGAGCACCATCGAGTCGAAGACGAACTTCCTCCGGGCAGTCCGCCAAGGAGCCGTGACGGCGGTCTCGCAGCCCCTGCACGCCGGCCGCACGGTGATCGTCGTCCAGACGGACCTGCTCGACGACGAGGGTCGCCGCGTCGCGCAGACGACGCAGACCCAGGCCGTGCTGACGGCGAGATA
>CAZXGB010000250.1:0-3449 GCA_964640005.1 uncultured Actinomycetes bacterium | reverse complement strand
TGTTGCGGACGTCGGCGCCCCGCCAGCCGTAGATCGACTGGTCGTCGTCGCCCACGACCGCAATGTTGCGGTGCTCCTCGGCGATCAGCTTCGTGAAGACATACTGGGCACGGTTGGTGTCCTGGTACTCGTCGACCAGGAGGTAGCGGAAGCGGTCGCGCCAGCGAGCGCGGGCCTCCTCGTCGCTCTCCAGCAGCTCCACCGCCTTGCCGATCAGGTCGTCGAAGTCGAGGCCGTTGGCCTGCCGCAGCAGCGTCTGGTAGCCGGTGAAGCAGCGGCGCACCACCTCGTCGAAGTAGCTGCGGCTCGGGTACTGCTCGGGGCCCTGCAGCTCGTTCTTGGCCTGGCTGATGTGGCTCGAGATCATGCTCGGCGGGTACCGCTTGGGGTCCAGGTGGAGATCCTCGAGCACGCGCTTGAGCGCGGCCCGCGTGTCGTCCTCGTCGAAGATCACGAAGGAGCGGCTCAGGCCCAGCTTCCCGGCGTCGCGCCGAAGCATCCGGACCGCCGTGTGGTGGAAGGTGCCCACCCACATCCGGTCGGCCTCTTCCCCGACCAGCCGGCCCACGCGCGCCCGCATCTCGCGCGCCGCCTTGTTAGTGAAAGTGACGGCCAGGATCCGGTCCGGCCACGCCTTCTTACGCGCGATCAGGAGCGCGATTCGGGTGGTGAGGACGCGGGTCTTGCCGGAGCCGGCGCCCGCGAAGATCAGAAGCGGTCCCTCCGCGTGCTCCGCCGCCTCGCGCTGCTGTTGATTCAGGGTCACCAGCAGCTCGTCCAGGTCGGCGCGGCGAAGCTCAGGGCTGGGCATCGGGCCTTCGGATTTTATCGGTGCTTATACGGGCTCCATACTGGCCCCTCGCGGATAAGCTGTGGCCCTTATGTCCGCCGAGGCCACTGTCACGCGTGACCGGCTTCTCTACCAGGTCGCGGCCGAGCTCACCTCCTCACTCGATCTCGATGAGGTCCTGGTGCGCGTGATGGACCGGGTCATCGACCTGATGCACGCGGCTCGCGGGTTCGTGGTGCTCGTGGACGACTTCAACCGCCTCAACGTCCGCGTCTCCCGGGGCGCTGAAGACGCCTCCAAGGAGTTCCTCGGCTCGCGGACGGTGGTCGAGCAGGTGATGCTGGAGGCGCGACCGGTGCTGACCACCGACGCCAGCCTCGACTCCCGCTTCAAGGAGCAGGAGTCCGTCATCCTGCACAACCTGCGCTCGATCCTCGCCGTGCCTTTGAACGTGCGCGGCAAGACGATCGGCGCCGTCTACGTCGACAACCCTTTTCGCGCCGGCCTCTTTCAAGAGGAGGACAAGGAGTTCCTGCAGGCGATCGCCGACCTCGCCGCGATCGCCATCGCCAACGCCATCACCTTCCAGCACGCCGAGCACATGCGGCGGACCTTCGAGCGCTACGTGAACAAGTCGGTCACCGACTGGGTCCTCGCCGACCCCAACCGCGACCGCGTGTTCCTGCCCGGCCAGCGGCTGCGGGTGACGATGCTCGCCTCCGACATCGCCGGTTTCTCGGCGCTCTCCCGCGAGCTCGAGGCGGAGGCGCTGGTCGAGTTCCTCAACCACTACTTCAGCCGCATGGTCGACATCGCCATCGAGCACGGCGGCAACGTGGACAAGTTCCAGGGCGACGGCATGCTGGTCGCCTTCGGCGCCCCGGAACCGATGGAGGACTCGGCCCTGCGTGCGGTGGCGGCGGCCCAGGCGATGGTAGAAGAGATCCGGAAGATGAACGCCGAGCGCTCGCTCATGGGAGACGCGCCGATTGACGTCGGCTTCGGCCTCGACACCGGCTTCGTGGTGGCAGGCAACGTCGGCTCCGAGCGGCGCCTTGATTACACGTTGATCGGCGTCCCGGTCAACAACGCCAGCTTCCTCTCCAAGCAGCGCCCGGCGGCCGTGCTGATGTCGCAGAACACGTTCCGGGCGCTCGGCAGCGGGGCCCAGGCAAAGCCGCGCGAGCCGATCGTACTCAAAGGAGCCACCAAGCACGTTCCTATCTATGCTCTAAGCGCCGAGGGAAACTAAGCCCAGGGAGACGGCGGGTTCCACGATCTAGACTGGCCGAAGGCTGTCATGCTCGGCTTTCGCGCCCGGCATCTTGCGACGGTCGTGATGACCCTCTTGGCGGGGGGCGTCCTGAGCGCCGGCTGCGGTGGATCCAGCGCCGGCCAGCCCAACCAGGTTTCCGAGCATGTGCGGATCGTGCGAGGCGCCCAGGGATCGGTGACCGTGCTCATGCCGGTGACCATCAACGGCCAGGGACCGTTCACCTTCGCCCTCGACACCGGCGCGGCCACCTCGCTTGTCGACACGGCGATTGCCTCGCAGGTGGGCCTTTCCGCAACCGGGCCCGAGCAGACGATCAGCGGGGTGGGCGGCGTGGAAACCGCGACTCCCGTCCGCATCGCGACCTGGAACAGTGGTCGCATAACGCTGCCCCCCGTCATCGCCTCTGCCGCCTCGCTGCCGACCACGCGGAGGGGCGGCGGACTCCAGGGGCTGGTGGGCTCGGACGCCTGGAACCGAATCGGTGGCTTCACGCTCGACTACCGGTCCGGCACCCTCACAGTGACACAGGGCGCGGGGGGAACAAGTCCCCCCGCATAGAAAGCTCGGTTCCCCCCGCGTTTTAGCGGCAGCCCCAGGCCGAAGCGCCGCCCTGGCCGTACTTCCAGGCCGCGGCGTTGGCGTTCGCCACGGGGTCGTAGATGTCCTGGTTCCCGTACGGCGTGTTCTTGAAGGTCGACATCAGGAACTGGAAGAGGCCGTAGTAGGGTCCGGCCGGGTTGTAGGCGCGCGGGTTGTAGCCCGACTCGCACTTGGCGACCCGCTCGCCCCAATCGATGGCGGCCTGCCCGTAAGGGGCGAACGCATCGTGGATGATCTGCTGGACGGAACCTGGCGAATACGACGCCGGCGCTGCGGCGGGTGGCGCTGCTTGCGACGCGGCCAGGACGGCTGCCCGCGCCTGCTGAGCCGCCGCGGCATCGGCGGCCGCTTTCTTTGCGGCTTCTTCTTCCTGCTGCTTCTGGACGGCCGCGGCCGCATCGGCCGCCTGCTGCTGGGCGTTGGCCTCGGCCGCGATGTCAAAGCGCTCGCCGCGGCTGAACTCGACCACCCTGACCGCGCCCGGCGGGAGCGAATGCTGGGCGGCTACCGGATGCGACTTAGCCCCCGGAGAAACCACAGCGATGGCGCCAACCGTGACGGCCACGATGACGTGGACCAATCTGAACATGCACACTCCTCCGGCGCTCGGGCAGCGGGCTCCAAAGAGGAGTCGACAAGTCAGAGGAGGCTGCTAAATGCAGCCTGAAACCACGTCCAGAAGCGAACGCGGGCGCGATCCCACCCAGGTTGAGAACCAACGCTCCTCCCTTGTCAGCGCGCTACCCCTCGCGCCTTCAAGTGCCGGGCTCGGAGCGGTGACGT
>CAZXGB010000249.1:0-3488 GCA_964640005.1 uncultured Actinomycetes bacterium | reverse complement strand
CAGCATCGGGAGCAAGTCTTTCATGAACCAGGTGACCATCTCCACGCACGTGCTCAACCTCGGCACTGGACTGCCGGCCCGGGATGTCGAGGTCCACCTTGCGGGCCCGGCGGGCAAGGCGGCGACGGGCCGGACCGACGCTGAGGGCAGGCTGCGGTTCGCGGAGGAGTTCGACGCTGGAACCTTCACGCTCGGCTTTAACCTCGACGGCGTGAGCGAGCTGCATCGCGCAGTGACTTTCACCGTCGAGCTCAGCGAAGGACGCCACTATCACTTGCCGCTTCTCGTCTCGCCCTACGGCGTCACGACCTACCGTGGAAGTTGACGAGCTGTTCGAAGTCTCGTCGCCGCTCGCCCAGCATGTCAGGGCAAGGGGCGGTGACCCGATCGAAGCCGCCCTCACCGTGATCGACACGCTGACCGAAGCCGAGAAGGTGGCGACCCTTAACGCGCATCCCCGGATCGGAGAAAGGCGCCGGCTCTCCGAGCTCTCGCGGCGCGAGCAGGGCAGCGAGGAGGACCCGTCCGTGCTAGAGGAGCTCGAGCGCCTCAACGCCGAATACGAGCGCAAGTTCGGGTTCCGCTTTGTCGTCTTCGTCAACCGGCGCCCCCGTTCGGCCATCCTCGAAGTGCTGCGGGCGCGCTTGGCGCGCGATCGAGCGGTCGAGATGAGGGAAGGCCTGGACGCGATAATCGCGATCGCCCAAGACCGGTGGAAGAGCCGGTGGAACAGCCGCTGGAGGAGCCGATGAAGCACGAGATCTCGTACGGGAAGCACCAGATCTCGGTGTACCGCTCATACGCACAGCCGCTGCGCGTTCCAGCGATCCCGGAGTCGTCGTTTACGGGCCGCCACAACGCTCTCCTCGCCGCCCGGGTCACGGTCGACGTGTTCGGGGACAACTTCCTACCCGCCTACACCGAGGGTGACAACTTGATGGTGGTCGCCACTGACACCATGAAGAACTTCACCTACGCGATGGCGCTTGAATACGGCGGCGCAACTCTCGAGGGCTTTGCCGCCTTCCTGGCTCGCAGGTTCGTCGAGACCTATCCGCAAATGGAGCGCGTGCGCGTCCGCTGCGAGGAGATTCCGTTCCAGGAGCTGAGCGACAAGCTGCTGAGCTGGGCCGGCGGCGACCATGGCATGGCTGAGGTCGAGGTGACGCGGGATCGCCTGCTGTCCGCCGAGTGCGGGCGGCTCGGGATGCGGCTCGTCAAGCTCACCGGCAGCGCCTTCGCCGACTTCCAGCGCGACCGCTACACCACGCTCCCCGAGGTCCGCGACCGGCCGCTTCACACCTGGGTCGACGTGACCTGGCGTTACATCGACCCCGAAGCGGCCCTCACCGGCGACGCCGCCGGCTACGTGCCGTCGGAGCAGGTGCGCGACCTCTGCGAGCGCACCTTCGACGGCTTCGTGAGCATGTCGATCCAGCACCTGGTCCATGAGATGGGCCGGCGGCTTCTCGACCGCTTCCCGCTGCTCAGCGAGGTCTCCTTCACCGCCCAGAACCGCACGTGGGACACTTCGGCGACCTCCGAGGCAGACCCGCTGGTCCGGGTGTTCAGCGACCCCAAGCCGGCGCACGGCAACATCACACTTCGCTTGACCCGGGACTGAGGGCAAGGCGCTCAGCTGTTCGCGGAAAGTTTGCGCGTGCAAGTATCGATGCCCCGTGCGAGGGCTGCCTGTCGCAGCCGCCCTCCGCTGAGAACATCACCCCCTACTTGACGAGCGGCTGAAACCAAACCAACAATTCGTCAGGTTTGCTTCAGCTACTGGGGCTGGGCAGCGGGTTCACGAAGAGGGGGTAAGGGGTTGCGCAAACCTGTCTTCCGGTATTTGGCGGTGCTCGGCGTCGTGCTCGCCGCGCTCTTCACATCGACCGGCAGCGGCATCGCCGCGACCGCGCCGGACAAGCACACTGCCGGCTCCGACTCGAGCGAGCTGCTCGAGTCGCTCGACTACTTCGCCGCTCCGCGCCTGGCTCCCAACGGGCTCTACCCAGGTGGCGCCTACCTGGCCGCCGTCCAGGCGGCAGCCGCGCTGCCGTCGACGCACGGCTCGTGGCACGAGGTCGGGCCCTACAACTACTTCACCGACGACCAGCGTTACGCCGACCCGACCTTCAGCAACACCGGGAGCGGTGAGCGCTACGTGAGCGGGCGCATCGCGGCGGCCGCGGGCACCGACGACGGCAGTGTCATCCTGGCCGGCGGAGCTGACGGTGGCGTCTGGCGCAGCACCGACTTCGGCGTGACGTGGAAGCCGGTCACCGACACTGGCCTCAGCCTCTCGACCGGCGCCCTCACGATCGACCAGTCGAACGGCGGCTGCATCGCCTACGTCGGAACCGGCGAGGCCAACACCAGCTCCGACTCATACGCCGGGGTCGGGCTGCTGAAGTCGACCGACTGCGGCGCCACCTTCAGCGCCTTCGGCCCCACCGACCTGGTGGGCGCTCTGATCTGGCGGATCCGCGTCGACGGCCCGCGCATCTTCATCGCCAGCTCGCACGGCCTCTACCGGAGCGCGGACGGCGGCGGCACCTGGACCAACGTCCTCGACCCCGCAGGTCCGAGCAGCCTCACCGGCAATCAGGTGACTGATGTGGCCGTGCGCCCGGGCACCAGCCAGGTCCTCGCCGCCATCGGCTGGCGGAACGGTGCCAGCACCAACGGCCTCTACCTGTCCAACGATTACGGGCAGTCCTTCACGCTCATCGCCAACCCGAACGGCTGGGTGCCGGCCGGGCACGAAGGCCGTGTCACGCTCCAGTACAGCACCGACGGTTCCCAGCTCTACGCGATCGACGAAGACCCGACACTGCTGACGGCCAGCGGCAAGGGGGTCGCCACCGTCCTCGGTGGCATCTACTCAGCCAAGGGCGGCGACCCCAATGGTCCCTGGAATCAGATCGCGACCGCGGCCAAGCTCATGAACAGCGGCTCGGCCGAGAAGATCAACACGATGGGCCGCGGCTATCAGCCCGGTATCCAGGCCTGGTACAACCAGTTCCTCGCCGTCGACCCGAAAGACCCACTCCACCTCTACGCGGGCCTCGAGGAGGTCTACCAGACACGCGACGGCGGCAATACCTGGACGACCGTCGGTCCGTACTGGAACCTGACGCTGCCCTGCTTCTCGTACACGACCTTCGAGGGCAGCTGCAACCACGACCAGACCCACCCGGACCAGCACGCGGCCTTCATCGCCGGTGACCGGCTCTACGTCGGCAACGACGGCGGCATGTGGTCGCGGGCGCTCAACGACGACACGATCGGGAACTGGACCAGCCTCAACCGCAACCTGAACACGCTCCAGTTCTACTTCGCAGGCGCCGGGAAGAAGGCGTCCGACACCGGCGTCACCTACTACGGCGGTCTCCAGGACAACGGCACCGCCAAGGTATTCCCGCAGGCACAGACCATCGACTTCTTCGGTTCCCCGATCACCGAGAACGCCACCCAGCCCTTCGGCGGTG
>CAZXGB010000248.1:1375-3500 GCA_964640005.1 uncultured Actinomycetes bacterium | reverse complement strand
CCATCGGCGACGCCCTCTTCGAGCAGGACTACGACGAGATGGTGGCCGTCCGCGATGTGCCCTTCTACAGCCTCTGTGAGCACCACCTGCTGCCCTTCTTCGGGAGCTGCCACGTCGCCTACGTCCCGGCCGGGCGAGTGGTCGGGCTGAGCAAGATTCCACGGCTGGTGGAAGTCTTCGCCCACCGTCTCCAGCTCCAGGAACGCCTCACGCGCGAGATCGCGGAAGCCATGGACGAGGTGGTGCGGCCGGCGGGCGTGGCGGTCGTGATCGAGGCGCGCCACCTCTGCATGGAGATGCGCGGGGTCGAAAAGCCGGCCACCACCGTGACGTCCTGCATGCTCGGCGCGTTTCGCGAGGACGAGCGCACGCGAGCCGAGTTCCTGGAGCTGATCCGGCGCGGATAGCCGTCGTCGCGCCGCTGGTAAGCCCTCTCCATGAGGCGCAGCTGGGCGGAGCGCAGGCGTTTGTGACCGATCTCGCGCGGGCGCTGGCGGCTCGTGGCCACGACGTGGCTCTCTTCTGCGCCAGCGGCTCGACGGTGAGCGGGGTGCGGCTGGTCGAGGTGCCCACCGGGGATCTCTCGGCTGCGATGGTGCGGCCGGTGGGCGAGCCGGTGCCGGTGCTGGCTGAAATGCGGGCCGCCTTCCAGCGCTGCTACGAGCTCGTGGATGGTGAGGCCCCCGAAGCGGTCACGCAGCATGCCTTCGACGCGGAGGCCCTGGAGGAGGCCGCCTGCCTGTCGATGCGAGTGGTGCACACGCTCCACTTGACCCCAGGAGCTTCGCCCCGAGTGGCTGCCGCCGCCCGCCTCACCCAGCAGCCGCTGGTAGCGGTCTCGAGGACGGGCGCCCGGGACTGGGCGGCGGCGGGGGTTCGGGCGGAGGTGATCATGAACGGCGTTCCCGACTTCCCGGTCGAGGCCGGCGCGGTCGAGCCCTGGGCGCTCGTAGCCGGGCGAGTGTCTCCCGAAAAGGGCACGCATGTCGCCATCCGTGTCGCGCAGGCGTCCGGGCTCCGGCCGCGAGTCTTCGGCACCGTGTATGACCCCGCCTATGCCAGGCAGTACGGCATCGTGTGCGAGGGCTCGCTGGCGCGACCGGACCTGTGGCGTCTGATGGCGCGCTGCGCGGTGACGCTGATGCCGGTCGAGTGGGAGGAGCCCTTCGGCCTGGTGGCGGCCGAGTCGCAGGTGGCGGGGACTCCTGTCGCCGGATATCGGCGCGGGGCGCTGCGGGACGTCGTCGAGGAAGGGGCAGGTGGCTACCTGGTCGAGCCCGACGACGAGGCCGCGCTTGTCGCTGCTGTCGCCCGCGCGCGCCGGCTCGACCGTGACGCCGTGCGCGCTCGAGCCCGGCGCCTCCTTCTGATCGACCGCTGCGCTGCGGACTACGAGAGCGTCCTGGGGGGATGATCGCGGTCGTAACGGGCGGCTCGGGCGGCCTCGGGCAGGCGATCTCTACCGCGCTTCACGAGCGTGGCTACCGGGTCGCCGACTGGAGCCGGAGCGCGGGCGTCGATGCGTCGCGGCCTGAAGTGGTGGCAGCCGCGGCCAGCGCTCTCGAGCGCTGGGACGTGCTCGTCAACAATGCCGCTCTGCTGGTGCCCAAGCTCGTGGTGGAGATGGAGCCGGAGGACTGGCGGGCGACTCTCGACGCCGGCCTTTCGGCCGCCTTCTACTGCAGCCGGGAAGCCTTCCGGCGGATGAGTCCGGGCGGAACCATCGTCAACGTCTCTTCGCTCTCCGGGTGGTGGGGGGCCGAGAAGTTTCCGCGGATGGCCGCCTACGTCGCCGCCAAGTCGGGCCTGGCCGGGCTGACAGAGGCGCTGGCGGTCGAGGGGCGAGCGCTCGGCATCCGCGTCAACGCGGTCAGCCCGGGCTCGATCGACACGCCGATGGTCGCGCTCAGCGGCGCGCCGCGGGAGCCGGCCCTGCGGCCGGCGGAGGTGGCGAAGGTCGTGGCCTGGCTGGCCTCCCCCGAGTCCGTGCCGCTGACCGGCGCCAACCTGCGCCTGGATCCTTAGTTACTCCGGGAACCCACCCCGGATGACGTGGATGCGCCCGCGGATGCGCCCTTCAGGGGCGCTGCGATACGTGGATGCGCCCGCGGATGCGCCCTTCAGG
>CAZXGB010000248.1:0-1275 GCA_964640005.1 uncultured Actinomycetes bacterium | reverse complement strand
CAGGGGCGCTGCGATACGTGGATGCGCCCGCGGATGCGCCCTTCAGGCGGTCTTGCCGCCGCCGCCCATCGTCCCGCGCCCGACCCGGCTCAGCACGCCTGTCACGATGGCGCTCGCCATGGCCGTGCCCGCGGCCTGGGCCGCCCGGACGGCGATCCGCTCCCAGGTGCTCGCCGCCGACTGCTCGCCGACGCTCTGATCGCCGACATAGAGGCGGATGGGCGGGACGTTCTTCCGTAAGCCGAGCTCCAGCTTGTCGCGCGCGTTGCGCACCCAGTTCCACCAGCCGCCGGGCAGTGCACGCTCCATCCGCTCGTTGAGGCTCGGCGGCCGCCGCCAGCGATAGATGAATATCGCGGTCATCGCCGCGGCGCCGACGCCGGCGCCCACCGCCGCCGCCACGACCAGCGCACGTCGTGTTCGCTGGAGGGTGTCGCGGCTCCGTTCGCGGAGCTCGACGATCCGCGACTCCATCGAGCCGCGGACGCTGGCTATCTGCTGCTCGTACTCAGTTGACGAAGAGCCCATGACTTGGTCTCCCTGAGGCTTGAGATCGTGCGCTGCGGGACCTCGATTCGAAGCCGCGAGCGCCCGATCAGAGCGAGGACGGCGGCGACGACCAGGTAGAGGACGAGCCACACCAGCGCCGCGATCCAGTGCTGGGGCACCAGAACGACGATCAATACCGGTAGAGCGACCAGGATCGCGAGCATCGCCAGCAGGCCCGCGACCGCGAAAGACCCGGCAGCGACGGCATTCGTGATCGCGAGCTCCTTCACCTCTTGCTTGGCGAGCGCGATCTCTAGACGAACCAGCTCCTGCGCGTTCTCGACGATGTCGTGCGCAAGCTCGGCGTTCGAGTCCTGGAAGTTGTGTTTTGCCATGTCCGCTATCACGAAATCCTACGCCTCCCTAACGCAACTGTTGAACGTTTCGCTTCGCGGGCCTTGACACCGCTGGAAGTCCGAAGACGCTTCTAAATCGCATAAGGACTTCCTTATGGATCGGAGATCGCATAAGCTTTTGCTTATGTATGACCAGCCGCCGCGCCATGAGCTGGTGGCGCACTTCTCGGCGCTCGCCAACCCGACACGCCTGCGGATCGTCGAGACGCTGGCGCGCGAGGGCCAGGGGACGTCGGAGGTGACCGTGAGCGACCTGGCGGCACTGCTCCGGATGAGCCAGCCGCGCATGTCCTGGCACCTGGCGCTGCTGCGGAGGGGTGGCGTGGTCAAACAGCGCAAGGAAGGGCGGGCCGTCTACTGCTCGCTCGAT
>CAZXGB010000247.1:0-3515 GCA_964640005.1 uncultured Actinomycetes bacterium | reverse complement strand
GCCTACTCGGAGGAGGCCGCTCTCGCCCTCTTTCCAGGGTCCGAGACCCGCGGCCTGCGCACCTTCCGGCTCGCCTTCGAGGCGCTCAGCGCGAGCGATGTCGACGCCTGCGTGCTCCCCGTCGAGAACACCCTCGGCGGCATCGTGCAGGAGGTCAACGACGGCCTCTGGGAGGCGGCCCCCAATTTCCAGGTGACGCGCGAGCACGTCCTGCCCGTGATCCACTGCCTGGTCGGCCGCCGCGACGCGCCGATCACCCGGGCGCTGTCCCACCCCCAGGCGCTGGCCCAATGCCGCAACTGGCTGCACGCCCACGGGATCGTCGAGGTGGTGGGCGACGATACCGCCGGCTCCGCGCGCTGGCTGGCCGAGAACCCGACTCCGGGCACCGCAGCCATCGCGTCCGCCGCCGCCGCCCGCCGCTACGGGCTGGAGGTGCTGGCGGAGGGCATCCAGGACGACCTTTCCAACCGGACGCGCTTCCTGGTGGTCGAGCCCCGAACGCCCGCCCGGCCCGGGGAGGCGGCGCCCGGGAGCCGGTGCTCGCTCGCCTTCATCACAGCGCACACGCCGGGCTCGCTGGTCGCCGCGCTCCGGACGCTCAGCGATCGCGGGGTCAACCTCACGCGCCTCGACAGCCGGCCGGTCGCCGGCAAACCGTTCGAATATCGCTTCTACCTCGACTTCGAGGTCGCGGACCCGGCCGCCGCCGAAGAGGCGCTGAGGGCGCTCGAGGCGGTGGCGGGCGAAGTTCGCCTCTTCGGGACCTACCCGGCCGCGATCGTCTGACGGGCGGGCTCGACTTCCGGCTGGCGCAGCCGCCGCCGCTCGAGGAGCAAGGCCGACGCGGCGCCGATGAAGAGGACGACTACACCGACCGCCACCGTCGGTCGGAGCGCCAGCAGGTAACCCTGGTCGAAGACCTGCACCACCAGCGCGTGCAGCTGAGCGGCGACCTGCGGTGGCAGGCCCGGCGGCAGGGCAATGCCGCCCGCCTGGCCGACGCCCACCTCGAAGCCGCTCGAGGCCGCGTGCTGGAAACCGCTGACAAAACCTGAACGGTAGGGTGGCGGCAACTGGCCGGCGACCCGGCTGGCCTCCTCCGGGAGGTGCGCGGCCAGGCGGTTCTGGAGCACGGCGCCCACGACCGCGGCGCCGAGTGCGCTGCCGACCTGCCGCGTGGTGTTGAAGACGCCGGAGGCGGCGCCCGATTCAACGGGCGCGATCGGCCGCATCGCGACGGTGGTCAGCGGAGCGAACACGAAGCCCATCCCGATGCCGGCGGTGACCATCGGCAGGAAGAAGGTCCAGTTGGTCGAGTCGAGGCCGGCTGCGCGCGAGGCCCAGAGCATGCCGCCGCCGAAGAGGACGAGCCCGCTGACCAGCAGCCGGCGGCCGCCGATGCGATCGGTGAGGCGGCCGGCCAAGGGCGCGACCACGCCCGCCGCCACGGACATCGGCGCGAAGGTGAGACCGGAGCGGAGCGCGCTCATCCCGAGCACTGACTGCGTGTAGATGCTGAGCGGGATGAACGCCGATTGCATGCCGAACGACATGGCGATGTTGATCCAGTTGGCGACCGAGTAGTCGGCGATGGCGAACAGCCGCAGCGGCACCAGTGGCTCGCGCTGGCGCGACTCCCAGAAGACGAAGACCGCGAGCAGGGCAACGCCGGCGACCAGGATCTCGGGGATCGTCAGGAGCCCGCTGATGGTGCCCCAGTTGTAGCGCTGACCCTCGATCAGCCCGTAGACGATGGCGAAGAGCCCGCCGCCAGCGAGCAGGACGCCGACCGGGTCGAGGCTGTGCGAGCGCCCGGGCCGCAGGTCGGGGACCAGCAGAGCACTCGCGACCAGGGCGACGGCTCCGATCGGGACGTTGAGGAAGAAGATCCACCGCCAGTCCGAGTAGGTGACGATCAGGCCGCCCAGGGTCGGCCCGGCGACGGTGGCCAGGCCGATGATCCCTCCAAAGACGCCGAATGCCGCGCCCCGGCGGTCGGGCGGGAATAGGCTGGCCACGAAGGGCAGCGTCTGCGGTGAGAGCATGGCGCCACCGACGCCCTGCACCACGCGGGCCGCGATCAGCTGGTTGGCGTCGTGGCTCAGTCCGCAGGCGGCCGACGCGGCCGCGAAGACGGCGAGACCGGCGATGAACATCCGCTTGGGACCGAAGAGGTCGCCCAGGCGGCCGGCCGGGATGAGCAGCACCGCGTAGGTGATCAGGTAGCCGTTGAGCACCCACAGGACCTCATCCAGCGAGGCATGCAGGCTGGTGAGCATGCTCGGCGTCGCGACGTAAACGATCGTGGTGTCGAGCAGGATCATGAACAGCCCGAGACAGAGGATCGAAATCGTCACCCAGGGGTTGGCTCGCAGGCGGGCAATCATTGCCGCAGGATATATCTGCACGATATATCCTGTCAAGTGGTTGCGAGCTTCTTCTCCAGGGCTGTCAGGTGGTCCAGGTAGGCCTCGTGGATGCGAAGCCCGCCCTCCAGCACGTCGATGCCAAGCGTCGACTTCGTCCTTCCCATCTCGCGTGCGTGGGGCTCGATCGCCCTCAGCTCGGCCAGGGCCGCCTCTTCGCGCCGCTTCAGCTGGCGCACGATCGCGAGCTGCACCTCGCGGCCGGCGGCGCCCGAGAAGAAGAGCTTGAGGAGCAGCTCGTCGCGCATCTCAAAGGTGCTCTGTCCGGCCGCGCCGAGCCATTCGATCAGCGCCTGGCGGCCGCGCTCGGTTATCGAATAGAGGTTCCGGGCGCGGCCGCCGCGTGGCGTCGATTCGAGCTCGGCCAGGCCGAGCTCGGTGAGGCGTTTGAGCTCCGGGTAGATCTGCCCGTAGCTGATCTGCCAGAAAAAGCGCGTTGAGTGATCGGCCACCCGCTTGATGTCGTAGCCCGAGCGAGGGGCGACGGCCAGCATGCCGAGCACGACGTAGGAGGTGTTGTTGAGTTCTGTCGACATATCACGAGGATATATCCGTCTGGGGTGGGTCCCTAGGCGTCCGCTACGGCAACCCCCGTTTCGTCGCCGTGCTCGGCGACGTGGCCCGGCCGGACGATCTGATAGAGGACGATCGCGGCCAGCGCCCCCAGGCCCAGGTTGTTGATCGTGATGGGGCCGATCGTGATCGCCGCCGTGGCGGGAATGCCGGCCGCGATGATCAGCGGCACGGCGGCCACCGCCAGGTTGGCGCGTTTCGAGAAATCGACGCGGCCGTCAACCCAGATCTTGGCGCCGATAACGGCGATCAGCCCGAACAGGTAGAGGTCGATACCGCCCTGGACACTGACCGGAATGCTCCTGACGAGCGCGCCGAACTTGGGAATGAAGCCGAGCAGGACGGCAACCACGGCTGCCACCAGGAAGACGTAGATGGAGAAAACGCGCGTGATGCCCATGACACCGATGTTCTCGGCATACGTCGTCTCCCCGGTGCCGCCGAAGAGACCGGCGACTGTGGTCGCGATGCCGTCACCCATGAAGGTGCGGCCGAGCATGCCCGACAGGTCGC
>CAZXGB010000246.1:0-3526 GCA_964640005.1 uncultured Actinomycetes bacterium | reverse complement strand
CCCTCGCCGAGCGGGGGAGGGACCCATTTATTCGCGGCGACGCCGCCCGGTCAGACCGTCAAGCGGGTACCTGCCTGGACCCGGGCGTTTTAACGCCGTAGACCGATGGCAATGGACCGCGTGTTCGTCACCGTCGAAGGGCCGAGCCGCAAGGTGGACATCGCGCTTCCCACCAACCGGACGATCGGCGATCTCGTCCCGACCCTTGTCGAGATGGTGGAGAGTGGAGCGGCGCCCGCGGACGGCGCGACAGAGTGGGCGCTCTCGTCGTCCGGTCGGGAGCTCGACCCCGCCGCGACCCTGGTCCTGGAGGGCGTCAACGACGGCGCGACCCTGGCGCTGATCCTGCGGACGCAGCGCACTCCGGCCGTCCCGCCCGCCTCGCCAGCCGCCGGGCCGCCGGCCCCAAACGTGAGTCCCATCGGCCCACCTGCCCCTGCAGCCCCGCCGCCCATGGCTCTGCGTCAAGCATCGGGGGTGCCGGCGCCCCTCGGATTGGGTGAGCGGCTGCGCACGGTTGCCGAGGCGGTCAGGGCGAGCGAGGTCGAACTGGGGCGTGAACTGGCGGTCAGCCGCCGCTCCTCGACGGTGGATCGCGCTCGCCGCGCCTGGGAGTCGAGCGACTACCGGCGTCAGCTGGAAGAGCTGATCGCCAGCCCTCGCCTCCGGCGCTGTGTGACGATCGCGGTCGTTTCGCCCAAGGGTGGCGTGGGGAAGACGACATCCACCGTCCTGCTGGGCACGCTGCTGGCAATGGTGCGCAACGACCGCGTCATCGCGGTCGACTACGACCCCGACTACGGAACGCTCGGACGGATGATCGAAGGCTCCGACGCCGTCCGCGTCGACGAACTGGTCCAGGTCCTCGAGCAGCCGGCGCTGACGGTGTCGATGCTCGACCGCTGTCTCGGGCGGGCAGCTCATGGGCTGATGGTGCTGCCGGCGCCGGAGGATCCCGAGCGGGTGGACCGCCTCGAGGTGGAGGCCTATGAGCGCGTGATCAAGCGGCTGCAGCACATGGCCGGAATCCTCGTGCTCGACTGTGGGGCGGGCGTCCGCAACCCCTTCGCCCGGGCAGCGATCGCGGCCGCCGATCAGCTGCTACTGGTCACCGACGGCAGCCCGACCACGGCCTCGGTAGTGGCGACCGTAGCGACCAAGCTGCCCCAGGAGCGCGACTACGTGCTGGTCGTCAACCGCGCCATGGAAACCCACGCCCGGCTCGACGTCGAGCAGCTGCGGGCCGCACTGCCCAACGCACGCGGCATCGTCGAGATCGGCCACGAGCCCGGTGCTGCATCGGCGCTCGAGGAGGGCCGGTTCACGTGGGAGCAGGCGCCGCCCAGCTGGCAGGTCGCGGGCCGGCAGCTGGCGGCCACACTCGTAACCGGCTGGGAAGAACTGGGGTTGGCCGGCTGAGGCCGGCCCAGGCCCTCTCTCCGAAAGCCCCGGGTACGAGGGTGGCGGCCCTCCCCCCGAGTCTTTGACTTGGGCGGCAGTCGTTGGATCCCGCTGACCCGTAGGTGGCGGGCACTGCCAAGCAATCCGAGTCGCGAACGAGAGTAATGGCAGCACGGAGGGACTTTCAAGTGCCACCATCCCGAGCGTGAGGATGGTGTCGCTCGAGAGGTCGTTCAGCGTCAGCGCTTAGAGCGCGGCCGCGGCGGGCGGCTCCCCGGCGGCCAGCTGGTACCCGCTCTGCGCGCGCTTGGCCTGGTACATGGCGACGTCCGCCCGGCGGAGCAGGCCATCGGCGGAGGTAGAGTCGGCGGGGAAGATTGCGATTCCGACACTGAACCCGATCGAGCAGGTGGCGCCGTCGATTTCGAACGCCGTGCTCACAGTGTCGAGCAGCTTGCGGGCAGCCGCCACAGCCCCCTCGGGGCCCTCCTTGTCGAGCACCACCGCGAACTCGTCGCCGCCGATCCGGGCTACGGTATCGGCCTCCCGGAAGCAGCCGCGCATGCGCGTGCTGACTTGCTGGAGAAGCCTGTCGCCCGCCTGATGCCCAAGCGCGTCGTTGACCGGCTTGAAGCGGTCGAGGTCGATGAGGAGCACGGCCAGCTTCCCGCGATGGCGCTTCGCGGCGCGCAGGGCGTGCTCGAGGCGGTCGCGGAAGAGGATGCGATTGGGGAGACCCGTCAGGGGGTCGTGCGCGGCACGATGCGCAAGCTCCAACTCGTGGTTCTTTCGCAGGTCGACGTCCTCGAGCATGAGCAGGGCGTAGGCCATGCCAGTGTCGTCGCTAGCGGGTACCGCGGCAAGCGTCAAGTTGCCCCAGAAGGCCGAGCGCTGTGGCGAAAGGTGCTTGGCCTCGAGGGCGCAGGCGTCGCGGGTGCCCTGGGCCAGAGAGTCGAGCAGCTTGCCGAACTCGTCGCGGCGGCCGAGCTCGAGCAGGTCGTGGTAGGGCCGGCCAGCCAGCTCAGCGCCGCCGAACATGCGGCGCAGGCTGGGATTGGCGTCGAGGACGATGCCGCGGGCATCGAGCCGCGCCATGCCAAGCGGGGAGCGCTCGAAGACGCGGGCCACGTCCGCGGCGGCCTGCTGCCAGGCGGAGAGGGCGCGCGCGAGGCTGCCCACCTCGTCCACCCGCTCGATGAAGGGAACGCGGGTCGGCCGCCCCTCCGCGAGCTCCTTGGCAGCGCCCGTAAGCCGGCCGATCGGGTTGAGCAGGCCGTTGAGGACGGCCACGGCGAGCAGGGCGATCACCAAAGCCTCGACCAGAAAGCCGCCATAGAAGACGCGGAGGTGGTCGGCGTTCTGCTGCTGCAACATGGCGTCCGCCTTCGCGTTGGCGTCCTGGACGGTCTGGGAGAACGACGTCTCGACCGCCTGGAAGGCGGACAGAAGCGCCTGGCCCTCGGCCTGGTCCAGATTTGGCTGGCCCGGACTCGGGCGGGACTCGGCGGCCAGCCGGGCGGCTTGCGACCAGGTCTGCCAGGCGGCGGTGGCGCCGCGCACCGGCCGCTCTTTAATGGTCAGGCCGGCGGCGGCCGCGTCGTGGTCGACCTTGTCCTGGGCGGCGGTGAGGCTGGCGCTCATCTGCAGGTAGTCGGCCAGCAGCTCCTCGCGCGCCCCCGGCGCGTTGGTAGTCGCCACCGCCTTCGTGTAGGTGAGCAGAGCCGCGTCGGCGTCGGTGATCGCGTGGGTGAGCGCGCGGTTGTCGGCGTCCAGCTGGCGGACGGTCTGGAGGCGCGTCTGTGCGTTCACCAGGCGGGACTCGTCGTAGTTGTCGAAGGCGACGAGTCCGGCCAGCACCGCCAGCCCGAGCCCGGTGGCGATCAGGGCGCGTCCGCGCAGCGTGATCACGGCGCCCACGTTGACCCTCCCTCCCATGTTGCGGAGCATATTTGGCGGCGGGCGGGTGCGGCTCCCTGCTAATGCAGGGAAGTCGGTCGGGTGCCGGTCGATAGAATCTGAAGTTCCCAGGCCGTGGGCCCGTGGCGCAGCTGGGAGCGCGCTTGAATGGCATTCAAGAGGTCAGGGGTTCGAATCCCCTCGGGTCCACCACCCCTGTTCGTATTGC
>CAZXGB010000245.1:0-3531 GCA_964640005.1 uncultured Actinomycetes bacterium | reverse complement strand
GCTCGGAGGCCAGCCTACGCTCCCACTCGTCGATCACCTCCGAATGATATCGAACGAATGTTCTATTGTCAATCCTTGATGGACAGCGGAAGCGCGAGGTCGGCCTCAATGGAGGGCGTAGAAACCGAGGCCAGCTGACGTGAGGAAGCTTGTCGTCATCGAATTCGTCCCGCTCGGCTGGGTCATGCTCTAAGACGATCGCCACTAACAGAAACCGGCGTAGGGAGGCCTAATGGAATGACGTTCTCGGTTGACGATCTCGCGGAACCGATCGTGCTCGCTCCGCTTGCCGGCGGCCCATCTACGCCGGCCCTGGCGGCGGCTGTGTCCGACGCCGGCGGACTCGGTCAGCTGGGGCTGGGCTACAAGACGGCCAGCGCGGCGGCGGAGGATATTCGCGCTGTAAAGGCAGCGACCGACAAGCCCTTCGGGGTCAACATCTTCGTGCCTTCGCCACCTGAGGGCGTCGACGAGAGGGCGGTCGCCGCCTACTTGGCCGAAGTCAAGTTGGAGGCGGAGCGGGCCGGAGGACCGGTAGGCGAGCCGCGCTGGGACGACGACGACTGGGCAGCCAAGATCGATCTGGTGATCGCTGAGAGTGTGCCGGTCGTCAGCTTCACTTTCGGATGTCCGCCACCGGACGTCGTCGACAGGATTCAGGCCGCTGGGCCGGCCGTGTGGGTTACGGTGTCCGATCCCGATGATGCCGTCGCTGCCGCGGGCGCCGGTGCCGACGCTCTCATTGTCCAGGGAGTGGAGGCGGGCGGCCATCGCTCGACGTTCGTCGACGGTGAAGGAGCCGGTGATTTCGGCCTGCTGGCATTGCTGCGGCTGATCCGCGCCCGCGTCGATCTGCCGCTGATTGCGACGGGCGGGATCGCCGACGGTTACGGCATCGCTGCTGTGCTTGTCGCTGGCGCGGCCGCCGCCCAGCTCGGAACCGCGTTCATGAGGTCGACCGAAGCCGGCACGTCAAAGCCGCACCGCGAGGCGCTCGCGAGCACCGATCGGACTTCGCTGACTCGCGCCTTCACCGGTCGCCAGGCGAGAGGGATCGTCAACCGCTTCATGCGCGAGCACTCGGCGTCGGCTCCGATCGCCTACCCGCACGTGCACTACGTCACATCGCCACTGCGCGCCTATGCGCGCCAGACCGGCGACGTTGACCTCATCAACCTTTGGGCTGGGCAAGCATTCTCCCTGGGCTACGAGGGCTCGGCTGCCGAAATCATGATGCGGCTCTCCGCCGAGTGGCGGCAGGCGTTCAGGGAAGTGAACGAACGCCTGGGCGCGAGGTTCCGTGGCGCGGTCCAGCTCTCCAGGGAGTAGTCGAGGATTGAGGTTTCCGTACCCTTGAGGCATGGATACGAGCGGCCTCGAAGCTGCGCTGAACAACGTCACCACGGCGACGAAGCACGAGGCGGCGGAGGCCGGCTCTGACGAATACTGGGGCCAGGCGCAGGTCCTGGCGCACCTGGTCGCAGCCAACCGCGGCGTCACCGAACTCGTCGCGCGCGTCATAGGTGGAGCGCAATCGGCGCCCTTTACGAACCGAGGAGCACTTCAGCGCCCTTACCTCGACGCCATCGTTCGCGCAGCCACCCCGACCGGCGTACTTCGCGAGTTCGAACGCAGCAGCCAGGAGCTGCTGGACATCTGCGCGACGCTCGACGACAGCGCCCTCCAGGTCGAGATCGAGACGGCATTCTGGGAAGGCGATGAGGTCGTCTTCGAAGGCCGCATGCCCGTGTCGCAGCTTTTGAACACCATCGTCCCTGGCCACCTCGCCGGCCACGCGCAGCAGCTCGCAAACTTGTCCTAAAACGCAGCCGCCCCTGTCCACAGAAAGCAGCGCGCGGTCAGTCGTAGCGATTTATGAGGCGGACGTTCAGCACGACCATCACCACCGATAAGACGGCCAGGACCGCGAAGCCGCGGACCAACGCTCCCGAGTCGAACCCGGTCAGGATCAGCGAGCGCATCGCCTCCATGATGTAGGTGACAGGGTTGAGGCTGGCGGCAATCTCCATTGGCCGCGTCAGGAGTTCCCGGGGCACGAAGTTGGGGGTCAGAAAGAGCAGTGGAAAGAACACCAACCCGCCGGTGTTGGTCGCGGCCGCGCTCCGGGTCTTGAGCGCGATCAGCTGCATAAAGCCCGCGTAGGTGATGGCCCAAAACGCGCTGAGGATGAGCAGCAGCAGGAAGCCCGCCGGACCGCTGCCGATCGAGATGCCGAGCGGCAGGGCGGCGACGATCAACACCGCCGTGATCGCGCCGCTCTTCACGCCTTCGGCAATTAGGCGGCCGAGCACCAGCGCGCTGCGGGAGACCGGCGCGGCGCGCAGCTTGTCGAAGTAGCCCCCTTCGATGTCCTCGACCAGGTACAGGGCGGCGCTGGCAAACGAAGCGGCGAGCAGCAGTGAACTGGGCAGCTGGAAAGCCGCGTAGACGTGCCCTCGCAGAAAGGGCGTCGATGTCGAGAAGATCTTGCCCGCTTGGCCGACGTTGACGACCAGGAAGAAGAGCGGAATCGCCAGAGTAGGGATCAGCGACTCCGGCGTACGGAGCATCTCGCGCAACGTGCGCGCGGCGAGCAGGCCCGCCTGACGAATTGTGTTCATGCCGACACCTCCTGCACTTCACCCGCCAGCCGTTGCCGAGTCCGGCCCGTGGCGTCAAGGAATACCTCGTCCAAAGTGGGGTCAGAAGCCGCACCGGTACGCTCACGCAGGCCCCGTTTCAGCTCCGCCGGCGTGCCCTCCATAACGATCAGCCCGTTGTCGATGATCGCGAGGCGATCGCAGAGCTGGTCGGCCTCCTCCAGGTACTGAGTGGTGAGGAAGATCGTGGTGCCGCGCTCGTTGATGCGTCTGACCTCGTCCCACACCGTTAGCCGGCTCGCCGGGTCCAGCCCGGTGGTCGGCTCATCGAGAAACAGCACCTCAGGCTCGTGCACCAGCGCCGACGCGAGGTCGAGCCGGCGCTTCATGCCACCCGAGTAGCCCTTCACCCGACGGTCGGCTGCATCCACGAGGTCGACCAGCTCCAGCAGTTCGCCAGCGCGCCTCACCGCCTCCGCCTTCGAACTCCCGAACAGCCGCGCCTGCAGCACCAACAGCTCGCGACCGGTCTGGCGCGGGTCGAGCCCGGCCTCCTGCAGCGCGACACCGATGCGGTGCCGAGCGGCATCGGGTTCGGCAGCTACGTCCAAGCCCGCGACTCTCGCCCAGCCCGACGTGATGGACATGAGCGTGGTCAGCATCCGGACGATGGTCGACTTACCGGCGCCGTTGGGGCCGAGGAAGCCGAAGACCTGACCGGCGGCGACGTTGAGATCGACCCCTCGAACGGCGTCGACGGTGCCCGAGCGACCCCGGTACTGCTTGACGAGCTGATGTGCCTCGACCGCCAACTGCATGCTTGCGCCCCCGTGTAAGTGCTGAGTGAACACGTACGTTTGGAGCCGCGCCCGGCGGCTCTTACCGCTCAGTTAGACGGCCAAGCGGCGGCCAACTCATCGGTCCGGGAAAA
>CAZXGB010000244.1:0-3555 GCA_964640005.1 uncultured Actinomycetes bacterium | reverse complement strand
CAGCCTCCTCGGCCAACCGCTCCGTCTCCAGCATCCACGTCGAGAAGGTCGTGAAGGATCCGAGCAGTGCCGTACCCGCCAGCAGGAGCGCGCTCCCGGTGACGGATCGGCCGGCGAGAACGCCGAGGCAGAACGAGCCGGCGATGTTGATCACGAAGGTTCCGAGCGGGAATTCGCCGGCGAACCGCGTCTGCACGACCCGGTCGATGTGGAAGCGAAGCAGCGCGCCGATCCCGCCCAGGATCGCCACGCCGATCCAGACAGCAGCCGTCATCGAACCCGGACCCGCCTCGTCAGCGCGGTCGCCAGGTAGACGCCCGCCAGTCCGGCTGCCAGGCTCGCCAACCCGTAGCCGGCGGCGAGGCCGGGGAGACCATGGCGGGTGAGCTGGATCAGCTCGACCTGGAGGGTCGAAAAGGTAGTCAGGGCGCCGCAGAACCCGGTCCCCAGCAGGGGCCGCCGGAAGGTGGAAGGCGGGAGCCGCTCCTGCAGCCGGGTGACAAAGTACCCGAGCAGGAGCGTCCCCACGAGGTTGACGGCGAAGGTCGCCCACGGCCAACCACGGCCATCCCAGGGCAGCGCCTGATTGAGGCCGGCCCGCGCCAGCGCGCCCACGACGCCGCCGGCGAAAACCGCCATCTGCAACCGCCAGCGCGGGCCGAGACCGCGCGGCCGTTCGACGGGCGGTTTGATCTCACCGATGCCGTCCATTGACGTCGAACGATTCTCGACGCAACCCGGGTGGCCCCGTCCTCCGCGCCCCCCGGGCCCGGCCGACGTTGCTCGTCGTGCTGGCTGGTGGCTATGCGTTGAGCAGCCGCGCGAGTGGACTTACCGTCTCACGAGTTGCCTGTCTCAACCGCTTGTCTGGCGGCCTCGGCGTGCTTTGTCGCGTCGCCATCCACTCTCGTCCACAGCCGGCGAAGCTCGCCGACGTGCTCCGGTGTGTACAGGTGCTCCGGCGGGACGAAGTGGTGGAGGCCGGCGAACCGGCGGATGTGGACATCGGGGAACAGGCGAGCGAGGACCGAGACCTTGACCGGCTCGTACTCACTCGTGAGGTCGCCGTAGCCCAGAAATACCGGGCAGGTGCAATTGCGAAGTGATAAGCGGTCGAATGGGTGGTCCGCAAAAGCGCGCGTCAACGCCGCGATGCCGGCGGGTCGGTTTCGCATCCAGGCCGGCGCCGGCGCGGCGGGGCGTGGCAGCGTCACGCCCGGCTGGAGCTGCGTCTCCATGAAAATGCGCATGTAGTCGGCATCCTGCAGACCGGCCAGCGCCTTGCTGAGGCGGTCGGAGAACTCTGCTTCATCGGCGGTCAGATCGCCAGGGACGCCTGCCGGCTCGAACAGCGCGAGACTGAGAAGCCGTTCGCGATACCTGCCCGCGAAGGCGAGCGAAATGAAGCCTCCGGCGGAATACCCGAGCAGGTGGAAACGCTCGAGGCCCAAAGAATCGGCGAATCGCGCCACCGCTTCGACCTCGAGGTCGATCGCGTAGTCCGCAGGCGGCCTTTCGCCCGCGTAGACCTCGAGGTCCTTGAGATGGAAGTTGACCTCACCGCCAAAGGCCGCCCTGAGCGGCGTGTATCGCAAGGCTGCGGGATTGACGCCACCCGGAAGAGCGATCACCGAAATCGTCATACGTGACACCTCCTGTTGCCAGGATCGTCGCCCTCCGCGACGCAGCCGGCATCGCGCGTTCGCGCTATTTCAGGAGGTCGTGCTTGATGGCGAAGAGTGTCGCGCCCGCCCGGCTCTGGACTCCTGCCTTGTCGTAGATA
Source organism: uncultured Actinomycetes bacterium (assembly GCA_964640005.1). Taxonomy (GTDB): domain Bacteria; phylum Chloroflexota; class Dormibacteria; order Dormibacterales; family Dormibacteraceae; genus CAZHAC01. The sequence continues at coordinate 1,772 of CAZXGB010000244.1, read as the reverse complement.
TGCCGCACGTGGTGGTCGACCGTGCTCGGAGAGATCGACAGGCTGTGCGCCACCTCCTTCTTCGTGCCTCCCCGGCAGATCAACCGCAGCACTTCAACCTCGCGCTCGGTCAGCCCGGCCGGCCATGCCGGCGCCGGCCGGCGCAGTCGGTGCCCGGCAGCGGTCAGCACGGCGCGCACCGCCTCCTGATCGAGCAGGCCCTGGCCGGCCATCAACTCCAACTCCTGCGCGGCCAGTTCCGGAGGAATTGCAGGACGATGGGGCCGCAGCTGGGTCATCGCCTGGTACGCATCGGCGGCGGCGAGGATTCGCGCTGGCCAGGGGATCTCGCCGAGGGCGCTGCCGCGGTGGTACCCAGACCCGTCGAGCCGCTCGTGGTGCATTCCGACGAGCGGCTTGAGATCAGAGAGCGCCTGGACACGGCCGACAATTCGCTCCGAGTAGTACGCATGGAGGCGTACGCGTTCCCACTCGCCATCACTGAGCCGGCCGGGCTTCTCCCATATCCCGTTTGGCACGGAGCTGCGGCCGAGGTCATGAAGCAGGCCAGCCCGGCGAACCGAGATCGCGTGCTCGCGGTCAGCGTCCGCGGCGAGGGCCGCGACCTCCCGCGAATGGCCCGCAGTGAAGGGTACTTTGAGATCGGCGAAGTCCGCGAACACGGCGAGAACGTCATCCAGCCGCGACCCCGGCACCCATGGGCGCGGTTCAGGCTCGCGCGCCAGGACTTCTTCCCACGGCTGCGACGTGGCCGTCGCCGACAGGACATCGGTCGCGGCGCCGAGGAACGCGTCGGCGACTGCTGGGTCGTACGCGGCCCCGCGGCGACGGCGAACGGTTGCGATTGCGGACTCGTCACCGCCCTCGCGCTGATGGACGTCCAGGTCCCTGGCGAGGAATACGATGCGAGCCGCCAGCGGGATGGACTCACCAGCCATTCCGTTCGGGAGGCCGGCCCCATTCCATTGCTCGAAGGCGGCCGCCAGCGCCGCTCGAACGCCAGGTGGCAGCCCGAGGCGCTGCGCCAGGTCCTCCCCCACCTCGCAGTGCGCCCGCAGGCCTTCCCGCGCGTAGGTCCGGCCGCTCCTCATCATCCGCACCAGCAGGCGCGCCCGGCGCAAGGGTGGCTGACCCTCGCCGACAACAGGCAGCACGCGCGCGCCGAACTCCGCAGTGCTTCCCCCGAGGACCGGAGCGATAGCAGCGCGAACAGCGATGTCGTCGCCGCCGACGAGCGACGACCACTCGTGAGCGTCAGCAGTGCAGCCGAGGAAGCGCAGCAGTGCGACGTAGTAGACGTCGCTGAGCTCCTGGTCCCGAAGGCCGAGCCGGTCACCAAGGGAAAGCGCGAGCAAGCAGGTGCGGAGGGCTTGCTCGAGCGGCTGACCCATGCCAAGGTCGGTCGCCAGGGAGAGGGCGGCGATCAGCTCAGCCAGCCGGAGACGCCCGGACACGTGCGCAGCTTGCCATGGAACGCCAGTGCCACCTATGGCCGTCCGTTCATCGGGCGGCTGTCGACGCAGAGCTGTCATTGAGCGGGAGCTATCCTGAGAGCCGCGGCGCACGTTCGTTAAACTCGATCGCCGCCGAGCGGGAGTAGCTCACCAGGCAGAGCGCAACTTTCCCAAAGTTGAGGTAGCGGGTTCGAGTCCCGTCTCCCGCTCCATACCCGCCGTTCGGCGGGTATGTTCGCTCGAGACGGGGCCCCGCCTTTTCTTGGAGTGGGGGGCATCCTCCCCCCGTCGCCTTCGGCGACTCCCCCCTGCGCTTAC
>CAZXGB010000243.1:0-3568 GCA_964640005.1 uncultured Actinomycetes bacterium | reverse complement strand
TCGTCCCCGTCGAGCCGGCCACGATGGACGGCCGGATCGTCGTCCAGTTCAACAAGGACGACGTCGAGGACCTGGGCCTGATCAAGATGGACATGCTCGGGCTGCGTACGCTCTCGGTGGTGGCCGAGACGCTGGAGCTGGTCGAGAGGGAGACCGGCGAGCGCCCCGATCTCGACCGCCTGCCCCTCGACGACCCCCACGTCTACGAGATGTGCGGCCGCGCAGACACCATCGGCGTCTTCCAGATCGAGTCGCGCGCCCAGATGATGACCCTCCCACGCATCCCACCCGAGCGCTTCAACGACCTGGTCGTCGAGGTGGCGATCATCCGGCCGGGCCCGATCCAGGGCAACGCCGTCCACCCCTACGTCCGCCGCCGCCAGGGTCGCGAGGAGGTTTCCTACCCCCACCCCCTGCTGGAGCCGATCCTGCGCGACACGCTGGGGGTGATCCTCTATCAGGAACAGATCATCGAGATCGCGATGAAGGTGGCCGGCATGGCGCCCAATGACGCCGACCGCTTCCGCCGCGCGATGACGCGCCACCTGAACCGCGTCGAGATGTCATCCCTGGAGGACGACTTCGTGGGCGGGTGCCTGGCCAACGGCGTGCCGAGGGACGTGGCCGACATGCTGTTCGCCGCCGTCCAGGGCTTCGCGCAGTACGGCTTCTGCCGCTCGCACGCCGCCGCCTTCGCCCGCACCGCCTACGAGACGGCCTGGCTCAAGCTGCATCACCCGGCCGCCTTCTACTGCGGCCTGCTCAACAACCAGCCGATGGGCTTCTACCACCCCTCGGTCCTGGTCGAGGACGCCAAGCGACACGGCGTGCGCGTGCTGCCGGTGCACGCCAACCGCTCGGAAGCACGATGCGTTCCGGAACCACAGCAGCGCAACACCTTCCGGCTGGGGTTCAACTACGTGCGCGATCTCGGCGAGGAGGGCCGGGCGGCGATTGTCGCCGAGCGCGCCAACGCGGAGTTCCGCTCCTTCGACGACTTCGTCGAGCGCCTGCGCGGCGCCCCCGTCGGCCCGCGCGCGCTGCGCAACCTGGTCATGGTCGGCGCCTTCGATGGGCTGGGAACGCCGCGCCGCGAGCTCCTATGGGGATGGCAGGAGCGCGAGCACGGGCGAGGCCTGCGCCGCGGCATCTCACCCCAATCGGAGCTGTCCCTGCCCGCCGGCGCCCCGGAGCTGCCCGGGCTGACCGAGCTCGAGAGGACACGCCTTCAATACCGGGTGTCGGAGGTGTCGACAGGCAGGCACCTGGTCGCCTTCTGGCGTGACCGCCTGGAGGCGCTGGGGGTGGTCAAGAGCACAGACGCGATGCGCCTGCGCAGCGGCGCGCGGGTGCGCGTGGGCGGTCTCGTGATCACCCGCCAGGCGCCCGGGACTGCCAAGCGGATCCGCTTCTTCACACTCGAAGACGAGCTAGGGCACGTGAACCTGACGATCTACCCCGATGTCTACCAGCGCTACCGGCGCGCGGCGGCGGCGCCGATCCTGGTCGTGGACGGGGTCGTCCAGCGACAGGACGGGGTGTGGTCGGTGCTGGCACAGCACATCGAGCCCCTGGAAGGCGCGACCAAGGAGCACTCGCGCTCGCACGACTACAAGTGAGCCTGGCAGTAAGGGCAACCGAAGGTCGAACCGGTCGGAATCGGGTGGATGGCTCGCTGGGTCGCCCGGACCTCGGTGCCTGCTGGCCGGTCCGCGATGTTGATCAAGAAGATGCCCGCATCGACCCTTAGCACCCGGCCTTCCCAGAGGCGGTAGGGCGGGTCGGGGTCATGGACGAGTACGCGAGCGCCTTCCCCTGGGTAGGAACTCACCCGGGGCTCTCCCCGTTCGGCAGGCGCCTCCGCGACGCCCTCCCGGACCTCGTCCACGCTGAGTCCAACACCCGCCAGGACTCGCGCGGCGTCGTCCTCACCTTCAACGACCAGGCCAAGCAGCAGCGCGCCCGTGGAGACGTAGCTCTGGTTCAGCATCCGCGCTTCCTCGAAAGCGACCTCGATCGCCCTCTTGACGCCCGAGCTCGGAGTGATCGGTCGGACGACCTCCCGCTTGCCATGGTCGAGCATGGGCTCAATCGCCTGGCGGACGGCGTCGGCTTCGATCCCTAAGCGGTCGAGGACGCTCCGCGCGGTGCCGTTCTCGATCCGCATCAGCCCCAGCAGCAGGTGCTCCGTCCCGATGTAGCTGCTGGGATGCTGCTCCGCCTCTTCTCGGGCGAGTGCGAGCGCTTTCTTGGCCAGCTCTGTGAAGCGCTCGAAGGGAAACATGCAGGCATGATGCTCCCGATGAGCGGCTTCCGGTGGGTGGTCCTCGGCCTGGTGGCCTAGTCGGGCGGCTGCCGTACGTAAGGTGTCCGCTATGGCTCAGCAAAGGCCATTCCTTGTGATCGTCAGCGGACCTCCGGCGGCCGGCAAGACGACCCTGACCCACAAGCTCGCCCAGCGTCTCCAACTGCCGCTCCTGTCGCGAGACGCGATCAAGGAGTCGGTCATGGAAGTCATCGAGCCGCGGACCGTCGAGGAGACGGACCGGCTCAGCCAGGCTTCCGAGCACGTGCTCGTTCGCGTCGCCTCCTCCCTTCTTGATGCCGGCGCGGGCGCGATCCTCGAGAGCCCCTTTCACGTGAACCGGGCACCGCGCGAGCTGCAGCCACTCGTCGAGCGGAGCCGGGCGGTGACCGTCCACTGCCAGGCGCCGAAGCAGGTCCTGGTCGAGCGCTACCGGGAAAGGGCGGCACGTGGGGATCGTGACCCCGGCCACATGGACCTCGAGCGGGCTCGGCAGCTCCCGGCAAAGCTCGAGGAGGGTGAGTTCGAACCCCCCGCCCTCGGGACGCCGGTGCTGCGGGTGGACACCACTAAGAGCAGCGAGGTGCGGACCGAGGAGATCCTCGACTGGGTCGCGGACCAGCTGCACCGGCAGGGGTGAAGCCCCGGCTTACTTTTTGTGGGCAACCGGGCGGCGGATGCCGCAAGCTATGCACCCGCGATGAGCGCTGCCCGGGAGATCGAGGACATCCAGCGGCAGCTGATCCGCCATCAGCACGAGCACCCACCGGTGCGCGACCTGAATCGCGAAGCCGACCGGCGCGTCCGTAGGCCGCAGCGGATCGCCGAGGACTTCAGCCGCCTGGTCGGCTCCTGGACCTTCGTGATCCTTCAGCTGCTGCTGACCGCCGCCTGGCTGCTGCTCAACCTGCTCGCGCGCTTCAACCACTGGGATCCGTACCCGTTCCAGCTGCTCAACCTGGTGATGAGCGTCGAGGCGGTGCTCGCCGCGGCGATCGTGCTGATGGCGGTCGGCCGGCTGATGGAGCGCGACCGCGTACGCGCGCAGCACCAGTACGAAGTCGATGTCAAGCAGGAGGAGGAGTTGCGCATGGTCATGCACCACCTGGAGGTGCAGGACGAGGTGCTGCTGCAGATCCTCCACCGCCTCGACCGCAGCGACCGCGAGCTGCGCCGGATGGCGCGGCGCATGGGCATCGGCGAAGACCACCCCGCCTGAGCTGGCGTCTCGGACCCCTCCGTCGCCACATGCGGCGACACCTC
>CAZXGB010000242.1:0-3619 GCA_964640005.1 uncultured Actinomycetes bacterium | reverse complement strand
CGGCTCGAGACCGACCCTGAGCACGTGGGCAAGCTGCGGTCGATCCGGCACTACGACGGCCGGCCGATCCCTGCCGAGGCGATCACCCGCCCGCTACTCGAACTGGAGGCAGTCCCCGCCTGATGAGCGCAACCCTCAACCGCATCGGCCTTTCCCGCGACGCCTACAAGGGCTTGCCGTCGACGCTCTGCGCCGGCTGCGGCCACAACTCGATCACCAACCACATCGTCAAATCGCTGTACGAGCTCGGGGTGGAGCCGCACCGCCTGGCCAAGATGAGCGGCATCGGTTGCTCGTCGAAGACCCCTACCTATTTCGTCGAGTCGGCGCACGGGTTCAATGGCGTGCACGGCCGCATGCCCGCGATCGCGACCGGCGCCAACGTCGCCAACCGCGAGCTGGTCGTGCTCGGTGTCAGCGGCGACGGGGACAGCATGTCGATCGGCCTCGGGCAGTTCATGCACCTGGTGCGCCGCAACGTCAACTGCACGTACATCATTGAGGACAACGGCACCTACGGCCTGACCAAGGGCCAGTTCTCGGCCACGGCCGACGTCGGCTCGGTCCAGAAGAAGGGGTCGGTCAACACCTTCCAGCCGATCGATCCCTGCGCGGTCGCCCTCTCGATCGGCTGCTCCTTTGTCGCTCGCTCCTTCTCGGGCGACGGCAAGCAGCTGGTGCCCCTGCTCAAGGCGGCCATCTCTCACCAGGGCACGGCGCTCCTCGACGTGATCTCGCCCTGCGTGACCTTCAACGACCACGACGGCTCGACCAAGAGCTACAGCTGGGTGAAGGAGCACGACGAGACGATCCACGACGTCTCCTTCATCCCCTACTTTCAAGAGATCGAGGTCGATTACGAACCGGGCGAAACGAAGGACGTGGAGCTCCACGACGGCTCCCATCTGCGGCTCAAGAAGGTGGGCGAGGACTATGACCCCACCGACCCCATCCGCGCCATGCAGGTGATCCAGGAGTCGCGCGAGCGGGGCCACCTGCTGACCGGCCTGCTCTACATCGACGAAGACATGCCCGACTTCGTGAGCCACGAGGGCCTGACCAAGACGCCTCTGCGCGACCTCGGCGAGTCCGACCTGCGGCTGACCCGCGAGCAGTTCGACTCCTTCCTCGCCGAGTTCGCCTAGACCTGCAACAATCCGGCCCCGACCGAGGTTCAAGTCCCATGGCGTCGCGCTCACCCGTCCCTGTCCACGAACCGCACTTTGAGGCGGCGGCCGAGGAGCTGGCCCTCCGCGACCCGGCGCTGGCCCGCATGATCACCGCTGTCGGCCCGCCCCAGATCCGCCCGCCTCACGACTCCTACTTCGCCGCTCTGATCCGCTCCATCGTGTTCCAGCAGCTGGCGGGCAAGGCCGCGGCCGCCATCCATGGGCGGCTGGTGACTGCGCTTGCGGATGTGGTCACGCCGGAGGCGGTGCAGGCGGCGCCTGATGAGGTCCTGCGGGCAGCCGGCCTGTCGGGTAGCAAGCTGGCGTCGATCCGCGACCTGGCGGCACGGTCGCTCTCGGGCGAGGTTCCGCTCCAGGATCTGGACCAGCTCTCGGACGACGAGATAGTGCAACGTCTTTCGGCCGTCCGCGGCATCGGACGCTGGACAGCCGAGATGTTCCTCATTTTCCAGCTGCGCCGGCCGGACGTCTGGCCAGTCGACGACCTCGGCGTGCGGCGCGGGTACGCGGTGATTCATGGGCTGCCCGAGTGGCCCAAGCCCAGGGAGCTGGCCGCCCTGGGCGACGTCTACCGGCCCTTCCGGACGGTCGCTGCCTGGTACTGCTGGCGCACGGCGGACACCATCCTCCCCGACTAACCAGGGTTCCAGACCCTACGCAGGTAGGTCGCCATCCCCTGCGCCCAGGAGGCGCCCGCACCATCAATCGGTATCGTGGGATGCGTGAAACTCCTCCGCACGCTGGCTGCTGCGCTAATCGCGATCACCGTTGTCGCCTGCGCCAACGCACCGAAGAAGGCCTCACCCACACAAACCCCCGCGCCCACTCCGACGCCTGGCCGGCCGGCCCCCGCCCTGCTCCAGGTCGAGAACGCGCCGGAGTCGCGGCCACATTCAGGCCTCCAGAACGCCGACATCGTGTACGAGTACCTGACCGAGGGCGGCATCACACGCTTCACCGCCGTCTACTTCAAACCGTCCGGCAGCGCCCGCATCGGACCTGACCGCAGCGCCCGCATGGTGACCCTTCGTCTGGTCAACAGCTATGGCGGGGCGCTTTTCTACTCGGGCGCGTCGGACAGGGTGCTCGGGATGATTTGGAACCAGCACATTCCCAACTTCGACGACCGCAGCGATGGTGGCAAGTACTTCACGCGTGACAGCTCGCGGCAGGCCCCGCACAACCTCTACACCACTGGCGATCAGCTGGCCGCCGGGGTCGAGCGGTCGGGCGCCAAGGTGACCTACCAGCTGCCTGCCCGCGGCGAACCCGTCGGGCAGCCCGACGCGCAGGTCCCTCACCTCTCGTTCAACCAGACCTTCGCCCACAGCGTCGACTACACGTATGACGGCGGGTCGAAGACGTACACATATAAGAACGAGACCGGCACCGAGGTCGACGCCGCCGGCGGCAAGCAGCCTCTGCGGATCGCCAACGTCGTCCTGGTGCGCGTCCCCCACCACGGCGCCGGGTACACGGAGGATGTGAACGGCGCGGAGGGCATCGACTTCGACCTCCAGGGCCAGGGCAAGGCCGATGTCTACACGCGCGGCCAGCACCTCCCGGCGACCTGGGACCTGAGCGACCCCAACCGGCCGCTGCGGCTCCTCGGCGCCGACGGCAAGGACATGGTGCTTCCCGAAGGCCTTACCTGGATCCACCTGGTCGACCCCGACATGCCGGTCAATACCTAGCAGCTGCGTCAGTTCACGGCGCCACGGCCTCGCATGTGCTAGATTCGGGTCGTGGCCGCCTATCGCATCGGCCAGGTTGCCGAGCTCGCTGGCGTCAGTCCTGATACCGCGCGTCGCTGGGTCGACAGCGGCCGGTTGCCGACCCAGCGGACTGCCAGCGGCCACCGGGTGGTCGACGGCGCCGACCTGGCTCGCTTCCTGTCTGAGCTCGCACCCCGCGCCGCCCCGGAGCCGGTGGGAGCCCAGTCCGCGCGCAACCACTTCCCGGGCGTGGTCACGCGAGTCGTCAAGGACGGGATCATGGCGCAGGTCGAGATCCAGGCCGGCCCTCACCGCGTGGTGTCGCTGATCTCCCGCGAGGCGGCCGAGGAGCTGGGGCTGGAGCCCGGCGTCCGCGCGGTGGCAACCGTGAAGTCGACCAACGTGACGGTGGAGCTGCCGAGGTCGTGAGAGCCGCTCTCGTCCTGGCGAGCCTGGTGCTCACCGCCTGCGGCGGCTCTTCGGCGCCGCCTCCGGCGGCGGGACAGGTCTCCGGGCAGCTCACCGTGCTCGCCGCCGCCTCGCTGACCGACGCTTTCAAGGACGAGGGCCGCGCCTTCGAGAAGGACCACCCAGGGACGAGCGTTCAGTTCAGTTTCGGCGGCAGTTCCGCGCTCGCCACTCAAATCCAGCAGGGGGCACCCGCCGACGTCTTCGCCTCCGCCGACCAGGCCAACCTCGACAAGGTGAGCGGCC
>CAZXGB010000241.1:0-3668 GCA_964640005.1 uncultured Actinomycetes bacterium | reverse complement strand
GCGAGTACACGAGCGCGGCGACCGAACGCAATCTCCGCTGGGCCCGGCGCTGCCGGGAGGAGTTCGAGCGATTGGGGATGGGCAGCCGGCAGGCGCTCTACGGCATCGTCCATGGTGGCGTCTATCGGGACCTTCGGGAGCGGGCGGCTCGGGAGATCGCAGCCATCGGCTTCGAGGGACTGGCCATCGGCGACTGCCTCGGCGAGACCAAGCAGGACTGGTACGGTGTCGCGGAAGTGGTGAATCCCCTGCTGCCGCGCGAGCGCCCGCGGCACCTTCTCGGGGTGGGCGAGCCCGACGATCTGGTCGAGGGCGCCCTGCGCGGCATCGACACCTTCGACTGCGCGATGCCCACCCGAATCGCCCGCCACGCGCAGGCACTTTGTTTGGGGCGCCCTCGCTTCCGGCTCGACCTCGGGTCGGCCGCGCCCGGAATTCGCGACGGAGACGGACCGATCGAGGAGGGCTGCGACTGCGCCACCTGCGCCCGCTTCTCGCGCGCCTACCTCGCGCACCTGTTTCGCGCTCGTGAGATGCTCGGAATCGCACTGCTCGCCGAGCACAACCTGCGCTTCACGACGCGCCTCCTGGAGCGCGTCCGCGAGGCCATCTCAGCCGGCCGGCTGACCGAGCTCCGGCGCGAGGTGCTGGCGACCGCTTGAGGTTCGACCACGCCATCGAGTCCCGCCGCCTCGCTCCGGGGCGCTACTCGTACACCTTCGACGGCTCCTGGTTCGGGATCGGCGGCCCGCACGGCGGGTTCCTGATGGCGGTGATCCTGCGCGCCATGCAGGGCGAAGTCCATCCCACACGTCACCCGCGCTCGCTGACCGTCCACTTCGCCGCGCGGATCGACCAGGGCGAGGTCGAGATCGAGGTTCGCGAGGAGCGCCGGGGCGGCCGGCTGAGCACCCTCAGCGCCCGGGTCACTCAGAACGGGAGCCTGATGGCCCTCGCCCTCGCGGCCTTCTCGACGGCGCGGGACGGCCCGGATTTGACCGACGCGATGTTTCCGGAGGCCCAGCCGCCGGAGGCGGTCACGCCGATGGCCCACGGGGTGCACTCGCCGGCCTTCGCGCGCCAGTTCGACTACCGGCCGGTCATCGGCGGACCGGTTTTTCACGCCGGCTCCCGCGCCGAATTGGGCGGCTGGATTCGCTTCCATGAGCCGCCGGTGGTGGTGGACGCATCGGCGATCGCCTGCTTAACCGACGCGTGGATGCCCGCGATTTTCACGCGGATCGACTTCAGGGCGATCGCCCCGACCGTCGAGATGACTGTCTACTTCCGCTCCGAGTTCCCGACGCCAGACCTGCGAGCGGAGGATTTCCTGCTCGGCGTCTTCCGGTCGAATCGCGTGGAAGGCGGCTTTTGGGAGGAGGATGGCGAGCTCTGGACGCGGGAGGGACGCTTGATCGCGCAGTCCCGGCAGCTGGCGCTGCTGATTCCGACGCCGCAACGGCTGGAGCCCGACTCCAGCCCGAATCTCAAACAAGACTGAGCGGCATCTCCCCGACGCTTCGCCGTCAGTGCGCAGTCATTGGGGTGAAGTTGATCTTCTTTTCATTTACGTTCCCGGGCCGCCATGGCAGAGCAGCTGCAGCGGCCTCCGATCTCGCCCGACGGGCGCTTCTACTGGGATGGAGCGCAGTGGCGCTCGCTGGTGTCGCCCGATGGCAAGTCGATCTGGAACGGCTCCCAGTGGGTGCCTCTCGAGCCTGCTCCTGCAGCCGCCGCCGAGGCCCCGCGGCCCGACTGGCTGCCGGCCGAATCGTGGACGGTGGTCCGGCCGCGTCCCAAGGCGGACGCCGCACCGGTGGCCTCCGCGCCGGCGCTGGGCGCAGCCACCCCACCGGCTCCTCGGCTGCGTGTGCGCGACCTGTTCCAGATGGAGTGGATGCTCCCGGTCGCGATGTTCCTGATCTGTGCCCTGATCGCCGGTCAGTGGTGGATGTCGTCACACCGCGGCCCGGAGCCGTTGCCGCCGGCGGTCCTGGTGGCGAGCAAGTCGACGCTGCTCTACCAGACGGGGGACGTGCTCCGCTTCAACGTCATCCAGGAGCAGCACGGGCAGCTCACGCTCCCCGACGGGAAGAGTGGCGACTCCTGGGACAAGGTCCAGGCAGTCGAGGCATGGCGGGTCATCTCGGTTGCCGCGGACGGGACGACCACGGTGGGAGTGCGCTTCGAGAGCCTGTCCGGGCAGATCGACGGCGATAACGTCGTCTTCAACCCGTCCCGGGCGAAGGAGGCGCAGCTGGTCGTCAAGCGGGATGGTCGCGTGACCTCCGGCGGCACCAACGGGAGCGCCGGCGGCAAGGCGACCAACAGCGTCCCGGCGTCGGACCAGTTCTTTTCGGTTCTGCCCGATCGAGACGTCAAGGCTGGCCAGAGCTGGGGCAAGGAATGGACGCGTCCCAACCCACTCGGGACCGGGAGCGCGACCTATCACACGACCAGCACCTTCACCGGCTATGACACGCTCGGGCAGTTCGGCAACTGCGCGGTCGTCCGCACGGTGACGACTTTCCCGATCGACATGGGGCTCAACATTCGCGCTCTGCTCGCGCTGACCGGCGACGACCCGGCCGGGGTACCGGAGGGCGCCAGCGTCGAGTACAAGGGCAACTCCGACTCCGACACGACGACCTATGTGGACATGGCGTCACGGCTGCCCGTGCACATGCTCGACGTCAGCAACTTCTCCTTCGACATGACCTTCCAGGGCCTGCCGAACACCAAGGACTTCGCCCCGCTCCAGGGCAAGTTCCACTGGGCCGGCCACCAGAGCGGCTCGATGGACCTCATCGAGCTGCCCAAGCACGCGCCGGGAACGATCTCGGCTTAGTTGCTGGCCGGCGGCCTCGAGAGCGGGCCGAGGTCGAGGGTTTCCGGCAGCAGGGCGATCAGGTTGCGCATCTGGCTCAGGTGACCCGCTTCGTGGCGTCCCACCCGGTCGCAGATCTCGAACAGCGTGATCTCGCCCAGGCGGGCGTCGGTCACCGTGTCCGCCCAGCGATCGTGGGAGAGGCCGCGCAGGAGGTCGGCCGTGCGGCGCCGGTCGCGCCAGAAGCGCTCGAGCAGGTCCCCGCGCGCCTCCTGCACCTCTGGCGGAGCCACGGGATCGATGGCCTCCAGCAGGTCGACCTCGGTGGCGCGGTCGATCAAGACGTGCCGGAAGAGGGCGTCGATCAGCGTGCCTGTCTGGGCGAGGTGGGTGACCAGCTCGGCGAGGGTGGGCAGCGCCGGGGCATGGCGGTGAGCCAGGCGCTCTTCGTCAAGGCCTGCCACGATGTCGCTGACGCGTTCCGGCACCTGCGCGAGCAGCACCACATAGTCCTCGGGCCGCTCCTCACGCGGCTTCTCGTCTAACTCGTCCATTCGGCTCAAGGGTAGTGATCGGCGGAGGGTCGAACTTGGGAATAATCAGGCCATGGCGACGGTGATGCAAAAACATTGCGACCGCTGCGAGGCACCCCTGGTGCCGGGGGCAGCGTATTGCGATCAGTGTGGAGAGCGGACGCGGAAGGCCAAGGCTCTGGTCCGGCTGACCCTGCGCGTCGAGCTGATCGTGCTCGCCCTGCTCTTCCTGGTGACGGTCGCCTTCATCGTCGCCTTCTACGTCCAGCGCTAGAAAAAAGGCCTCCTCCCCGCTTGTCTTGCCGGGG
>CAZXGB010000240.1:0-3749 GCA_964640005.1 uncultured Actinomycetes bacterium | reverse complement strand
GCGAGCTCCTCAAGTCGGGCTGGAACCTGCTCCTGTTCCCGGAGGGGACGCGCTCTGCCGACGGCCGCTTGCAGGAGTTCAAGCCGGGCGTCGGATTCCTGGCCAGCGCCACCGGGGCGCCGGTGATTCCGATGCACGTGCAGGGTTCGCACAGGGTCATGCCGAAGGGCCAGCGGCTGCCGCTGCCGGCGCCGGTGACCATCCGGGTTGGCCGGCCGATCCTGCCGGCGCGCGGCGAGTCATCGCGTTCGCTGACGGCGCGCGTCGAGAAGGCCGTAGGGGAGCTCTCCCGGGAGTCCAAGGACCCCGCGGTCGTAGGCAGTTGGATAGAACGATGGCGGCAGACGGGTCTGCGGTCGCGCTCGAGGACGTAAAGCTCCAGTACTTGTTGAGGAAGACGGCCCTTCTTGCTCTGGCTCTCGTTCTGGCTGCCGGCTGCGGCGGCTCGGCCGGTACTCCGACGGGGACGCCGGCAGCATCGGGACCGCCTGAAAAGACCTCGATCAAGTTCGGCGTGGGAGGGCAGGGGCAGATCATCTACATGCCGCTGACGCTGGCTGACCAGCTCGGCTACTTCAAGTCGGAGGGGATCACGGTCGACATCAACGACCTGAAGGGCGGCGCGGACGCCCTGAAGGCGCTCACGGGCGGGTCGGTCGACGTGGTCACGGGCTTCTACGAGCACACGATCCGGACGCAAGCCCAGGGCAAGTACATCGAGACGTTCACCCTCTTCGACCTCGATCCGGGCCTGGTGCTCTTCGTGAACAAGAAGCACGCGGACGCCAGGTCGATCAAGGACATCGCAAACCTCAACATCGGCGTGACCTCGCTCGGTTCCTCGACGGACGAGATGGTGCGCTACCTGTTCAAGGAGAACGGCCTCGACCCCAGGACGGCGAAGACCGTGGCGGTGGGCAGTGGCAGCGCTGCCATCACCGCCTTGAAGAGCGACACGGTGCAGGCGCTGGTGACCGTGGAACCCGCCGCGTCAACCCTGGAGCAAAGCGGTGACGGCAAGGCCATCTACGACACGCGGACCGCGGCCGGGACGCGCGAGGTTTTCGGCGGCTCCTGGCCGGCGGGCGGGTTCTACACCAATGCCGATTTCGTGAAGCAGAATCCGCGGACCGCGCAGGCGCTGGCCCGGGTGGGCGTGAAGACTCTCAGGTACATCCACTCCCACCCGGCGGCCGACATCGCCTCACACCTGCCGGCGCCGATCTTCTATCCGGACGGGAACAAGGACTTCTTCGTCAAGGTGCTCGACGCGAACCTGGAGATGTTCAGCGCGGACGGCAAGATGACGTCCGACGGGCCGGACAACGTGCTCAAGTCACTCAAGGTCGCAGACCCCTCGACGGATTGGTCGACGGTCGACCTCAAGAAGACTTACGACAATGAGTTCGTCGTCAACGTCAAGTAACTGGATATCCTCTGGCCAGTGCGCACACGACTGATCCCACTCACCCCGGAGGAAATGGCCGAGATCCAGCGTTTGCTCGCCGTGCAGCGGCGGGTGAGCGACGCCGACGGACCGGCCAAGGCTGTCGATTCCCAGACCTGGCAAGCGTTCGAGCGGATCGCTCGCGCCCACGGCATCGACCCAGCCATGGTCGCCGATCTGCGCATCGACTTTCGCGCTGGCGGTGGGATCGAGGCGCGATTCGAACTGCGGCCGGAGCCGCGGGTTTGACGCGCGGCGGCGCCGAGCCGGTTAAGGCGAGGCTGTAAACTCAGGCTCCGTTGCCACCGAGAAGAGGAGGGCCGCCGCGCCGCGCACCGCGCCGGGCGCAGCCGAGGCCCAAGGCGGAGGAGCCTGAGAAGGAGCAGGCGGTCGTCATGGACGCCGTCGTCACCCAGGCCCTACCGAATGCGATGTTCGAAGTCGAGATCGAGGGCGGGCACAAGCTGATCGCTTACGCGGCCGGCCGCATGCGGCGCTACTTCATCCGGATCACGCCGGGTGACCGGATTCGGGTCGAGCTCTCGCCCTACGACCTGTCGCGGGGGCGGATCGTCTACCGCTACCGCGACTAAGCTCGCGGCGCCACGCGGGCGCGAGCGCGGATTACGTTCACTCGCCCGCCGATGCACGCTTAATTCGCCCGTCCACGCGTGGATACGCCCGCCGATCCACCCTTCTTCGCCCAACCTAGGGTGGATGCGCCCGCCGATGCGCGCTTCGCGGGATGGTCAGGCGCTGCGGGGACGGCGGGGGCGGGCAGGCCTGAGGCCGCGGGTCCTGCTCACCCGGTCGTAGTCGACCGCCGCGGCCCCCGGATGGATCGACCGCGGCCGCTTGAGTGCGGAGGCGATTCGGCGAGGACCGACCACCGCCACCAGCAGAAGCGCGCCAACCACGGCGGCCAGCCCGAGCGCAGCCGCCAATCCAGGCACCGATCCGGCCGGCCGAGGGGAGGGGGCTGCCGGCGCCGGGGCATTTCCGGTCACCGCCACGGGCAGCGGCGCTGCGGCCGGCGCGCTGCTCGTCTGCAGCTGGCCGGCGTCGCCGCCCCTGTTCAGAGGAGAGGGCGCGCGGGTGGCGTTGGGGGAGGCGGGACCGGTACCCGCCGGCTTGGGCGCCGGGGCCGTGCCGGGGACCGGTGTGCCTGGCGAGCCAGGCGGCGCCGACGATTGCGGAGTCGGAGTGCCGAACACGGGCGGGATGGGCACGGGGATGTCGTTGGCCGCTCTGACCGCCAGCGGCCCGGGGACGAGGAGGGCGCCGATCGCGCCCCCGAGCAGCCAGCGAGTCACTCGAAAGGTTATAGCGGAATTGTCAGATCGCTAGCCCCGGGGGGCGGCGCGCCCCGGCGCGCTACAAGGTCGGCTACGTACCGATCGGGTGCCAGACCGTCTTGTGCTCCATGAAAGCGGTCACCGAGTGGGGTGAAAGCGCGCCCCTGGTGCGGACCACACGCTTCACGTTGTCCGCCGCCGCGCGCTCAACCTCCGCCAGCTGCTCGCCGGTGCAGCCGGTGGCGTCGATCGCGTTGACGTCCATGTGCGTGGCCAGCCAGGGCAGCAGCTCGGAGCGGAAGCCGGTCAGCACATTGACCACCGCCGCCGGGAAGTCGGACGTCGCCAGCACCTCGCCCAGGGTGAGCGCCGGCAGCGGGTTCGCCTCCGATGCCAGCGCCACCACGGTGTTCCCTCCGCAGAGGGCGGGCGCCAGCTGGAGCACGAGGCCGAGAAGGGCCGGCTCCTCGGGTGCGATCACGCCGACCACCCCTGTGGGCTCCGGGATCGTGAAGTTGAAGTAGGGGCCCGCGACCGGATTGACGGTCCCCGAGACCTGCGCCAGCTTGTCGGTCCAGCCGGCGTACCAGACCCAGGCCTCGATCGCCCGCTCGACCTCGCGCCGCGCACCGCGGCCGCCGCCCAGCAGCTCGACGAACTCGGCTCGCCGCCCGTCCATCATCTCGGCCGCCCGGTAGAGGATCTGGCCCCGGTTCATCGCGGTCCGGCGGGACCACGAGCCGAACGCACCGCGCGCGGCGCGGACAAAATCGCGCAGGTCTTTGCGGGAGCCGCGGGGCACGTTGCTGCCGGCCACCTCGAAGGTGCGTCCGGACTCGGAGCGGACGAACTCGCCCGATGCGTACATCTTGTAGGTCTTCCTCACTTCCACGCGCATCAGCCGAGCTCCACATACGGCAGCAGGCCATGGAGGCCGCCCTCGCGGCCGAAACCGGACTCCTTGTAGCCGCCGAAGGGCGACGTCGGGTCGAAGCGGTTGTAGGTGT
>CAZXGB010000239.1:2222-3768 GCA_964640005.1 uncultured Actinomycetes bacterium | reverse complement strand
GGTTCAGGTTCTGGAACTGCTTCGGCAGCAGGTCGAGGTCGGGCGGGGTCCACTGCACGAGGTATCCGCCTTTGATGAGCGGAGGGTAGTGGCCCTCATCTGTTGAGCAGAAGACGTCGCATTCGGTGGTCCCCGCCTTCAGGTCCTGGTTGAGGCGGGTGTTGATGACCTGCGCCGTCTGGCGCAGCAGGTTGACCTCGATCCCCGGGTACTTGGCCTTGAAGGCGGCGGCCATCTTCTCGGCGGCTGACTGCTCGTAATGGGCGGTCCACCAGGTCACCGTGCCCTCGGTCTTGGCCTTCGCATAGAGCTTGCTCACATCCGCCTCAACCGGAGCAGCGGGGGCAGGTGGGCTGCCCCCGCAGGCCTCGAGAAGGGCGCCCAGGCCGCCGGTGGCGGCCAGCGTGGCGGCTCCGCCGGACCAGCGGATGAAGTCGCGACGCGACAGGTCGTTGCTCATACTGGCCGGAGGTTAAGGGTGGCCGCGTCAAAAAGCCAGACCTTGAACGCCGGATGTGATGAGGTCCACTTGACAGCAGACCCCCATGCTCTGGTTGCATGGGTCGGGTGCCCATCCTGCGTAGGATGGAGCTCGCGCTTGCGCTGGGCATGCTGACCCTGCTGCTGATTGCGGGGCCCCTCCGCCCACCGGGGTTCCACACCATACGGCCCGTGCTGCCGGCATCAGGCGGGGTGTCGGCGGCGAGCGCGCCGCAGCTCCTTCAGCCTTCGCCGCCCTCGGTCCGCGATCTCCTCGACGCGGCCGCGAGGCGTCATGGCCTTCCGCCGCACCTCGTCGAGGCGGTCGCCTACTGGGAGAGCGGTTGGGACGAGTCCAAGATTTCCATCACCGGTGCGATCGGGCTGATGCAGGTCCAGCCGGAGGTGGCCGCCGAGCTGGGCCCGAGGCTGCTCGGACGGAAGGTGGACCTCCACGATCCGGCCGACAACGCCGACGCCGGAGCCGCGATTCTCAAGGCCTACATCGACGACCAGGGCGGCAGCGTGGACCGAGGCCTGGCGGCCTACTACCAGGGCCCGCAGTCGCTCCGCGACGACGGCCTGCAGCCCGATACGCAGGGCTACGTCGACGGCGTTCAGGCCTTGAGGCAGGCTCTGGACGCCGGCAGGCCGCTGCCCTCGCCGAGCCCCAGCTAGCAGGCTGTTGAAAACCGACCCCTCGATCAGCTGGAGTAGAGGGCCGACAGCTGGCGGCCGATGTCGCCCAGGCGCGCCCGGAGATCCTGCGGTTGCAGGACCTCGACCGCTCCGCCGAAAGCGGTCAGCAGGCTGGCCGCGACCTCGCAGGCAGGAAAGTCGAGGACGACGACTCCGTCGCCCGCCCGCTCCGTGATGCGCTCGCCAAGCATGCGAGTGAATGGCCCGGAGACTTCCGGATTGACGCGGACGCGTACCGAGAGGCTGGCGGGCGTGGCGCATTTGAAGCGTGCAACCTGCGATGCCCAGGGCCACGCTCGACCAGGTCGAAGCACTGGGCGGCAAGACGGTCCAGCCTCCAACGCCGATTCCGGACGGCGTCACCTTC
>CAZXGB010000239.1:0-2122 GCA_964640005.1 uncultured Actinomycetes bacterium | reverse complement strand
CTGGCAGCGTCTCAAAGCCTGCGCCCGGCACAGCTGCCGCTGGGTCTTCTACGACTCCTCGAAGAACCACTCGGCCACCTGGTGCTCGATGCAGGTATGCGGCAACCGGACAAAGGCCGAGCGCTTCCGGCGGCGGCGCACCGCAATTCGCTGACGCTCGCGCACGGTCACAAAAAAACAAGCGCACGCGCACCAATAATGTGATACTCTTGCTCTCACTAAAACTATCGGTAAGGATCAGAGAAATATGGTTCCCCACCTTCCCTATCCCCGCCGCGCGGCTCCCCTGGCGCCCGCCCCAGCTGCCCTGCAACCGTCAACCCCCAGGCTGCTTTCAGCTGGCGCGCCCGACCTCCAGACCCAGTTCGAAGCGATGCTCGACGCCGTTTGGAAAGCGGAGGCTGACTGGCGGTTCAACGACCGCCTCGACATGGCCGTGAATCATCGGCGTCACATCGCTACGTAGTCTGCTCAGGCATGGGTTTCGAGCAATACCACGAACCTGCCAATGAGCTCCCGCCCGAGACACGGACCCTGGCCCGAGTCCTGGCCTCGCTGACCGAAGAGGCGGAGGCGATCGGTTGGTACGTCCAGCGCCTGGCCGTGGAGACCGACAGCGAAGCGCGGGCGGTGATGGAGAACGCCCAGCACGAAGAGTTCAAGCACTTCGCGATGGACCTCGAGTTTCTGGGCCGCCGGATGCCGAAGTGGCGAGAGACGCTGGAGGGCGTTCTCTTCCAGCCGGGAGACATCGTCGGCCACGGCGAAAAGGCCGAAGAGCGCGTGGACGCGGAAGGCTGAGTCTCCTTCCTAGGGAGTCGTGTTCGCCCGGCGGTCGGTTGCGGCTCGGATGGATGCCTGGAGCGACGCGGGCGTGAAAGCGCCCAGATAGCGTTCCGCGTCGTAGACAGGCACCGAGCCCTGCCCGGTCTCCAGCAGGCGCTCGAGCGCCTCATTGAGCGTGGCTTCGATCCGGAGGCGCGCCCCGTCCCTCGCCGGAGGGGGTAGGTCCTCGAGCGACTTCGGATCGATCGGCGTCACCGCCAGGCTCTTCAAGAGCCGATCTCGACCCAGGAACTCGGCCACGTAGGGCGTGGCCGGGTGGCCGAGGATCTCGACCGGCGTCGCGTGCTGCTCGATTCGGGCGCGGACGCTCATGAGCGCGATCCGATCGCCCACCTTGACCGCCTCGTCGATGTCGTGGGTGACGAAGACGACCGTCTTCCGCATCTGGCGCTGGATGTTGATGAACTCGTTCTGCAGCCGCTCGCGTGTGATGCGGTCGACCGCGCCGAAGGGCTCGTCCATGAGGAGTACGGGCGGGTCGGCCCCCAGCCCGCGAGCGAAACCCACCCGCTGTCGCTGACCTCCGGAAAGCTGGTGCGGATAGCGGTCCCGGTACTGGTCGGGCGGCAGGCCGACCAGGTCGAGAAGCTCGTCGACCCGCGCCCGCACCCTCGTCCGGCTCCAGCCCAGCAGTCTGGGGACGGTCGCCACGTTGTCTTCGACGGTCAGGTGCGGAAAGAGGCCCGTCTGCTGGATGACGTAGCCCATTCGCAGCCGAAGAAGCACTGGGTCGATGTGGGTCACGTCCTCGCCGTCGAGGAGGATCCGGCCGGCCGACGGCTCGATCATCCGGTTGATCATCCGGAGCGTGGTCGTCTTGCCGCACCCGGAGGGTCCCAGAAGCACGCACGTCTCGCCGCCGGCGATTTCGAGGTCGAGATGCTCCACCGCCACCGTCGACCCGGGATACTCCTTGCGGACCGCCTCGAGCCGTATCAACTGCGGCTAGCGTAGGGGAATGCTGCTTGACGCCAGCGATCCCTGGCTCCGCTGGGACTGGCTGAGCCTCCACCTGCCAGATATCGGCGCCGCACTCATCGAGCACATCGAACTGACCTTGATCGCGGTTGCGGGCGGCATCCTGATCGCGCTTCCGCTCGGGGTCGCCGCCTTTCGGTCCAAGCTTCTTCGCGAGCCCCTGCTGGCGCTGAGCGGAGTCCTTTACGCGATTCCGTCCCTGGCGCTCTTCTCGTTCCTGGTCCCCTTCACAGGCCTCACCGTGGTCACCGCCGAGATCGGGCTCATCAGCTACACGATCCTCATCCTTCTCCGGAAC
>CAZXGB010000238.1:0-3772 GCA_964640005.1 uncultured Actinomycetes bacterium | reverse complement strand
CCCCATCGAGTGGGGAGGAGACCTATGTCTTAGCGCTTGTACTCGTCGATCGCCCGGTTGGCGAGGGCGTCCGCCCCCCGGTTCTTCTCGCGCGGCACATGCGCCACCGTCACCGACGGAAACTCGCTGAGCAGCGACTGGGCGCGGCGTGCGAGGGGCTGCAGCTCCGCGTGCTTGATCTTCCAGCGGCCGTTGACCTGCTCGACCACGAGCTGGGAGTCGAGAAAGACCTCGAGCTTGTCCGGCTTCCACTCCCGCGCCGCGTTCAGGCCTTCGATCAGCGCCAGGTATTCGGCCTTGTTGTTGGTCGCGGTGCCGACGTAGCGGCACAGGCCCCGGAGGCGCAGGCCCTGGTCGTCTTCGATGACGACGCCCAGACCGGCGGGTCCCGGGTTGCCGCGAGCGGCGCCATCCGTATACAGGCGGAGGGTCCCCGGCAAGGACTAACCGATGACCAGGATGCGGCCGCAGTTGTCGCACGTCATCAGCTCGCCCCGGCGCAGTCGCTGGAGGCCGCCGGACGTGATCGCGACGTGGCACTCGCCACACTGGTTGCCCACGACCTCGGCCACCACGGGATGGACGCGAATGCGCCGGGCCGCCGCCTGGTAGTCGGCGGGCACATCGGCCCAAGCGGCCTCGCGTTCGGCCTCGAGGGTCGCCAGCGACGCGCGCGCCGCCTCGAGCTGCCGGCGGAGCTGCGGCGCCTCGCTCTCACGCGCCTCCCGAAGTCGGCGCAGCGCCTCCTCAGACTGCCGAACCTCGTTGTCGCGCGCTTCCAGCTCCTCCATCAACGCCAGCTCGCCGTCCTCCTCGGTGGCGATCCGCGAGCGCATGTGGTCGACCTCTTCGGAGAGCTTCGAGAGCTCAGTCGGATTGCGGATGCGACCGCTCATCAGCTCGCGGTCACGCTGGCGCATGCGCTCCCGATGGTCCGCGACTTCCCGCTCGCTCTCGCGCAGCCGGCGGGCGACGTCCTTCTGCGCCTCCTCCGCCGAGGCCAGGCGCCGCTCCGCCTCTTCAATCTGCGCGTCCCCGGCGAGCGCCGCTTCCAGGCGCGCAACGTCGGCGGCCGCCGCGCGGGCACGGGCGTCGATTCGCGAATGCATCAATAGGAGGGCGCCTGGACTCATGGCGGCGGTTTCACCAATAGGACTGTATAGTTCCGGCCGCGATCGGCGGCCGGCACCTCAGCAGCGAGCTCGAAGCCGTGGCGCCGCAGCCATTCGCGCAGCTGCGGAGCTCGCTGCATCGGTTGGAGAAGCAGGAGCGAGAGGCCTCTCACCACCTCGGGCGAGCGTTCGAGGATGGACGCGATCGTGATGCCGCCCATGCCGGCGATGACAGCGACATCGACCTCGCCCGGCGCCAGCGGCTCCAACCCCTCCCCAACGCGGCACTCGCCGAGCCTCGCCCGGGCTCGCTCGGCGGGGCCCGGCCGGCACTCGGTCGCCACCACTCTGTGGCCGAGCTCGCGCAGAGCCAGTGACAGCTGGGCGTCCCCGCAGCCGATGTCAGCGACGGAGGCGCCCGGCGGGATCGCAGCCGCTAGCGGACGCAGCCGAGACGGCAGGCGCACCTCAATCGATGACGGCCAGGACCTGGCCCTCTTTGACCACGTCCTGCTCCTTTACGCGGACCTCTCTGACCGTGCCCGCGACGGGAGAAACCACCGGAATCTCCATCTTCATCGACTCCAGGATGACCAGGATGTCGTCCTCCTCGACCGGGTCGCCCGGTTTGGCCTCTACCTTCCAGACGTTGCCGACCAGCTCGGCCTTGACCTCAACGGCCATTCAGATCCTCCTCGGTTGAGCGGTTAGGCCGAGCTGTGCCCGAGCCTCGTCGACGGTTGCGACCTCGCGGCCGAGCTGGCGGCAGAGCGACACCGCCTTCTCAACCAAGTCACCGTTGCTGCGAGCCATCCGGCCCGCTTCCAGGTAGAAGTTGTCCTCGAGCCCGACGCGGACGTTGCCGCCCATGCCGATCGCAGCGGTGACCAGGGGCCACTGGTTGAGGCCGATGCCTATCACCTGCCAGTGGGAGTCGGGCGGCAGCGAGCCGACCTGGTGGACCAGGTTGCGTACCGTGCCCGGGATTCCGCCGAGCACACCCAGGATGAGGCTGAACTGGTACGGCGGCCGCAGGATGCCGAGCTCGATCAGAGGCGCCGTGTTGCCGATGTGGCCGGAGTCGAAACACTCCATTTCGGGCCTGACGTCCGCCTCCACCATCTGCTCGAGGAAGAACTGGATGTCGCTGAAGGGATTCGCGAAGACGTGGTCGACCATGAACTCGTGCCTGCTCTTGGAGTAGATCGCGTAGTTCATCGAGCCCATGTTCAAAGCCGCCATTTCCGGCTTCAGCTCGCGGATGTGCGCGATCCGCTCCTCCCGCGGGACTCCAACCGCACCGGTGGAGAAGTTGACGATCACGTCGGTGCGCGCGCGCACCTCGGCAAAGATCTCGCGGAAGGTCTCCACCCTCCAGTCCGGCCCGCCGTCGGTTGTGCGGGCGTGGATATGGACGATGGCGGCACCGGCGTCCGCCGCCCGCTCGGCCTCCTCAGCGATCTCCGTCGGCGTGTAGGGAATCGACGGGCAGAGGTCGCGCCGTGCCAGCACGCCCGTGAGGGCGGCGGTCACAACCGTCTTCGACATCTAGACGGGGATGTTCCCGTGCTTCCGCCAGGCGCGCTCGACGCGCTTGCCCTCGGCCTGCTCGAGGCCGCGGACGATCACGCGACGCGTCTCCGCGGGGTCGATCACGTCGTCGATCATCGCCCAGCCGGCAGCGATGTAAGGGCTGATCGTCGCCCTGATCTGCTCGATCAGCTGCTTGCGCGTCTCCTCCGGGTTGTCAGCCTGCTCCACGACCTTGTTGAAGATGATGTTGACCGCGCCCTCCGGTCCCATGACCGAGATCTCGGCGAAGGGCCAGGCGACCAGCAGATCGGGATGGTAGCCCTTACCGCACATCACGAAGTAGCCCGCGCCATACGCCTTGCGCATGACGACCGTGATCTTGGGCACCGTAGCCTCGCTGGTCGCATACAGCATCTTGGCCCCATGGCGGATGATCCCCTCCTTCTCGACCTGAGACCCGACGAGGAATCCGGGGACGTCGACCAGGTAGACCAGAGGCACGTTGAAGGCGTCGCACATGCGGATGAAGCGGGCCGCCTTGTCGGCCGCGTCGGAGTCGAGGATGCCGCCCTTCTGCATCGGCTGATTGGCTACCACGCCCACCGGCCGTCCGTCGAAACGGGCAAAGCCGATCACGATGTTCTTGGCCCAGGTGGGCTTGATCTCGAACCACGAGGTCGTATCTGAGATCGCCTTGATCACGCGGCGCACGTCGTAGGCGGCGCGCGGGTTGGCGGGCACGATCTTCTCGAGGTCCTCGACGAGGCGGTCCGCGGGGTCACCGGCGCCGGCCAGGGGCGCCGGCTCGGTGTTGCTGCTGGGCAGGTAGCTCAGGAACCGGCGAACGGTCGCGATGCACTCCTCGTCGTTCTCGACCTCGTTGTCGCCCACCCCCGACTCGTAGCAATGCACCTGCGAGCCGCCCATCTCGTGGTCGGTCACGTCTTCGCCGGTGGCGGCCTTGACGAGGCGGGCGCCGCCCAGCGACATGCTGCTCGTTCCCTTGACCATGGGCACGAAGTCGGCCAGCCCGGGAATGTAAGCCGTGCCGGCGGCGCATGGGCCCATCATTGCCGCCACCTGGGGGATCACGCCCGACATCTGGACCTGGTCGTAGAAGAGGTAGC
>CAZXGB010000237.1:0-3787 GCA_964640005.1 uncultured Actinomycetes bacterium | reverse complement strand
CACAAGGAGCTGGTCGAGGAGCTCTTCCAGCAGGGGCTGATCAAGGTCGTGTTCGCGACTGAGACGCTCTCCCTGGGCATCAACATGCCCGCGCGTTCGGTGGTCATCTCCTCGTTCACCAAGTTCGACGGCGTCGCCTTCTCGACCCTGACCACGGGCGAGCTCACGCAGCTGATGGGACGCGCGGGCCGGCGCGGGATCGATCCCGTCGGCCACGGCGTGATCCTCAAGGAGTCCGACGTCGAGATCGGGACCATCTACGAGGTCGCCATGGGCGAGGGACTGGTGGTCGAATCGAAGTTCCTCCCCAACTACAACATGGCCCTCAACCTGCTCCGCATCTACACACCCGAGGACGCCGACCAGCTCATGGCGCGCTCCTTCGGGCAGTACCAGAAGCGGATGGCGGCCTCCGAGGTTGGTGCGCGGATCGCCAACGTGCGAGCGAGACTCGACGACCTGCGCTCGCTGTGGCGGGAGTCGGCTGACGGCTGCTCGATCGAAGACGTCGCCGAGTACTTCCGGATCGAGGACCGGCGGCGGGCGATCCGGATCGAGATGCGGCGCCTGCGCCGTGAGGCGGGCGCCGAGCGACGTGGCCGGCGTGGGCGCTCCCGAGCGCTGGGTGCGGCCGGGCGGCACCTCAAGAACCTGGAGATCGAGGCGCAAGGGCTACTGCAGCGCCAGCGCAAGCTGAAGGTGGTGCGCTGTCCTCGCTTCGGCGAGCACCTGAGCGCCTATGGCGAGATCCGGGAGCTGGAACGGGAGCTGCGCGCGGGCGAGCGGCAGGTCGGGGAGCAGATGGATGAGTACGTCCGGAAGCTTCGCCGGCTCATTCGGGTGCTGACGGAGACGGGTTTCCTGGCCGGCGACAAGCCGACCGAGAAGGGGATGCTGGCCTCCCGGGTCTATGGCGAGAACACACTGCTCGTGACCGAGGCGGTCTGGAACGGGTGGCTCGAGGGCCTGGACGCCGCCGAGCTGTGCGGAGTGCTGGTGATGCTGGCGGCCGAGGACCGGCAGCGGGGCGATCGGGAGCGCGGACAGCGCCCGGCGCGCCGCTACCCGACGCCGGCAGTGGCGCAGACCGCGCGGCTGATCCGCTCGCTGTACTTCCGCTTCGCGGACATCGAGCACGATCTCGACGAGCCCAACCTGCGTCCGCCATCGCACGACTTCATCGACTTCGCCTTCCGATGGGCCTCCGCAGAGCCGCTCGATTCCATCCCGCTGCCGCCCAACGTGGACATCGGGGACGCGATCAAGGCGATGAAAGGCCTCTACTCGCTGCTCCGCCAGCTGGAGTTCGCGCTGCGAACGATGGACGTGCCGCTGGCCCCCGCCGTGGCCCGGGCCGTCGAGGCCATGGAACGGGACGTGATCAACCGCACTTAGCAGTCGGCTTGGCTGGGCGCACCGGCGGTCACTAACCTTCTGCGTATGGCGGGCAAACGAATTCTGGTCACCGGCGTCGCCCGCTGGTGGGGCGCGCTTCTCGTCCAGCGCTTGGTCGACGATCCGGCGGTCGAAGAGGTGATCGGGATCGACACCCGCGACCCCCATCACGACCTCGGATCCGCCGACTTCCTGCGCCTGGACATCCGCCATTCCCTGATCGGCAAGCTGGTCCGGGCGGTGGGCATCGACACCGTCGTCCATGCGGGCACCACCATCGATTCCTTCGACCTCGACCCCCGGCGCGCCCACGAAACCAACGTCATCGGCACGCTCAACCTGCTCGGGGGCTGCGCCGGCGGTGACAGCCCGGTCAAGAACATCGTGCTCAAGTCATCGGCGCATGTGTACGGCTCCCGGCACGACCTGCCCGCACACCTGCGCGAGGACCGCAGGCTGGCGGTCGACTCGCCGCATGCCTTCGTGCGCGACATGGTCGAGGTGGAGTCGTACCTGAACGATTTCGCGGTCCGCAACTCTTCGATCCAGATCGCCATCCTTCGCTTCGCGAACAGCCTCAACCCAGAGGAGCCGCAGCCCCTCGCGCGCTATCTCGACCTCGACCTGGTTCCTACCGTGGCCGGCTACGACCCGGTGCTCCAGTTGATCGACCGCGATGATTCGATCGAGGCTCTTCGCCTGGCCACGGTCACTGGCGGGAGCGGCGCCTACAACATCGGGGCGCCCAATCCACTGCCGGTGACGACGCTGCTGGACCTCGCCGGCAAGCCACACGCCCCGCTTCTGCCGCCATTGGCGACGTCTTTAGCCGCCGGCGTGCTGCACCGACTTGGCGTCGCCTTCCTGTCGCCGCAGCTGATCGACCTCCTCAAGTGGGGACGCACGTTGAACCTCGCCAAGGCAGAGCGGGAGCTGCGCTTTCGCGCCCGGCTGGACACCTCGGAGGCCTTCAAGAACTTCATCCAGGAACGCCGCGTCATGCCGTTCCGGCCCGATCGCCAGACCTACCAGTACGAGAAAGAGCTGGAAGACTTCATTCACGCAAGGCGGTCGGCGGAGCCTGGCATCGCCACCGGCGGCGACCAGAAGACGGACGGCCGCTCGAGCGGTACCGGGGAGGGCGCCCGCTCTACCCGGCCTCGGTCCCGCCCCCGTCGACAACCAGCACAGCCCCGTTGACGTAGCTGGCGGCGTCGGAGACCAGAAAGATGACCGCCCCCGCGATCTCTTCCGGCGTGCCGATACGTCCCATCGGGTTGTTGGCGAGACTGCGTCCGAGTATCTCCTCGTTGCCCCACAGGGCCTCGGCGAAGCGCGTCTTGAACAGACCGGGCGCTATGCAGTTGACGCGCACCTTGCCATCCAGCTCGCGCGCCAAGGCGCGCGTCATCATCACCACGCCTGCCTTGGTGATTCCGTAAACACCGAGACCGGGCGACGGGCGCAGGCCACCTGTGCTGGCCACATTGACGATCGCGCCACCATGGCGTTCCATTGACGCCTTGACAACCAACTGCGTCAGGATGAAATAGCCGCGAAGATTGACCTCGAAGGTCTTGTCCCAGGCGGGCAGCTGAGCGTCGATGATGGGCCCGAAGTAGGGATTCGTGCCCGCGTTGTTGATCAGGATGTCGATCCGGCCGAAGCGCTCCATAGTCCGCTCGACGAGGCTGCGCAGCTCGTCTTCACGGCCGGCGTGGGCCGCGATCGCCAGCGCTCGCTCGGGGTAGCGGCTGTTGATCCGCGCCGCCAGCACGTCCAGATCCGGCTGCTTCCGGCTGCTCAACACGACGGTGGCCCCGTGCTCGACGAGACCGTCTGCTATCGCCATCCCGAGCCCACGCGAAGCGCCGGTCACGATCGCGACGCGATTGCTGATGTCGAAGTTCGGCACGCTTGCATAGGATAATTTCGGACGTGGAGACGATCTCCTCAAGGTCTGCAGAGGAGATCCTCGAGCGGATTTTCCAGCCGACACCCAAACCGAGCGCACTCGACCAGGCGGAGGAGACGCTGCGGCATCCCCGCAGGCTCGTCTACACCGCGATGTCGAATCGCAACTTCTACTGGCGCGCGCACATCCAGAAGTTCGTTCTCGACTCCGGCATGGTGCCGATCAGTCCCTTCATGCTCTTCGACTACTACCTGCTCCACACGGTGCCGAAGACCGTCGTGCGCGAGGCCATGAACAACCTGTTGAGTCGCTGCGACGAGTGCTGGGTGTTCGGACGGATCTCGCTTGGGGTGAAAGTGCAGATTGGGATCGCGAAGCGGCTCAACAAGCCAGTCCGCTACTTCGACATCTCCGAGCTCCCGGTGACCATCCTTCCGATCTCCGAAGAAACGGCCCAGGAAGAGCTTCGCGACTAGC
>CAZXGB010000236.1:0-3800 GCA_964640005.1 uncultured Actinomycetes bacterium | reverse complement strand
GTGTTGGTCCCCCACCAGTTGTTCTCGGCTGTCACGGTCGCGGGGTTGGCGGTGTTGACGAAGAAGGCGGAGCCTTTGACGCCGGCCGTGTTGCCGGCGAACCGGTTGAGCCCCACGCCGGCGCTGTCGAGATGCGTGGTACCGGACGCGCTGTCGATGGCACCACCAGATCCGCCGGTCGTGTTGTTGGTGAAGGTGCTGCTCGTCACCGTCAGGCTGCCGGCCTCTTTGTATATGGCGCCACCGCCAGCAGGTGACCCCGAGGCGCTGGACGAGTTGCTGTCGAACGTCGAACCACTGATGGTCACGGCCGCGTTGGTCCCCATGATGTGAAGACCGCCGCCGCCGCCGGCAGCCAGCGAGGCGCTGTTGCTCCGGATGGTGGAGTTCGTGATCGACAGCGTTCCGCCGCTGGGGTCGATGTCCGTGAAGTCGATGCCACCACCGCTGCCGGTCCCCGACGAGTTGTTCGCGATGACCGAGTTGCTGATGGTCAGCGAGCCGTGGAAGTAGCCGATGCCACCGCCAGGCGCGCCGCCGGTGACGCTGTTGTTCTGGATCCGGCTATTGGAGATCGTCGTGGTGTCACCGGCGGCCGGCGAGATGGCGCCGCCCGCGATCCCCCCACCTCCGATGGTGGTGTGACCACCGGCAAGGGTGAACCCGTCAATGTGCACCGTGACGTTTCCGGCCGAGCCCGGATCGAGGAACAGAACCATGCAGTTGAGGGCGGGCTCGGCGCAACCGGCCGCCTGGTTGACGGTCACGGCGCCGCCGGCCGAGAGGTTCACGACCTGGCCGCTGACGGCTCCAACCTGGAGCGCGCCCAGCGTCTGGCTGAGGTTGTAGGTCCCGGCATTGACGGAGATCGTCGTGGTCATGAGACCGCCGATCGAGGCGCGGTTGTCGGCCGCCTGGAGGGCGGCGCGGAGCGTGCAGGGCGACGGGCAGTCCTGCCGGGTGGCAGGCGAGGCCGCAGCGTCGGTCGGGCTGTCGACGACGAAGTCGACCGCGGCGTACGCCGCCAGCGGGCGCGCGATCCCCGAGACGACAAGCGCCAGGGCGATGACCGCGAGGGCCAGCGCCAGCAGCAGGCGCTCGGGGCGGAGCGAGAAGGTTCTCAAGCTCGGCGTTCTCAGCTGCGGGACGGGTAGATGCCCTGGAGGGCGATGACGAATGTCAGCGTCAGGTAGGGCATCAGGTTGTTGTGGGGCTGGCCGCCACCGCTGACGCCGAGGGCCGCCGGGCTCATCTGCGGAGACGTGCCGGCATTGGTCGAGTAGGCCGGGAGCGGCTGCCGCCCGATCTGCTGCTGCGCCCAGACCGCGTTGGTCGGGTCGCTCTGCGTGGCCCTCGCATTAAGGCCCTGCGCGGTGTGGTTGTGGGCCGGGATCTGCGCCGGCACGAGCGTGACAGCCTGCTCACCACCTGACTCACCGAGACTGCGCTGGGAAAGACCCGGTCCCTGGCCCCAGTGCATCGGCGAGACGCCCTGGAGGTTCGGCAGCGCAAAATTCGTCATTCCGTTGCCGCCGTAGGTCGTCCCCAGCAGTGAGAAGAGCGCGGTGTTCTGGCTGATGGGCATCAGCTGCCCGTTGCAGGCGGCCCAACCCTTGGGCGCGAAGTTAAAGGGGACGATCCTGATCTCCCCGAGGAACTGATCGCTCACCGCCCTACCTCCCCTCTCTCATCAGTTCTGCGACGGGAAGATGCCCTGCAGGGCGATCACGAAGTTGAGCACCAGGAAGGGCGCCATGTTTTCGTGCGGCTGGCTGCCGCCGGTCGCGGAGATGGCAGCTGCCGCCATTGCTGTGTTGGGTGTGGCCGCGTAGGCGGGGCCGTTGCCGGGCGCCCACAGCGCGCCAGCGGGCGAGCCGGCGTCCGCGGCGTGGTCGCTGCCCGTCAACTGATGGGTGTGCGCGGCCAGCTCGGGAACCGTCAACGTGTGAGCGGTCTCGCCTCCCAACTGGCCGAGGGTCATGCCGCCGCCCACATGGAGGGGGACGCGGCCTTGAAGATTGGGCAGCGCGAAGTTGGTCTGTCCGTTGCCGCCGTAGGTCGTGCCAAGCAGCGCGAAGAGCGCCTGGTTTTGGTTGATCGGCAGCAGCTGACCGTTGCAAAAGGCCCAGCCTTTGGGCGGGAAGTTCCAGCTGATGACCTTGATCTCGCCGAGAAACGGCTGGCTCATCGTCCGGCTCCTCTCAGTTCTGGCTCGGAAAGACGCCGAACAGCGACAAGATGAAGCTGACGGCGAGATACGGGTGCATGTTGTCGTGGGCCTGACTACCGCCTGCCTGGCCGACAGCGTTCGCCTGCATGGCCACCGTCGGCGCGGCCGTGCTGAACTGAGGCGCGCTGCCGGCCGCCCAGACGCCGCCCGCCGGCGAAACCGTGCTCGCCGGCGCGGTCGACGCGGCCGGCGCGTGTGTGTGCGCCGGGATCTGATTGGTGGTGAGGCTGACGCTCTCCGCGCCGCCCGCCTGGCCGAGGGTGAAGCCGTTTCCGGCGTGCATCGGCAGGCGGCCTCGGAGGTCGGGCAGCGCGAATGTGTTCTGCCCGTCCCCGCCGTAGGTGGTGCCGATCAGCGAAAAGAGCGCGGTGTTCTGAGAAATCGGAAGGACAGCGCCGTCGCAGAACGCCCATCCCAGGGGTGCGAAGTTGCCGGCGAACATCCTGATCTCGCCGACGAAGGGCTGGCTCATCTCTCGCCTCCTGCCACTTCCTCGTTCGTCAAACGGTTGAAGACGGCCTCGAGGAGGAGTCCTTCAGGAGTGCTGCCGATCGGGACCAGGAAGATCGCCATCTGACCGGTCGCGGGGTGCTCGATGTAGTAGGTCCGCTGCTCCGCTGGTGTCTCAGCCGGCGCTCTGAAGAGGAGCGAGAAGTGCTCGTAGCCTGGCGCCGGTCTGCCTCGACTGACCTCGAGGAGCTCGATATCGACCTGCCCCCCCTCCCCCAGGTCCAGCGCGAAGCCCTCGTTGAGCAGGCTCTCGAATCGAGCCGCGTCCATGTCCATCACTGGAAGCTCGATCACGCGGACAGCGCCTGCGCCGGCGCCTCCGGCTGCCAGGTCAGCTCGTGATGAATGCCGACCGTGTTGGTGACCATGAATCCGAGGCGCTGGTATAGCCGCAGGGCGCGGTTCTGGACCTCGACCTCGAGCACAACCGGGACGCGCGCGGCGCGCGCCTCCTCCAGCAGCTGTCCAAGGAGCTCGCTGGCGATGCCACGATCGCGGAACTCGGGCAGCACGGCGATATCGACCACGTGAAGGCGCCGCCCGGAGCGATCGACCGTGACCCGGCCCGCGGGCTTCCCGTCGACTAAGACCAGGTCGAAACTCGCCTCCGGGTGGTGCGCGCGGTAGTGGCGGTCCTGGAGATCGAACTGCATGTCGCAGAACGCGCGCTTCTCCACCTCCGACCAGACGACCAGCGCCATCTCCTCGGCCCGTGTGCTCGCATAGAGGCGCCGGAGAAAAGGTTCGTCCGCCGCCACCACTGGGCGCAGCTCAAGGTGGACGCTGTGCTCGCTCACGACCACAGCCGGTTGAAGACCGCCTCGTAACGCTGCTCCGGCCCAGGCGGGCCGACCGGGGCAAGGAACATCTCGAAGCGGCCCAGGCGGACGTGCTCGACCGGCAGGATGCCCTCGCCCAGGGAGGCCCCCGCGGGCGCGCCGAAGGTGAGCGTGAAGCCTTCGCCACGCGCCGGGAGGCCGCCTGCCGGTGGGCGCAGCGGCGTTACCGAGAGCAAGCGCAGCGGCACCTGGGAGCCCACGCGGAAGGTGGATCCGACCAC
>CAZXGB010000235.1:0-3826 GCA_964640005.1 uncultured Actinomycetes bacterium | reverse complement strand
AGCTCAGGGGATAGAGCAGCGGTTTCCTAAACCGCGTGTCGGAGGTTCGAGTCCTTCCGGGGGCACCAATCTCGATGTGGCGAGGACCGCAACCGGCACCGTAGATAAGTGACTGTCGACGATGCCGCCGAGATAGCCCTTTCGCTGCCCGAGGTCACCGAAGGCATGCGCTTTGGCCACCGCACCTGGTTCGTCGCCGGCAAGCCCTTCGCCTGGGAGCGGCCGCTCAGCAAAGCTGACTTGAAACGGCTCGGCGTCGAACCGCCGCCGGAGGGTCCACTGGTCGCGGTCCGGGTCGAGAACCTCGAGGAGAAGGACGTGCTGCTGATGGATCCGCCCAATGGGTTCTTTGACATCGAGCACTTCCGAGGTTTCCCTGCGGTACTCATAAAGCTCCGGGTAGTGAAAAGGCGGACACTCCGGGCGGCGATCGTCGAGGCCTGGCACGCTTGCGCCCCTCCCAGGCTGGCTATGAGCGGGCCTCCGAGGGCGGTTCGGCGTGGCTGAGCGACCTGAGCTGATCGTCGCCGACGCCACGGCATGGCGGATCTGGCTATCAGAGAATCCTGACTCCGACGGCGTCAGGCTCGTACTTGCGAAGAAGGGCGCCGTCGAGCCCACGAGTCTCACCCATCGCGAGGCATTGGAGGAGGCGCTGTGTTTTGGCTGGATCGATGGCCAGGCTTCGGCCCGCGACGAATCGACGTGGTGCGTCCTCTTCACTCCCCGGCGCCGCCGCAGCATGTGGTCGAAACGCAACGTGGAGCTCGCGGAGCGGCTGCTGGCCGAGGGCCGCATGGACCCCGCCGGCATCGCA
This sequence comes from uncultured Actinomycetes bacterium, assembly GCA_964640005.1. GTDB lineage: Bacteria > Chloroflexota > Dormibacteria > Dormibacterales > Dormibacteraceae > CAZHAC01. The sequence goes on along the minus strand of CAZXGB010000235.1, from coordinate 3,009 downwards.
GAACTGGAGCGGGCGCGCGCGGACGGACGATACGGCGCCGCCTACGAGGGCTCGGCGACCATCGACGTGCCGGACGACCTGGCTGCGGCGCTCCAAGCCAGGCCGAAGGCACTGGCGATGTTCGAGCGCCTCAACCGGCAGAACCGCTACGCGATTCTCTACCGGGTCACCACGGCGAGGCGCGAGCAGACGAGGGCTCGCCGCATAGAGCAGTTCGTCGAGATGCTCGAGCGCGGTGAGACGCCTTATCCGCAGTCCGGCTGAGTCGAGGCGGCACGCTCCTGAGAGCCCGCGAGAAGCACGTTTAGGCCGTCTCAGAGCGTGGTATTCGATCGATAAAGGCCCAGTAAGGGTAAACAACGAGGAGGTGTTTTCGATGATCCGGTGGAGTCCGAGCACTGAACTGGCAAATCTGCACGGTGCGATGGACAGGCTGTTCGAGGACTTCTTCGGTCCCGCGGGTCCCGGCAACGGCAACCAGCGCCAGGTGGCCACGTACGTGCTTCCGCTCGACGTGAGGGAGGCCGACGGCGCGTACGAGATCCAGGCGCCCGTGCCGGGGTTCAAGCCCGAGGAGGTCGAGATCACGTTCGCGGACGGCGTACTCAAGATACATGCGCAGCACTCAAAGCAGGGGAGCCACGAGCAGGGCGGCTACCTTCGCCGCGAGGTCGCTTACGCCAACTACCAGCGGAGCATCCAGCTGCCCGGAGACGTCAAGGAGGACGAGATCAGCGCGACCTTCGAGGACGGCATCCTGACCGTGAGCGTCCCCAAGGTGCCGCGTCCGCAGCCGAGGAAGATTCAGATCACGGAGGGGTCTAAGCAGCGCTGAACGGCTGAGCTTCCTTCGCCAATATCGCCTGATCGCGAATCTGGGGGGCCGCCGGTCTGGCGGTCCCCCAATTACGTCCAAGCGCCGAGCTTGGGGGCTTAGACCGAGAGCTCCACGTCGGCGACCGCGGAGCACAGCTTCTGACCCTGGTCTGCAGTCAGGCCCTGCTGGAACAGGATGACCAGGACGACCTTCTGGCCCTTCTGCGCGACCAGCTCGGCGTCCGGACCGGCCGCTGTGGTTGCGAAGGAGTAAACCGCGCGGTCGCCGACGCCGCTCACCTGTTGCGTGCTGTGGGTTCCGAACTGCACCTTGGCTACGGTTTCGACAGTCTCTCCGGCGGGAAAGCGGTCGACGCTGAGCGAGCCGCCGTTCGTGCCTATGTACTGACAGATTTCGGTGCCGTTCATGCTCGTCGAGCTGGTGGTGATGAAGGTGAAGCCAACCGCCGAGGAGATGCGGGACTGGGGTACGACCGTGCACGCGTCCTTGCCCGCGGCAGCGCTCCCACCGGCCGCTGCCGAGTGCGTGGACGCCGGAGTCCCGGCGGAACTGGCAGAGGTGCCGCCGCAGGCGATCGGTAGGGCGACGGCGATTACGGCGAGTGCCAGGTTTTTCACGGCGCGCAATGGTAGATGGCGGCAAGCGATTCAGGACAACACATTTCCGGCTAGCGATATATCATTGACGTATCTTGATAGATAAGGAGGAACCCATGTTCCAGCAAGAACCATCCGACTGGACGCAGGAGAGCCACCGCGTGGGCCTCGGCTTCCTTCGTAGGCGGTACCGAGGCCCGTTCGGGGGCCGGGGCGGGATGTTCGGCCCGGGCGGGTTCGGCGGCCCGTTCTGGCCTGGCCCGGGTGGCCGTGGGCGCCGCCGCCGCGGTGACGTCCGGACCGCGCTCCTGCTGCTGCTGGCCGAAGGGCCGCGCAACGGCTATCAGCTGATGCAGACGCTCGAGGAGCGTACGGGTGGCCGCTGGCGGCCAAGCCCTGGCTCGGTCTACCCGGCGCTCGCCCAGCTCGAGGACGAAGGACTTGTCCGCTCGATCGAAGGCGAGTCCGGCCGGACGTTCGAGATCACCGACGCGGGGCGCCAGGAGGTGGCCAAGCGCGGCGAGCAGAGTCCGCCGTGGGAAGACGGCGCCGAGTCCGACGACTCGCTCCACGCGTACCGACACGCGGCCGTGTCGACCGCAAAGGCGGCCTGGCAGGTGGCTCACGATGGCGACGAGCAGCAGATCGCGAAGGCAACCGAGATCCTGAACGAGACCCGGCGCGCCCTGTACCGGCTCCTGGCGGGCGACGGAGAGGGCTGATCCCCTCCGTCGCCGGCCGGCGGCGACGCCTACCCGCCCGCGCACCGCCCGGCGGGGAGAAGACCTTCTTCCACGCGGGTCCCAGGCGGGCTAGTTTCTACGCGTGAGCAAGCTCCCCGGCGACGGCTGCGACCGGGACTGGATCTGGGACCGCGCGGTTGAAACGGCGCCGCCCGCGGAGACGTTCGCCATGGCCGAGGCAGCCTGGGACGAGCAGTACCGGCACCTGGTCGAGAGCTCGTCCTTTTACGCTCAGCGGCTTTCCCGCGTGCCGCTCAAAGAGGTCGACCGGCTGCCGTTCACCACCAAGTCGGACCTGCGCGCCGCGTTCGACGACGCTTCGCCGTTCGGGCCGCATCTATGCGTGCCCCCCGAGCGCGTCAAGCGCGTCTACCAGACCAGCGGCACCACCGGATCGCCTTCGGTGATAGCGCTGACCGCAAATGACGCGGAGGCCTGGACCGAGATCGGCGCCCGCTCCTACTACGCGACCGGCATCCATGATCACGACGCCGTCATCTCGACCTTCGGCGCAGGCCCATTTGTGGCCGGTCACACCTATTTCGTCCTTGAGCGGATCGGGGTGCGCGGGGTGCCGGTCGGGCCGGGAGACAGCGAACGCGTGCTGTTCGCACTGCGAGCCGGTATCGCGGACACCCTCCTCGGGACGCCCTCTTTCGCTCAGCACCTCGCCAACCGGACGGCGGGCGACCCACCGCCACTGCGTCATGTGGTGACCGGGGGGGAGCCGGGCGGCGGCATACCGGAGGTCCGCGACCACATCCAGAGGGCGTTTGCTGCGATCGTGAACGAGGTCATGGGCATCGGCGACGTCTCGCCGTCGCTCTTCGGC
>CAZXGB010000234.1:0-3866 GCA_964640005.1 uncultured Actinomycetes bacterium | reverse complement strand
GGATGAAGTCGATGCGGCGGGTCCTGAGGTGTGACGGCCTGATCCCCTTCGTCAAGCCCAAGGGATCGTCCGAAATGGGAGTCGCCACCACTCCCGACGACATCCGCGAGATGATCGCCTGGCTCGACGGCAACGGCGGGCGGCACCCAGGCTTCGACGTGACCACCGAAGGCGAGACACCGGGCGATGACCCGGCGAAGGCCGCCGACCTGGTGCGGCCCTGGGCGGACGCCGGATGCACGTGGTGGCTCGAGGCGCGGTGGCAGCTCGATCCCGCGGGACCGGTGCGGATTGAAGAGTCGACCGAGAGGCTTCGAGCGGGCCCGCCGCGGCTCTGATCAGCGGGAGGGCTCGGCCAGCGGTTCTTCGATTGGCGCGGTGTCCTGCAGTTGGTGGATGAGGGCTCCTATCGCACCCCCGGCCAGCGGCGCCACGATGTAGATCCAGACGTCAGACCAGGAGCCGCCGTGGAAGACGCCGTCGACGATGGTCGCGGCAAGGCCGACCGCCGGGTTGAAAGCGCCGCCGGAGATCGGGCCGCCGACGAAGGCGCCGGCCATGATGGTGAAGCCGATCGCCAGGCCGTAGAAGGAGTTGCCGGCGGTTGCCTTGCTGGCGGCGACGTTGAGGACGACCAGCGCCAGCGCGGCGGTGATCAACAACTCGACACTGACCGCGCTCACCAAGTAGACGCCCTTGCCCGGATGGATGCCTGCAGTGCGACCGCTGACCAGGTAGCCAGTCAGGAAGCCGAGCGTGCCGCCGACCAGCTGGGCCACCCAGTACGCGATTAGCTCGTTGGCCGGCATCTTCCTGCGCAGGAACACGGCCAGCGATACGGCGGGGTTGTAGTGGGCGCCCGAGACGTGGCCGCCCATGTAGACCATCACCATCAGCGCGCCGCCGATCGCGATCGGCGCCAGCGCGCCGGCCCCGCTGGAAAGGGCGATGCAGGTGAAAAAGATGTAGGTCCCGACTACCTCGGTGAGCAGCTTCCGTGTCACGCCGCTGACGCTCTCCTTGCTAAATCCGTTCGCTTGTGAAGGGAGAGGATACTGGTTGAGCGGGCGCGGCTCTGGGGAGGGGCTTGGCTCTAGGCGCGGACCGGGAAGCGCAGGTTGGTCGTGTGGCCCGACTGGGTGACGCTCGGCGCCTGCAGGTTGAGCTGCGGGCCGGCATAGAGGCGGACCCCCGCGCCCAGGAGAACGGGCAGCATCTGGATCAGGATCTCGTCGACCAGGCCTTCGCCGACGCACTGCTGGCCGAGATTGGCGCCGATCAGCACGACGTTCTTGCCGCTGGCCGCCGAGCGCGCGGTCGCCACCGCGTCTCCGATCTCTTTCGTCAAGAAGGTGATCGCAGGATCCTGTTCCGGGGGCGGCGGGTGGTGGGTGAGCACGAAGGCGGGACCGGTCCAGGCTCCGCCGTAGAAGGGCTGGCCCGAGCTCACGGATATGTCGTAGGTGTGCCGCCCTGCGAGCACCGCCCCCGTGGTCTGGAGGACCTGGTCTACCTCGGGATTCGGGTCGTCGTACCGGAAGACCCAGTCCATGGCGTCGCCGGGGCCGGCGACGAAGCCGTCGATGGACATCGCTGTGTGCCAGAGGACGATGGCCATGCGCACAGCCTTGCACAGGCCGCCGGGCTTGGCCCACCTCGTGGTTCTCGGACCATCAGCGGCCTTGGCAATCCCAACAAACTCGCTCGCGATGCCCTCAAATTGACGGCGAAATGATCGCGCGAGCGTTGGCTTTTCAAAGCAGCTTTGCTTTTACAGTCCGAACTGCAAATGCGGTCTCAGCATTCGAAGGCCCTGGAGCTTCGGCGGCTGCTCGCCTCCTTCGACCACCCGCTTCGGGACCTGGCCGCGCTCGAGCAGCAGGGGCAGCGGACGGTCCCGGACGACTGGCTGGCACCGTTGAAGCGGCTGGGAGTCGCGGTCCCGCCAGGCTCGAGCACCACAGAGGTGACGGCAGCGATCTGGCAGAAGGCCGGGGCCCTCACCGCGGAGTACATGAAGTAGCGAGATGGCAACGGTGCACGAGTGGCAGGTTGACATCGAGTTGGAAAGCGACGATCTGCTGGGGAACCGGCGCCCCTCTCAGCTGATGGTCGTTCGCGAGATGGAAGGCGTGCTTGTGGGCCGGACGCAGCTCGGCTGGGCGGTGTCGCTTTCGGTCGCCGCCGAGACCGAGGTGGAGGCCGTCACGGCGGGGCTGGCCCGGATGAAAGTCCTCTCCGCTCCGGTCGCCGGCCGCGTGAAACAGGTCGACGTCATTCGGCTCGACGAGGGGCTCGCGGCGGGCCTCCCGCCCGCTTACGCCGAGGCGCAAGCGGGCTAGCGAAAGGCTCGCGCGGCGGTTGAGGCGGCGGCGACGCTGGCCAGAGCCGGGCCCAGGAAGATCCGGGCGTTGGGTATGCCAGCGCGGAGGTGGGCGGCGAGGAGTCCCCAGTTGGCGAGGCTGTTCGCCGACACGAGCGCGACGGCGGACCGGCCTGGGCGGCGACCGCGGGCGGCGGCTGTGAGCACCGCGGCCCACAGGGCCAGCCCGAGGAGAGAGCCGGCGCCACGGCCTCGGTGCTTGGCGAGGGTCTCGCGACGGGTCGCCACGAAGGCGAGGGTGTCCAGGGTGCCGGCGAGGGCGGCGGCCACGGCTAGCGCGCGCATGCTTCTCTTTGTACCGGGTCACTTCTACAATCCGGCCGTGCGTATTTGGCTAGCCGCTGTGCTGGCCTTGACACTGGGCACCGGCTGCGGCGGATCGACGCCGAAGACCCTGGCCAGCGCCGGTTCGACCCCAGAGCCCGTCGCCAGCGCCGGCGCCTGTAGCTCGCTTAGTGCCGGCCACCAGCCTGCGGGGACGGCCGACGCGGACGGCTTCCACCTACCGGCCGGTTCCCAACCGGCGGGCTTGACTACGGCGCCGGACGGCGCGATCTGGGCGCTGGCGGGCGGAAAGGATCGTGTCTACCGGATCACGGCCGACGGCAAGGCCGAGTCGTGGCAATTCCCCTCGAGTGGACTCGGCTTCCAGCTATCCGTGGCACGCGATGGGTCGGTGTGGTTGCCCGAGCGCTATCGAGACGCCTTCGCCTCGATATCACCCGCCGGGGCGGTCACCGAGTGCCGGTTGCGAACCGGTGCCGAGCCCACGGCGGTGCTTGCACTCGATGACGGGACCGTTTGGATCGCCGAGTTCGGTGCCAACGGCGTGGCCAGGCTGCGCAACGGGAGCTTCGGCGAGTTCACACTGACCACGGGGCCTGCGCGGGGCGTGGCCCAACTTGCACCGGATGGGGCTGGCGGGGTGTGGGCAACCGAGGGGAAGGCCGATGGCCTCCTCCACGTCGACAGCCAGGGGCACCTCACTGAGGTCCCGCTTGGCCAGACCGGCACGGCCCCGGCCAGCATCCTCACGGCTCGCGACGGCACGACCTGGTTCACCGAGTTCGCCGGCGACCGCCTTGGTCGCCTGTCTGCCGGTTCCTCCACCCCGGCGTTCCTGCCCGTCCTGGCAAATAGCGGACCCCAGGGCCTTGTCCAGGCACAAGACGGCACCCTGTGGTTCGCCGAGAGCAAAGTCGATCGGATCGCGCGGGTTACGGCGCAGGGGGCTGTCGAAACCAGCGTCCCCGTCGCGGCCGGTGCCTGGCCGGACCAGCTGGCTTTCACTCCTGACGGCACGCTCTGGTGGACTGAATTCAAGTCCGATCGCATCGCGCACTCATAGGTGGCAGTTCGCTAGAGAGCTAGCGACTCGCGCTCCTCCACGGGCGGCCGGGGCGGAATGCTCCGAACAACGCAGTCAGTTCAAGTGTTGTTGGGGTTTTGACGCCCATCAGAGTCAGGAGGACCAGGGCATGGC
>CAZXGB010000233.1:0-3873 GCA_964640005.1 uncultured Actinomycetes bacterium | reverse complement strand
CCCCAGCAAGTGGGGAGGGGGCACGCGGCCTCGTCTCCGCCGAGGCGCTACGGACGCTTGAAAAGGGACTGGAATTTGATCGCCAGGCCCATGTCGCCCTTGATCTTGAGCTTGCCCTGCATGAAGGCGGCGGTGGGATCGAGCGTGCCCATGATGATGCGCACGAAATCGCCGGCGTCGGCGAGCAGCGTCAGATTCGGGTTCTCACCCTCACCCTTGCCCGACGTCGCCTGGCCGTCGGCGATGCGCACCCACCACTTGCCGCCGCCGTCGCCGCTCAGGTCGAAGTTGATCGTGGCGTTGGTGTTGCCCGCCTTGTCCGCCTGGAAATACTGCGGCATCTGGTCGAAGACCACATCGGGCGTAACCTGATCGGCGTTCACTTGGTCACCCATCGATTCCTCCTGACGAATATGACGCTCCACGGCGTACGGAGGTCATCTTAAAAGCATGGCGGAACGCGCCGAAATGACCGGCGACGTCCAGTTGGAGGAGGTCGCTGAGGCCGTTTATATGCTCAAGCTGCCCATCCCCTTCGAGCTGGGATGGGTCAACACCTATTTCTTCAAGAACGGCGAGCACCTCGACCTGCTCGACTGCGGGCTGAGCGCGCCGGCGAGCCTCGAGTTGCTCCGGGGGGCCATGTCTCGCCTGGACGGCCGCCTCCGCCGGCTCTTCGTCACCCACATCCATCCCGACCACTACGGTGCCGCCGGCGTGCTGACCGAGGAGATGGGGGCGGAGCTGTACCTGCACCGCCTCGAGGTGCCGATGGTCAGTCCGCGCTACCTGCAGCTGGAGGCGCTGGTGGAGGCGGTCCACCAGAACCTGGTCACCAATGGCGTCCCGCCGGACGTGAGCGAGGAGCTGAAGAACGCCTCTCGCGCCATGCGCGAATTCGTCATGCCTGCGGAGCCGGCGGTCCAGCTGGATGGCGCCGAGACCATCGAGATGGGCGCTCGCCGCCTCCGCGTGGAGTGGACGCCCGGGCACTCACCGGGCCACGTCGTGCTCTTCGACCCCGCGGAACGCCTGCTTTTCGCGGGCGACCAGCTGCTGCCTCACCTGAGCCCCAACATCGGCCTCCATCCACAGAGCACGCCCGACCCACTGGGCGAGTACCTGGCGGCGTTGGAGCGCCTGCGGAGCCTCAGCCCCGCGCGGGTCTTCCCAGGCCATGGCGACCCCTGGACCGACGCCGCTGGGCGGATCGACTACATGGAACACCACCACGAACGGCGCAAGAACCAGATCGAAGGCATCGTCGGCGCCGCCGGCGAGATGACCGGGTGGGAGGTCGCCGTAGAGGTCTGGGGCGAGCGCGACAACGTGTACGACACGCGGCTGGCGCTTCAGGAGGCGCTGGCCCACCTCCAGGCCCTGGCCGTCGAGGGGCGCGTCGAGAAGCTGGTGAGCGCTACCTCGGTGCGCTGGCGGCCGGCTCCTCCTTGAGGCCCAGCCGGAACAGCTCGGCCGGGTAGAGCCCGGCCCCAACCGTGCCTGGACCGGCGTGGGCGCCGACCACGGGGCCGAGTGGGTGGACCAGCAGGGTGTCGCAGACATCGTCGATCTCGGCCGCGATCCGTTCCGCCTGTCCCGCGGCCGCCGCATGGCCGACGATGGCGCAGAGTCCACGCCCGCGGTCGGTCGAGCGGACCAGCTCGACCAGGCGGGCGATTGCGCGCTCCTGCGTTCGCACCCGCTCCAGCGGCGTGACCTGCCCGTCCCTGATGGTGAGCACCGGCTTCATCTGGAGCACCGAGCCGAGAAGGGCGGCGGCACCTCCGATCCGGCCCCCGCGGCGCAGGTTCTCCAGCGTGGCCACGACGAAGAAGACGCTCGACGCCTCGCAGAGCTCCTTGACCTTGCGCTCGATCCCGGCGCCGCGCTCACCCGCGCGAGCCATCTCAGCGGCAGCCAGCGTCACCAGGCCGAGCGGCATCGATACCAGTCCGGTATCGACCACTCGCACGCGCCCAACGCTTGCCATCTCGGCCCCCTGCACGGCGGCGGCGTAGGTGCCGCTCAGCCTGGAGGAGATGTGGAGCGAGACCACCTCCTCGTGATCGGCGAGCAGCCGTTCGAACGTTTCCGCGAAGCGTCCGGGAGAGGGCTGCGAGGTGGAGGCGGGGGCATTGCGCCGGTAGAACTCGTCGGGCGAGATGTCGATCCCGTCGAGATATTCCCGTCCCTCGATGATGACCGTCAGGGGCACGATCGAGATCGACCGCGGGTCGGCGAGCGGCTTCGGGAGGTCGGCGGTGGAGTCGGTGACGATCGCGACGGTCATCAGGTCGCGATCCTCTTGCCGGCCCGCGCGGCGTCGAATGGGCCGAGCCGGCGGGCAGCGTCCACCAGCGCCCCCAGGCGCGCGTCAGGGGCTCTCGAGGCGCCTTCGACGAGAACCGTCAGGCGCCCGGCCGCCTCGGTCAGGCGCCCGGCCAGCCGTTCCGGCTCCAGGCGAGCGAGAGTCGAGCCGAGGCCGAGGGCGGCGATCGCCTGGAGCTTCGTCGAGGGCAGCGCCCCACCCTCCAGGAGTGCGCGACTGGCATCCTGGGCCGAGCGGCCGGCGGCGTCGAGACGGGCCATCCAGAAGCCGAGGTGGTAGGCGATGTCGTCGCGGGTGTCGGCCACGTAGGCGCGAACCGCGGCCGTCTCGTCGGCGATCGCGGAGAAGCGCTCGAAGGCGGTCCGGAGACGGTTCTCACTCTCGGGCTCCTCGCCCGCGGCTGGTGCCGAGGGCGCGAACAGGATCCGCGAGCGGCCGCCAGCGCTGTGCCCGGGGGCGATCGCGTAGGAGCGGACGGCGAGCCCGAGCGTTTCGAGATCGCGCAGGAGGCCGTAGGCCGTCCAGGCGGAGACGCCCATGCGCGCGCCGACTTCCGGGTAGTGAACCGGGCCGCCGGAGGCGGCGACCAGCTCCCGGAGCGCCTCGAGGGCCGTGCGGCGGCGATGGGTGAGCGTGGAGGGCATCACAAAAAGGCCAAAAACCAACAGACATGATACGGCCAGGGACGCTCGATGACGGCGGCGCGAAGCCTACTCGGCGGCGTCGTCCGGTTCGCGGAAGCGGTCGATCTCGATCCGCCGCAAGGCGATCAGCATCACGAGCACGAGGGCGGTACAGATGCTGCCGAGGATGAAGTAGCCGAAGCCTGCCGCCATGCCAACCGCCGCCACCACCCAGATGGTGGCCGCGGTCGTCAGCCCGCGGACACTGGCGCCGCTGCGCAGAATTGCGCCGGCGCCGAGGAAGCCGACTCCGGTCACGATCTGGGCCGCGATTCGGGTCGGGTCGGTGTTCAGGATCAGGGTGCCGAGGACGGTGAAGAGGGCCGAGCCGACGCAGATGGCGGACATCGTCCGGAGGCCCGCGGGGTGGCGGTGGTACTCGCGCTCAGCCCCGATCAGGGCGCCGAGGACGAGGGCGACCAGCAAGCGGAGAGAAACCTCGAGCTCGGCCATCGGGGTCATGGCAGACCCTTCTGGTTAGCTCTTCGAGCTGCCTGGCTCGTCCGGAAGGTCGGGCAGGTCCAGGCTGTTGACGAGGTCGCGGAAGACCGCCAGCCGGTCCTCGTCAATTCCGCTGCCCTCGCCCGAGCCCTCATCCTCCTCGTGCTCGGGTACGACGCCGGCGCGTTCGAGAACATCGCGCGACACGAAGATGGGGCACTCGAAGCGCACGGCGAGCGCGATGGCGTCGCTGGGGCGGGAGTCGATGTCGCTTTCGCGCCCGTTCTGCTGCACGTGTAGCCGGGCGTAGAAGACCTCCCCCGAGAGCGAGCTGACCACGATCCGGGTGAGGTTGATGCCGAACTCCGCGAGCGCGGTCTGCATCAGGTCGTGGGTGATCGGGCGCTCCGGCGTCTGCCC
>CAZXGB010000232.1:0-3882 GCA_964640005.1 uncultured Actinomycetes bacterium | reverse complement strand
GGTCTCTTTCGGGACCAGGACTTTCATGACCCACGAGAGTAAACGAACGCGGGATTCGACCTCGGAGGGCTCGCACTGCATGTCCACCCGGGGGTGGAGGCGAGAAATCCAACCCGGCTCCGATGTGCTGGGCGGCGGTCGCCACCGACCATCCAGGGCATGAGCTCGATCAACTTTTCGAACCCGGCGACCATCCTCCTCGCGCTCGGCATCCTGGCCTTCGTCCTCTTCCGCCAGATGCAAGCCTCGCCGCTCAATCCGAGGCGGCTGCTCGTCATCCCCGCGCTGCTCGCCTACGGCACGGTGCAGTACCTGCCGGCACTGTCCGGCATCGACTTCGCCGGCGGCACCCTCGCCGCCTTCGGCGTCCTCCTCGGCCTCGTCCTCGGCGCGCTGAGAGGGATCTCGGTCCGAACCTGGACGGCAGCCGACGGAACGGCCTGGACCCAGGGCAGCTGGACGACGCTCGCCCTCTGGGGTGCGCTCATCGCCTTCCGGATTGCGATGGCGGTCATCGACCGGCTGCTGGGCCTGGGGAGCCAGGCCATGCTGGCCGAGATGCTGATGACCCTCTTCGCGACCTTCGCCGCCCAGAACCTGGTGACCTGGCTGCGGGCGGGCGGCGCACAAACCCTAGCGGTGGCTCGCGGCGAATAGCATCGGCGCGATGGACGCCGTCAGCGGGAGGCTCTGGCGAACCCGCGAGGGGCAGATCATGCTCCTCGCGATCGCCGGCCTCTTCGTCGGCGCCCTGCTGAGGGACCCGCAGCTGCACGGATCCTGGCGGCTGTGGGCCGCCCTCTTGCTCGGCGCCGCCTTCGCCGGCGGCTTGTATGTCGCCGGCCGCAAGCCCAGCCTGCTCGCGATCGCCGCCCTGGGGGCGCTTTCCACCGCGATCACGGCGATGGCGCCACACAGCGCCGCGGGCCTGATGTACGCGGTCATCGCCGTCGCCGCCTTGCGCCTCCCGCTGGCCACCGGCCTTCTGGTGGCCGCCGCCACCACGGCGGCCAGCATGGGCGTCCAGTACTTACTGATTGGTCTGTCGGCATTCAACGGGCTTCCTCTGGAAGCACTCGCGGTCACCCTCACCTTCGTCGGCCTGTACTCCGTACGCCGCCGCCGAGCCGAGGAGGAGCGTACGCGCGAGCTGGAGCGCGAGGCCGCCCGCGCGGAGGAGCGAGCTCGGCTCGCCCGGGAGATCCACGACGTCCTCGCCCACAGCCTCTCGGCGATGGCCGTCCAGCTCGACCTCGCCGAGGTGCTGATGAAGCAGCGTCCCGAGGATCCCGCAGCCCTTCAAGCGGTGGCCCGCGCGCACGCGCTCGCGCGCGAGGGCCTGCAGGACGTTCGGCGCGCCGTCTCGGCCCTTCGTGGAGAGCAGCTGCCCGGCCCGGAGCTTCTCCGCCAGCTGGCCGCCGACTTCGAGGGCGACACGGGCGTCGTCTGCCGGCTCGAGCTGCCGGAGGCGCTGCCGGCGCTGAGCCCGGAAGAGCGGGTCGCGCTCTACCGCACCGCCCAGGAAGCTCTGACGAACGTGCGCAAGCACGCCGTCGCCAGACAAGTGGCGCTCCGGCTGCGCACAGTCGACGGCGGCGTCGAGCTGTCCGTGGTCGACGACGGTCAGGCCCGGCCGGACGGGCAGGGCGGCGGTTTCGGACTGACCGGGATGCGTGAGCGCGCGGAGCTGCTCGGCGGACGCCTGGAGGCCGGCCCGCTTTCGGGAGCCGGCTTCAAGGTCAGGCTCTGGCTGCCCACACCGTGACGCGCGTCCTGATCGCCGATGACCAGGCACTGATCCGCGAGGGCCTCTCGACCATGCTCGGGTTGATCGAGGGGATCGAGGTCCTGGGGGTGGCGGGCGACGGCGAGACCGCGGTCGAGCTGACCCAGCGCACGCGACCCGACGTGGTACTGATGGATCTACGGATGCCACGCTGCGACGGCGTCGAGGCGACCCGCCGAATCCGCGCCCTCGACCCCGCTATCCAGGTCATCGTGTTGACCACCTACGCGGACGACGAGTCGATCGTCTCCGCGATCCAGGCAGGCGCCCGCGGATACCTGACCAAGGACAGTGGAATCGACGAGATCCGCCGCGCCCTGGACGCGGTCACGCACGGCCAGGCCCTCCTCGACCCGGCGGTTCAGGCCCGGCTCCTGGATCGGATCGCGGCGACCGGCGCGGCCGCGAATCCGCTTCCGGACGGCTTGACCCCGCGCGAGGCCGAGGTCCTCCAGCTGATCGCCGGCGGCCTTTCCAACCGGGAGATCTCGCAGCGGCTCTTCGTCAGCGAGGCCACTGTGAAGACGCACATCAACAACCTCTTTTCCAAGACAGGGGTTCGCGACCGCGCCCAGGCCGTCGTCTACGCCCACCGCCACGGTCTCGCAGGGATCTAAGAGTGCCTTGGCTCGGGCATGGCGGTGCTCTTGCTCTGAAGCGGACGGCTGAACGGTTGAGAGCAGACAGGTGGAGCTTTAGCGCGGAGCTAAACTTGATGGCCCCAACCAGCGGAACTTCGAGCAAACCATGGCTGAGCGATCGATCAACGACCTGACCTTCCAAGCCGCCACCGTCAACGGGTCTGGCAGCCAGTCCGCCAACCTGGTGCTTACGCGCGCGATCTTCTCCATGGGCATCCCCGTCGCGCCCAAGAACGTCTTCCCGTCCAACATCGAGGGTCTGCCCACCTGGTACCAGCTGCGGGTGTCGCCCGAGGGCTATCAGGCGCGCAAGGGCGACCCCGACGTCATCGTTTGCCTCAACCCGGCGACCTGGGCCGACGACCTCCGCTCGGTGCGACCGGGCGGCGTGGTGATCCATGAGGAGGCCTACTCGACGGCGGGGGCGCGCGAGGACGTGAGCTACTACCCGGTCCCCTTCGCCAAGCTCGCCAAGACCCGGATCGAGAGCGACGCGCTGCGCAAGCAGCTCACCAACATGCTCTACGTCGGCGTCGTCGCCGGTCTCCTCGGAATCCCGATGGAGGCCCTGGAGAAGGGCGTTCAGCGCACCTTCCAGACCAAGCCCAAGACCTGGCCCATCAACGTGGCCGCGATCGGTGCCGGGTACGAGTACTGGGAGCAGAACTTCAAGGACCGGCCTGTCCCCTACCGGCTGGAACCGATGCAGGGGGTCACCGACGGCCTCATGCTGATCGAGGGCAACCAGGCCGCCGCCCTGGGCGCGCTGATGGGCGGCTGTACGGTCGCCGCCTGGTACCCGATCACCCCCTCCTCCAGTCTCTGCGAGAACCTGATCACCTACTCCGACCGCTTCCGGGTCAACGAGAACGGCGAGAAGCTGATCTCGATCGTTCAGGCCGAGGATGAGCTGGCCGCGGTCGGCATGGCGATCGGCGCCGGTTGGGCGGGGGCTCGGGCTATGACCTCGACCTCTGGTCCCGGCATCTCGCTGATGGCGGAGTTCAGCGGCCTCGCCTACTACGCCGAGGTCCCGGTCGTCATCTTCGACATCCAGCGCGTCGGTCCGTCGACCGGCCTCCCGACGCGTACCTCGCAGGCCGATCTCGCCTTCGCCTACACCCTCTCGCACGGCGACACCAAGCACCTGGTCCTGCTCCCGGGATCGCTGGAAGAGTGCTACGAGTTCGCCCGGATCTCCTTCGACCTTGCCGACCGCTTCCAGACGCCCGTCTTCGTCCTCAGCGACCTCGACCTCGGCATGAACCTCTGGATGACGCGGTCCTTTGAGTACCCTGAGCAGCCGTTTGACCGCGGCAAGGTGCTGAGCGCCGAGGAGATCGAGCGCCTGCAGGGTGCCTGGGCCCGCTACCGGGACGTCGACGGCGACGGGATCGGTTACCGAACGCTGCCAGGGACCGACCATCCGCTGGCCGGCTACTTCACCCGCGGCTC
>CAZXGB010000231.1:0-3889 GCA_964640005.1 uncultured Actinomycetes bacterium | reverse complement strand
TCGATCCATACACTGCCGGAGTCCAATCCAAGCCCGAGGTAATCAGTGCCTAAGAACGCCCCACACAAAGCATCTCTGCTCACCAAGCTCGAGTCCCGAAACGCGCAAGTCGCGGTCGTGGGCCTCGGCTATGTCGGTCTGCCGCTCGCGGTCGCATTTGCGGAGGCCGGCCATTCGGTGATCGGCATCGATCGCTCGGAAGCGCGCGTGATGGCTGTCAATGCGGGGCGTTCTCAGATCGAGGACATAGATTCGGAAGACCTTGGGCGCCTAATCGACCAGGGCCGCCTGCGGGCTTCCATGGACTATTCGGATGTCGCCGAGGCGGACGCCGTGGTGATCGCGGTCCCAACCCCTATCGACGAGTACCGCGTTCCCGATTTGACTGCTGTTCAGGACGCCTCGGCCTCGCTGGCTGCGGTCATGAAGCAGGGCGCCTTGGTCGTGCTCGAGAGCACCACCTATCCCGGAACGACTGAGGAAATCATCGTCGAAGCCTTTCGCGACCGAGGCTTCCGGCCCGGCGTCGATCTCTTCGTCGGCTACTCGCCAGAGCGGATCGACCCTGGCAACGACGTTTGGAAGGTCACCAATACGCCGAAGGTGGTCTCAGGCTTCACTAAGGACTGTCTGGAGCTTACGGTCGCTCTTTACGGCAGCGCGCTCGAGAAGCTCGTACCGGTATCGAACCTCAAGACAGCCGAGATCACCAAGCTCTTCGAGAACATCTTCCGCATCGTCAACATCGCCCTCGTCAATGAGTTCCAGGTCATCTGTGACTCGTTTGGCATCGATGTCTGGGAAGTAATTCAGGCCTGCTCCACGAAGCCGTACGGATTCATGCCCTTTTACCCGGGACCCGGTCTCGGCGGCCACTGCGTTCCCGTCGACCCGTTCTATCTGGCCTGGAAAGCTCGTGAGAAACGCGTCAACACCGAGTTCATCGAACTGGCCGGCCGCGTTTCTTCGCATGTGCCGGCCTACGTGGTCAGCAAAGTCGCTCGCGTTCTAAACGTGAACCGCAAGCCGCTCAACGGCTCGCGAGTGGCCCTCCTCGGCGTCGCCTACAAGAAGAACACCGCAGACGTGCGCGAGTCGCCGGCCGTCCGGCTTGTGGAACTCCTGCACGCCGAGGGCGTGTCGGTCAGCTACCACGATCCCCACGTGCCCACCTTCAAGGCAAACGGGCTGGTGCTCCAATCACAGGCGCTGGTGCCCGATTACCTGGCTGGGCAGGACTGCGTGGTGATCGTGTCTGACCATGACATGATCGACTGGACTCTCGTCCTTCAATACGCGCCCATGGTTGTCGACACACGAAACGTTCTCGGCCGCCTCAGCCCCACCATGCGTCGCCCTGTGACCGAGTCGAGTGTGCCCTGGACCGAGGCCGAGGCTTGAATGAGGCCCCGGATCGCCGGGTAAGAGTCACCTTCCTGATCGGCAGCCTCGACATCGGGGGTGCCGAGCAACAGCTGGTCCGGCTCGTCAATGGGCTTGATCGCGAGCGCTTTGAGCCCTCGGTCCTCTGCCTTTGGCGGGGCGGGCCGCTGGAGAAGAGTCTGCGGCCCGATGTCCGGGTGGACGGCGTTCGGCTCGACCGTGTCGAGCACCGCGGCGTTCGCTCGAGGGCGCTGCTCGCCGCGCGCATCTTCTGGACCATCGGGCAGGGCCTGCGCCGCCAGCGGCCCGACATCCTGCACGCGTACCTGCCGGCGGCCTACGTGCTCGGCGCTGTCGCGGCCTGGTTCCTCCGCATTCGCATCGTCATCGCCGCTCGCCGCGGCCTCGACTCCTATCACCTGTATCCCTACCTGCGCTGGCGGTTGCTGGCACGCTTCGCCAACCGGGTGATCGACCTCCACCTCTGCAACTCCGAAGCCGTCCGGGGATACGCGATCGAGAAAGAGAATCTCAGCTCGGGCAATACCGCTGTTGTGTACAACGGCCTCGACCTGCCGGCGATCACTGATGCTCCGCCGCTCCCCGAGGGCTGGCGCCAGCCGGAAACGCAGTTCCTGGCGATCTCGATTGCCAATCTCATCCACTACAAGAACCACCAGATGCTGCTGCGCGCGTTGCCTCGCGTGGTTGCCGAAGTGCCCGGCTTTCGCCTGGTCCTGGCCGGTAAGGGTCCCGAGCGCGGAGCGCTCGAGGCGCTCGCGGCTGAGCTTGGGATCGCGCCTCACGTCGTCTTCGCGGGTTCGGTCGAGTCAGCCTCCTCCTACCTACCGGCCTTCGACCTCTCGCTCCTAACCTCGCGCCACGAAGGCTTGCCCAATGCGGTGATGGAGTCGCTCGCCGCCGGTGTGCCGGTGGTTGCAACCGCCGTCGGCGGCACGCCCGAACTCATCGACGATGGCGTAGAAGGCCTGCTCGTACCGAGCGACGACGATGCCGGTCTGGCGGCAGCCATCCTGCAACTCGTTCACGACCCCAAGCTCCGGCAGCGCATGGGAGAGGCGGGGCGCCAGCGGATCGCGTCACAATTTGCCGTCAGCCGGATGGTCAGCCAGACCGAGGAGATTTACCTGCGTTCGTTAGGCGCGCGCCGGCGGGCGCGAGTGGCCGCCTGATGTGCGGGATCGCGGGTATCGTAGGCTCCGCTCCCTCGCGTGAGACGTTGGAGCGGATGGCCCTCGCCATCGCCCATCGGGGCCCTGACGACTCCGGCTACCTGGAGCAGCCGCAGGCCGGCTTCGCCTTCCGCCGTTTGAGCATCATCGATGTCAGCGGAGGTCACCAGCCGATCTGGAACGAGGACCAGTCGCTGGCAATCATCCTCAATGGCGAGATCTACAACCACCGCGATCTCCGCTTGGGTCTTGAGGCGCGCGGCCATCGCTTCCGCACCCACTCAGATGTGGAGACGGTGCTCCACCTCTACGAAGAGCGGCGCGAGCGCTGCCTGGACGACATGCGCGGTATGTTCGCGCTGGCGATCTGGGACGAGCAGCGGCGTGAGCTCTTCCTGGCACGCGATCGGGTCGGCAAGAAGCCGCTCTACCACGCCCTCCTGGCCGACGGCTCGCTTGTCTTCGGCAGTGAGATCAAGGCGATCCTCCAGCATCCCGGTATCGAGCGCCGTCCCGACCTCGCCGCGATCGACCACTTCCTGACGCTCCAGTACGTTCCCTCGCCTCTGACCGCCTTCGAGGGCATCCGGCGCCTACCGCCGGCGCACTGGCTGCGCTGGCACGACGGCCGTGTGGACATCGGGCGCTATTGGTCGCTGGAATATCTCCCAAAGTTCAGCGAGCCGGAGGCGGAGCTGCGCGAGGAGATGCTGCGCCTGCTTCGAGAGGCGGTGCGGATCCGGCTCGAGAGCGAGGTTCCCCTGGGCGCCTTCCTCTCTGGCGGAATCGATTCCAGCGCGGTCGTCGCCTTCGCGGCCGAGGCCATGTCCCAGCCCCTCAAGACCTTCTCGATCGGTTTCGAGCCATCGACTCATGACGAATCCGCTTACGCGGCGATGGTGGCTGAGCGCTTCGGCACTGACCATCACGAGCTGGTAGTCGCCGCCGGCGCTCCCGAGACGATCGACGACATCGTCTGGCACTACGACCAGCCTTTCGGCGACTCATCCGCGATCCCCTCCTTCGCTGTCGCCCGGATCACCCGCCCGCACGTGACCGTGGTGCTCAACGGAGACGGCGGGGACGAGAGCTTCGCGGGCTACGACCGCTACCGCCTCAGCCGCTTCGGAAGGTTCTTCGGCCTGCCCGGCCCGGTCCGGAGGGCTGCGTTCGCGGCCGCGATCCCCGCGTCGCGGTTCCTGGGCCGCGCCCAGCGGCTCGTCGCAGTCCGGCCCGAGAGCCGCGAAGAGGCCTACTACGCGACTTTGATCCATGCCTCCGAGGCGCGACGGCGCTGGCTCTACGCCCAAGGT
>CAZXGB010000230.1:0-3918 GCA_964640005.1 uncultured Actinomycetes bacterium | reverse complement strand
CGGCAGTCCTCCCCGCAGTGCTGGACGAGACATTGCGTCTGCATCGACCACTGCTCCGACCCTGGGTTCGCCTCGCAGTAGGCCCTGGGAAAGACGCCACCGAATGTCCACCGGCGCTGGTTCTTGAGCGCCGAGGCGCGATAGGGGTAAAGGATGTAGCCCTCGTAGAGGACCGCGTTGGCGATCGTGTCGACGGCGTCGGCGCCACGGTCTGTCATCGCGGGCTCGGCTCCTCGACCTCGGCGAGCAGCCTCTCCAGGGCCTGCTCCCAGGTGGCGAGGCCGGCGTTCGCCTTGTAGGCGGCCAGGCGGTCGACGACATCCCGGCGCAGGCAGAGCCAGGCGACCCCGGGGTAGTAGGTGTCGATCAGCGCCTTCCAGGCCGCTACCGGGAGCACGTACGAGGCTTCTTTGTTCCAGGAAACCCGGCCGATCTGCAGCCTACCCTCGGCGTCGGCGTAAAAGATCGTCCCGCTGAACAGGAGCAGGAGCGGCACGCCTTCGCCTTCGAGCGCGTGGAAGTACTTGGCGGCGAGGACGTTGAGGTCAAACGTGCAGGGCACGGGCAGGCTGACCACCGTGCTGCCGGAGAAGGCCGGGACGCTGACGCCGGTCTGCGCCCAGAGCAGGCTGCGGACCGTCTGCGACCATCGGGCAGGCTCGCCGAAGAGCTCGAAGAGGCGGCCCTCTTCGGATGCCGAGTAGCGGCGGCGGCGCGCTTCGATCCGCACCTGGCAGTCGAGCTGGACGCTCTGGATCTCGGCCTGCCGGCCACCATCGATTGCCTGCTCGACGTCCGAGATGCGCAGTCTCAAACCCAGGGTGGGCGTCGCACAGTAAGGTGCCGGCGACGCGTCCTCGACCGCGAAATCGAGGTCAGGCATGGCTGCCCGTCACGACCTCCGCGTCCTCTTTGAGCGCGCGGAAGAACGCCGCGATCTCCTTCCAGACCTCCGTCCCACCGGAGAGACCGCGCCAGTTCAGGCGGATCAGGCCGACCAGCCGGTAGCACTCGTCGATCGACACCAGGAAGTGCTCGCGGGCATCGGCCGTCCGGTTCACGAGCAGCGCTTCGACACCAGGCTCCATCTCCCGCAGCAGCGGGTTGAGCCGCTCCAGCTCCTCCCAGGTCTTGAAGGTGAGCAGCGATTCGGTGGCGCCGGCCGGGCTCGGGTAGCGCGCGACGACCTGTCCCGAGGGCAGCGAATGCTGCAACTGCCCAGTGGGCAGAGTCTCGATAAAGAAAGCGACGTTCACGGGGAGCCCGAGACCCTCCCAGAGCTCCTCGGGCAGATCGAAGTCGGGCAGGTAACGCACCCGGTGCGGGACCAAGCGGTAGCGTCCGGCGGCGTCGCTGCTGAAGAGGATCGAGCAGGGCTCGCAGCTGCAGGCAAGGCGCTGGCTCCCGAGGTCGAGCAGGTGCCTGTGCCCACGCGTCAGGGGAGCGCCGCAGAGATCGCATCTCTCCTCGGGCCCCCGGCTGGCCGCCAGGCGCCGGAGCAGGGTCGTGGGATCACTCGCCATCCCCATCACCGCAACGCGCCCGCGACCACCCGGACCTCACCGGCCTCATTCAGAAGCGGCAAGGGCTCTAGGTGGACCTCGGGCTTATCGACGCAGCGCCCCGCTACGCGCACGTCGAAGCGCAGCCCGCAGCCGGGACAGGACACCAGGTCGCCATCGGTCGGGCTCGACTCGAAGGAGTGGCGGCATTCCGGGCAGCTGTCGGCGTACGCGTACCAGTTCTCGCCGAGCCGGCAGAAGAACACCCGCCTGCCCGCCACCTCCCGGATCACGACGTGGCCGGGCGCGAACGACTCGAGTCCGGCCACCGCCTGCCAGCCGGAAGTCTCGGCGCTGGGTGCGCGCTGGATCTGCGACAGGGGCACGAACCCCGCCGGAGCAGGTGGCTCGACGCCTTCGACCTCGATCGAGGTGACATCGGGCGCGGCGTCCAGGATCGACTGCTCGATCGCCTGCTCGAGCGTCAGCTGCGAGGAGGCGCAGCCGTGGCAGCTGCCCTCCAGCCGCAGGCTGACCACGCCATCGCGGACCCCCAGCAGCTCCACGCCACCGCCGTGCGAGCCGAGGTAGGGACGGACCTTGTCCAGGGCCTCGACGACCCTGTCCTCCAGGCTCAGCGGGTGCAGGCCATGGAGGATCAGCAGGCCCGCGACAGCCGGGTCCCGGCCCAGCGTGTCGATGAGATCGACTCCCGCGGGCCCCGACTCGTGCATGACCTCGAGCGCTCGCGTGAGAACTTCGCCATGAAGCTCGAGAACCGCTTTCACGGCCTCGACCGCGGTCGACTTGGCCTCTTCGTCGGCCAGCGCCTCGAGCCGGCCGACCAGCTCTTCGACCTCCTCTAGCCGGCGCTCAAACTCCCTTTGCTTCAGGTGATTGGCCACTGGCGGCTGATCTATCCGCTTCAGCCGGCCTGGTGGCCGAACATCGGCACATGCTGGAGATCCAGTTCCCTGCCCTTCCCGAGGTACATGTGGACGCCGCACGGCAGGCAGGGATCGAAGCTGCGCACCGTGCGCATGATGTCGATGCCCTTGAAGTTGTCGGGCCCGTTCTCCTCGAAAATGGGCGTGTTCTGGACAGCATCTTCGTAAGGACCGGGAGTCCCAAATGGATCGCGGACGCTGCCGTTCCAGCAGGTCGGCGGATAGGGATGGTAGTTGGCGATCTTCTTGTCACGAACGACCAGATGGTGTGAAAGAACTCCTCGAACCGCTTCATGGAAGCCGCAGCCGATGGCATCGTCGGGGACCTCGAAGGGCGTGAAGGTTTGCGTGCGGCCGGCCTGCAGCTCGGCCATCGCCTTTTCCACGAAGTAGTACGCGGCAGCGCACGCGTACGCCTGGAAGTAGGTGCGAGCGCGGTCGCGCTCCAGCGCGTTGCTCCAGCGCGGCACCTTCCATTCGAACTCCATCTCGGGCTTCGTGGCCGTCTTCGGCAGATAGATCTTCACGCTGTTGCCGGTCGCCTTGATGTAGCCGATATCCACGTGGTTGGCCTTCGCCGTCGCCCATAGACGCGGCAGCGGCCCACCCCCGGTGTCCAGCGCCAGGTACTTCTCGCTGTTGGCGTCGTACCAGCGCGGGGACATCGTCCAGGAGTACTTGCCGCCCGGCTGCATGTCTCGCTTCTGCGGCTTGGGAATGGTCGTCTGGTTCCACGGGTGACGCCGGTCGACAGAGTTCCCCAGCGGGTCGCGCTGAACGAACATCGGCTCCTGTTCCCAGTCGTCGTAGTAGGAGCTGGCAAGAAGGATCCGGATGCCCAGGTTGATGTCGACGAGGTCGGTCGTGCGCAGCTCGCCGTCGATGATCACGGCCGGCGTGACAAACATCTCACGGCCCCAGCTGCTCATCGTTTCGTAGCGGTAGTCGCAGTAGTCGGGGTTGTTGAAGGAGCCCCAACAGCCCATCAACGGCTCCCGCTGGCCCACCTTCTCGTAGCCGGGAAGCGCCTCATAGAAGAAGTTGAAGAGGTCGTCGTGGAGCGGCACGCACTGCTTCATGAACTCCGCGTACTTCGCGAGACGCACCAGGTAGTCCGTGAAGAGCTGGATGGTCGGTGCAGTGCCGACACCGCCCGGATAGAGCGTGGAGGGGTGGACGTGGCGCCCCTCCATCAAGCAGAACATCTCGCGAGTGAGGCGGCTGATCTGCAGCGTCTGACGGTAGAACTCGCCCTCGAAGGGATTGAGGGCGGTCATGATGTCTCCAATCGTCTTGTAGCCGTGGTGCTGTGCGTTCGGCGCGTCGGTTCGCGTCGCCTGCTCCCAGACCTTGGGATTGGTTTCGCGAACCATCTTCTCGCAGAAGTCGACGCCCACCAGGTTGTCCTGGAAGATGTTGTGGTCGAACATGTACTCGGCGGCCTCGCCGAGGTTGACGATCCACTCCGC
>CAZXGB010000229.1:0-4043 GCA_964640005.1 uncultured Actinomycetes bacterium | reverse complement strand
GATGTACTCGAGGATTCTCGCCTGCCGGTCAGTGAGTTCTTGTGTCAAGTCGTGATACCTCGTTGCTGAGCGTGGGCGCCCGGACGGCTCCCCAGGGTGCAACGATCCTAGCACCGATCAGACGTTCGCGCAAACTTTTGTTCGCTGGTCCTTGACACGAACAGCCGTTCGCTCTACTCTCGTGCCGAACAGATGTACGCCTACGTCGTCGACTCCAACCGCCTCCAGCGCCACCGCTCGCTTCCCACCTGGAAGCTCTACGTCCGCCGCCTCTGCATGGGTCTGGCGGTATTCCTGTTCACGGTGTTCGCGATGGCCCAGGTCGCGCACGGGAGCTCGGCCGGCGGCTACACGACCGTGACGGTCAGGGCGGGCGACACCGTCTGGTCGATCGCCAGCGAGCGCTACCCGTCCGCGGACCCGCGCGAGAAGGTGCAGGAGATCCTCGACGCCAACGGCCTTCGAAGTCCCGCGATTCACGCAGGGGAACAGCTGAAGGTGCCTACCTCCTAGCAGGTAACCTGCACTAGTGCCCCTGAAGCTCGTGACCCGCCAGGGCTGTCATTTGTGCGACGAGGCCAGAGAAGGCCTCGACCAACTCCGACACGAGATCGACCTGGACTACGAGGTCGTCGACGTAGACGCCGATTCCGAGCTGTTCCGGCTCTACGACTTCCGCGTGCCGGTGCTTCTCGACGGGGATCGTCCCCTGCTCGAGGGGAAGATCACGGAGGCGGCGCTGCGGTCGGCGCTCGGGGCTGGGCAACCGCGCTGACAGGTCTCAGCTTCGTGCTCGCCGGCCCCGAGTCGGCCCGCGAAGTGCACGAGCTCACTCAGGCGGCGTTCGGGGGCTACCGCTGGCTGACCCCACCATCAGGCGCGATCCGAGAGACCGAGGACGACGTTCGCCGCGAACTGGACGCGCACGGCGGCCTCCTTGGACGTCTCCAGGGGGTACCCGTGGGCGCACTGCGATTCGTAGTCGAGCCAAGGCTTCTGAATGTTCGCCGGGTGGCGGTCGACCCGCAGCGCCAGGGCCTGGGCATCGGGCGCCAGATGATGCGCTGGCTCCACTGGTATGCGGCCGAGCGCGGCTTCAAACGAGTCCGGCTCGGCGTCCGGGCGGAGCTGCCCGGCAATCGAACTTTCTACGAAAAGCTCGGTTACCGGGTGGCGCACACGCACTACCGCCCGGGCACGCGCGAAGTCCACTGGTTCGAGATGACGAAGCGCGTGGGGGAGGAGGGCCAGGCGCCTAGTTGAAGATCCCGGCCCAGCGCGCGCTGATGTCGTCTTTGGTCACGCCCTTGGCAGCGTTCACGCTCGGGCAGGTGGCGTCAACGGACGTGTCCTGCGGCTTGTAGTCCTTGTAGGACTCGAGCGTGTACTTGATCGAAGCGTTGGAGATGAACCAGCTCAGGTACTCCGCCTGGCACTGGGTGACGACGATGGTCAGGCTGCTCGTGATTCCGCCCGACTTGGGAGTCTGCGCCTGGCCGGTGTCGGTCGTCAGTGCGGGACCTATCCGCAAGACGTGGACGTTCGTGTACAGGGTGCGCACGTTGGAACCCGACTTGCCCGTCACGGTGGCCACGATCGAGATGTAGTCGCCGGCGCTGATGTATCCGCCGACGCCCTGCTGCTCGCCCGTCGGGATGGTCAGACCGACCCAGCCGGAGGGGAGCGGAAGGTAGGCGGGCTGCGGCCCCACGATAGCGTCGCCGGACTTCACGAGGAGGTTCGAGGTCAGCGGCTGACCCTTCATGATCCCGACTCCCGCCACCATGCCCTTGATGTCGTCCGGCTTGGTCAGGGCGCCCGGTGGCACGTCGGACTGAGCGAACTTGACGACCTTGATGTCGTCCGCGGAGAGGGGCGTCCGGATAGGGATGTCGCGGGCGGCGACGACGACCGAGGCCTGAGCGGTGGCTGCGCCGCTGGGGCCCTTGCCGCCGGTGAGGTTGGCGAAGAGCAGGACCATTCCAAACCCGAGCACTGCCAGGACGAGGCCAAGGAGCGTGTACGGGCGGCCTGACTTGGGCTTGGCGGCTTGCGCGGCACCCGGCTGCGGCCGTGCGTTTATCGACATGAGCGCCGGATTCTAGGGCGAGCCGGGGTTGACGTGCCCCTCTTTAATGCGGGGAACGTCACGTGCCGCCTCTCTTGATGAGGATGATGATGGCCGGACCGAGCAGGACGATCCAGAGTGTGGGGAAGATGCAACCGACCATGGGCAGCATCATCTTGAGCGTCGCCTGGGCGGCCTTCTCCTGAGCTCTCTGCCGGCGCCGGCGGCGCATTTCCTCCGACTGGAGCCGCAGTATCTTGGCCATGCCGACGCCCATCTGCTCGGACTGGATGACGGCCTGGATGAAGTTGTGGAGGTCCTCGACGCCGCAGCGCCGGCCCATCGCGTCGAGCGCCTCCAGCCGCGGGCGCCCGAGCTGGACCTCCGTGATCGTCGTCCGGAATTCTTCGGCGAGCGCGTTGTTGAACTTCTCAACGACTCGCTGGATGGCGGCGTCAAACCCGAGACCTGCCTCTACAGAGATGGTGAGCAGGTCCATGCAGTCGGGCAGCGACTTCTGGATTTCCTTCTGGCGGTTGCCGACCTTCTGGTTGATCCAGAGCGTCGGCGCGTAATAGCCCAGACCGCCGCCGACGGCGGCGCCGATCGCCTCCACCATTGGATTGCCCAGGACGACGCCGAGAAACAACCCGCCCAGGAAGAGAGCGAGCCCCGCGCCGATGCGAAGGGCAAGGAACTCTTCAGCGCCGAGGCCGCCGGGGCGGCCGGCGAGGTCCAGCTTGCCCTGGATCGCGCTTCGCTGATTCTCAGGCGTCCGGGCGGCGAGCCAGCCGCCCGCGTTCTGCACGATGGGAGCCAGCACGCGATCGGCAAAACTGGTCGTCTGCAGCTCCAACTCGCGCTCCGACAACCCTTCGGTGTCGTACATCTTCAGCCGGGCGCTGAGGGGATCGAAGTCTGCCGGGGCTCGGCGTCCAAGACCCCAGACAGCGACGAAGAGACCGGCGGCCAGGACGGCCGCGCCGAGGTAGACCAACGGCGGGTCATTCTAGGGTTCGAGCACCGCTATCGCTCCCCTAAAGCCGCAATTTACGCCGCGAACGGCCGAAATCCCTTTGTTTTTCCGATCATCAGCCTTGCTGCCGGGACAGGGAAGACAAGGGTTGGTGGCAGCGGCTCAATCATTTAGAGGGGCTCAATCACGGATTCGGGCGGCTATCCTCGACGTCCACCGTGAGACCTTGGCATTTCCAAGTCGCGCGCGCCCAGCGCGGCCAGGCGCTCGTCGAGTTCGCGATCAGCTCGATGTTCCTGCTCCTGCTCCTTGCCGGAGCCATCGATTTCGGCATGTCCTATGCAGACCGGCTCGAGGTCGCCAACGCGGCCCGCGTCGGTGCGCGGTGGGCGTCGCTGCACTCAGGCGACGTGAAGCACGGCTGGACCAACGTCTCCAATCCGGCCGAGAACACGATCCCGGGGCAGGTTCTGTACGCGGGCGACACGCGTCAGCTGATCAACGACACGAACCACCTGATCATTCAGTACTACTACTGGACCCCCGGCTCCACCACCACCACCTACTGCGGCCGCTACGACCAGTCGCAGGACAGCGGCGCCAACGACGGTTTCGTCGCCGCCGGTGGCTTCACTGAATCGCAGTGCATCGCGGTCGGCAACGTCGCTCAGGTCATCGTCAGCTACGACTACCCGGTCTTGACGCCGATCTTCGCCACCTTCTTCAGCCAGACCATCACGGTCCAGTCCAAGGCTTCCTTCGTGATCCAGTCATGACTCCTCGCAGAGGTCGTCAACAGTCCGGCTCGGTGACGGTCCTGGTCGCGGCCATGTCGCTCGTCCTGGTGGGCTTCGTCGGCCTGGCCGTCGACGGCGGGGAGATCGAGACCCGGCAGCGCGAGTCACAGAACGCGGCCGACGGCGCCGCCCTGGCGGCGGCCACGGCGATCATCAACGCCGACAACTACGGCTACACGGTGACCGACGCCAAGAACATCGG
>CAZXGB010000228.1:0-4054 GCA_964640005.1 uncultured Actinomycetes bacterium | reverse complement strand
AGCTCGCTCGCCGCATGGTCACGACCTGGGGCATGAGTGAGAAGGTGGGCACCGTGCAGATGGGGCATAAAGAGGAGCTGGTCTTCCTCGGCCGTGACCTCGGCGAGCAGCGCAACTACTCCGAGGAGATCGCCGCGATCATCGACGGTGAGATCAAGCACATCATCGACGAGGCCTACGACGCAGCCAAGCGGATCCTCACGGAGCAGCGGGCACCCATGGACAGGGTGGTCGAGCGGCTGAAGGTCGAGGAGACGATCGACGCCGCCGAGCTCGACAACATCCTTGCCGAGCACGGAATGGCCGCCCAGAAGGAAGTCAGCTAGCCCCGGCACTGGCATTCGGCGGGAAGCGCGCCCGAACTCAGAGATGCGCTTCCGGGTGCCGCTGCAAAAGCGCGGACGGACCCCCGCGCTCGCGGGTAGAATGGGGCTTCGTTTTGGCGGCCGACCCGGAAGGGGTCTTCGCGCGCCCGTGACGCGAAGATTTGACGACCAAGACCACACCAATAAATCCCAGGGGGTTGTATCTGTTGTCGGAAGATTCTCGTGCGGTCATGACCGAGGACAAGGAGGCCTCGGCGTGGACCATGGAGGACTATCTCTTCCGTGAGGAAGAGGCATTCAAGACGCCCAGCCCGGGCGATATCGTCGATGGCGTCGTAGTTCGCGTAGACGCCGACGAGGTGCTCGTGGACATCGGCTTCAAAGCCGAGGGCGTGATCTCGAGCAAGGAGTTGGGGTACCGGGGCGATGAGCCCGACCTGCAGCCTGGAGACGAGGTCAAGGTCTATGTCCTCCAGCCGGAGAACGACGCCGGCAACGTCGTGCTCAGCCTCCGAAGGGCGCGCGCCGAGACCACCTGGATCGAGGCGGCGCAGAAGCAGGAGACGGGCGAGGTCATGGAGGCCGATGTTCGCGAGCAGAACAAGGGCGGACTGATCGTCAACGTCCTTGGGCTGCGTGGTTTTCTGCCCTCGAGCCAGGTTGGGCGGGCGTTTGCGGGGAATCTCGAGCAGCTGGTCAACCAGCGGATCCCGGTCAAGGTCCTCGAGGTCAACCGGAAGCGCAATCGCTTGATCGTCAGCCAGAAGGCAGCCGAGGATGAGGATCGGGCGCGCCGGCGGGAAGACCTCTTCAGCCGCCTGCAGGTGGGCGACGAGGTGACCGGCACGGTCTCGGGGATCACAAGTTATGGCGCCTTCGTCGACATCGGCGGTGCCGATGGGTTGATCCACATTTCAGAGCTCTCCTGGGACCGGGTTTCCCGGGTCAACGACGTGATCCAGCTCGGGGACCACGTTCGGGTCAAGGTGATCAAGCTCGACCCCGAGAACAACCGGATCTCGCTCTCGCTGCGTCAGCTGCAGCAGGACCCATGGGAGCGACTGCTGCAGACGACGCCGGTCGGATCCGTCGTCGAGGGGACCGTCACCAAGACCAAGAAGTACGGCGCTTTCCTCCAGATCCTGCCCGGAATCGAGGGATTGCTGCACATCTCCGAGCTCTCCTGGGACCACGTCGAAAAGACGGAGGACGTCGTCAAGGTGGGGGAGACGGTCCAGGTGAAGGTGATCGGGATCGACACCGCACGACGGCGCGTGTCCCTCAGCCTCAAGCAGCTGTCGGACACCCCCGCGGGCTACACGCCGCGGGAGCGACACTTCGATTACGACGAGGACGACGACGAGTAGCCGGCGCTAGTGCGTCGGTCAGCTGGTGGCCATCGCCTGCAGTCGCTCCCGCGCGGTCGGATCGAAGCGGTAGACCTGGTCGGCGCGCACATACGCCGCGCGGGCCAGGGAGCGGTTGCCGGCGCGTAGAGCCGCGTCGCCGAGCTCGATGCAGAACGAGTAGTCGTAGTCGCCCAGGTCGAAGGCATGTCGGAGCTCGGCCAGCCCGCGTGGCGTCGTGACGCCCAGCTGCTCGCCGAGCGCCTGGTGATAGCGGGCCTGGAGAGGGTCGAGCGCCACCGCGGTGGCGTTGGCGCCGGCGTAGTAGGCCCGATCGGCCAGGACCGGCAGTACCGCCAGCACCCCGGAGCTGAGGGCCGCGATCAGCGCGACCGCGCCAGCCATCAGGACGCGCACGCGTGGACGCGCAGCCGCCCTCAGCTGCCTCGAGGTGTCCGTCGAGCTGATGGCCGCCCAGGCGGCGCCCGCGAGCAGAAAGGCGGGCCCCGTCGCGGGCGCCCAATCGAAGTTGATCAGTGCCCAGCACTGGTACGCGGCGACCGCACCCAGCAACCCAGGCACGCCGTCCGGTAAGCGTTCGCGCGCAGCGGCCCGCCAAGCTCGAAGCCAGAAGAGGCCCCACATCGTGAGGGCCGCGAGCGAGCCGGCCAGGCCTTGGGTGACGAGCAGGTCGAGCGGCTGGTCGTGGATCCGGTCGAAGGTGTTGCCCGGCTCCCAGTCCGCCGATTGAAAGCGTCCGAACGCGAGCCCGGTGGCGTCCTCGCCCCATCCGGTGAGGGGACGCGCCGCCGCCAGGTGGAGGGCGTCGCTCCAGACGCCCAGGCGCGCGGACCCGGTGTCCGAGTTCAAGGAACGGAGCGGGGAGGCGACCAGGACCGCCAGCGCCGCCACTGCTGCGAGGACGCCCAGGCCAAGGACGAGCCGGCGCCGCTGCGCCGAGCGCGCCGCAAAGGCGAAGAGCACGAAGCAGGACAGCACCGCGCCTAACCAGCCGGCGCGCGAGGTAGAGACCAGGAGGCCCGCACACAGCACGGGCAGGGTAAGCAGCCACGGCCGGTAGCGAAACCCTGCCTGTAAAGAGAGAGGAACCGCCATCGCCAGGAGTCCGCCCAATAACCCGGCCTGGCCGAGGTTGCCGTCGGGGCGGAAGGGCGAGTGCGAGGCCCATTGGTAGAACGCCTCCACCGAGGCGATGGAGCAGCCGACCAGGAAGGCGTTCTCCACCCATCGGCGGGCGCGACCCCACAGGACCCAGGCGCCGCCACAGAAGAGCCCCAGATAGGCCAGCCGGACGATCAGGGACTCGTATCGGGAGTACGCGCCCGCCAGCGAGAGCGACGGGTTGATCGAGAACAGCCAGGCCAGGGCGGCAGCCGCCACGACCATGGCGACGGCGGCGGCCATCGGACGTCCGAGTCCCAGCCCACGACGCGCCGGCGCCAGGGCACCGAGCCCGAAGAGCAGGCCGCCGAAAAAAATCGCGAGGCCGGCCCTCGGCAATACATAAGCGTCGACGAGAATGGGTATGAACAGCACCGGAGCGGCGCCGGCGTAGGTGGCTGCCAGGAGGTCGACGGCCCTTAATGCCCACCCCAGCAGCCCACCCGAGAAACCGTTCGGATGATCCGAAATGAGTTGCGACAGGTCGGCGTTATAGTAGGTACGAAGGTCGCCTGAAGGTCTGGGAACCAGCTGTGAGGCATCCCCAGGCGCGCCTTCAAGTAATCACAAGCGATCGAGGAGGTGCCCGCCCCACCGCGCCCGAGGAGTCGTCCAGGAGGAGATAGTTGTATCCATTCGAGAGGTTCACTGAGCGAGCGAAGAAGGTTCTGACGCTTGCGCAGGAAGAGGCCGAAAGGTCACATCACAGTTACATTGGCACCGAACACCTCCTTCTGGGTTTGCTCAGGGAGGGAGAGGGGCTCGCCGCCAAGGTCCTGAACAACCTGGGCGTCGAGATCGGTAAGGTCCGCCAGACGATCGAGTCGGTGCTCGGTCGAAACGAGCGGATCATCATCCAGCAGATCATCCCCACGTCGCGAGTCAAGAAGGTGATCGAGATCTCCTTCGAGGAAGCGCGCCGGATGGGCCACAACTACGTCGGCACGGAGCACCTGCTCCTCGGGCTCCTGATCGAGGGTGAGGGCATCGCAGCTCACGTCCTCGAGGATCTCGGAGCCTCGCTCGACAAGGTCCGCGCGGAGATAGAGCGCCTGCTCCACGACAGCACGGTGGAGGATTCCGAGCCGTCTCCGAAGAAGCCGTCGAAGACACCGCTGCTCGACCAGTTCGGGCGCGACCTGACAGAGCTTGCGCGCAAGAACCAGCTCGACCCCGTGATCGGGCGCGAGATGGAGATCG
>CAZXGB010000227.1:0-4088 GCA_964640005.1 uncultured Actinomycetes bacterium | reverse complement strand
CAGCGTGATCGCCAACCCGACCAGAGCCACCACCAGGAGCGCGAACCTCCGCATGCGCCGAGACGATCGCGTGCGCTGCGCGGGTCAGGCAACAGTGGTTGTTAAGACCGAGCCCGGGCGCCGGGATGGGACGGCGCTCGCGCGCCGCCCTACCGAGGAGCCGCGAGCAGGTAGTGGAAGTGGTTGCGCAACGTGTACCCGCCATCCGGGCGCCGATAGGGCGCGATCGCGCGCGTCGTCGCCTCGGCCGCTGCCTCCTCACTTGAGTTCTCGACGGCTCGCCGAGCAGGCCCGGAGGAGAGCAGCCCGCGGAGGGCTGTCTCGAGGTCCGCGTAGTGCCAGGGCGATTCGACGACGTGCCGAGCCAACGGCTCCAGCCCAGCCTCACGCACCAGCGCCTCGAGCGCACCGGGCTGCGACAGCGCGAATGGGCCGGGCGCACCAGGCGGTGGCGGCGGCACCAGTGCGCCCAGAGCGGCGAGGTAGGGCGAAGCCTCGCACTCCTCGGCCGTACCCCAGATCATCACGACCACCTGGCCCTCCGGCTTGACAACGCGTCGCGCCTCGGCCAGTGCGGCGGCCGGCCGAGCCGCGTACTGGAAGCTGTTGAAGCCGGTGACCACGTCGAAGGTCGCGTTGGCAAACGGAAGGTCCTCCATCTCGCCAGGACGGAAGGTTGCCCCCGGCGTGCGCGCGGCGGCGATTTCCAGCAACTCGGGCGTGGCGTCGATTCCGACTGCGTTGGCGCCCGCGCCGGCCGCGAGCTGTGCGAAGCGGCCGCTGCCGCATCCCACGTCGAGGAGCTGGACGCCCGGCCGCACGAAGCGCTCGACCACTTCCACGAACACCGGGCGCACGCTGTCCTCCTGGACCTCTGCCCAGTCCTGAGCTCGCTGGCCCCAGAGCCGGCCCTGTACAGCCGATGATCCTGTCCGCTTGTCGAGAGCCATCTCAATTCCTCCTGATCTAACCTCGCGCGCTTGTCACGCCGCGCCTCTGTCGGGCATGATCGGCAGCCACAGCTGCGGAAGAATCCCGGGTTTCCGGTATTTCACGTTGCGTCGGACGCTCGTCGAGGCTTGAGAATGGGCGCCTCGTGCGCGCCTTCAGCCGGCCCATGGTCGGTCGTGAAGCCGAGCTCTCCGCGCTCGGCGTTCTTCTGGACGCCTCGCGCGACGAGACGGCGCTGGCCCTCATCACCGGTGAGGCCGGCATTGGTAAGACACGCGTCCTTCACGCCTTCGTCGACTCCGCCCGAGCTCGCGGGGCGCGTGTCCTGATTGGAGGCTGCGCCTCGACCGCGTCTGCCGGCGTTGCCTACGCGCCGCTTGCCGACGCGCTCGGGCGGATGCTGCGGGACGATCCGTCCGCCGTCGAAGCGTGGACGCCAGCCATTCAAGCCGCCCTCGCCCCGCTGCTCCCGAACCTGCAGCCTCAGGGACCGGGCACCGCTGTACCGATCGAGAATGCGATCCCAGAAGCACTCCGGACACTGACCGGACCACCGCTGCTGCTGGCGCTCGAGGACATCCACTGGGCGGATGCCTCTACGAGACGAGTCTTGGAACGGCTCGCGCGTTCCGCCGGCGGAGCTGGACTGGTGCTGGTCGCCACCGCAAGAACGGGGGAGCCGGGTCTGCGGTCGGAGGTTGCACGGTGGCTCATGTCACTGCGCGAGGTCCCGGGCGCGCTCGCACTCGAACTCGAACCGCTGGATGACAGAGCCATCCGCTCGCTGGCGCAGGACGTTCTCGGTGCCCCACCCAGTCCAGCCCTCGCTGAACGGCTGCGTCGGGCCGAGGGCAATCCGCTCTTCGCCGAACAGTTGCTCCAGGAGACCTCGAACGCCGTCCCGGCGACAATCCGGGACCTGGCCGCTGCCCGGGCCGCGTTCCTTCCTGGTGTCGCCCAGCGAGTCCTGCGGGCAGCCAGCGTCCTCGGCGCCTCCGCCAGCCTGGTCGACGAGGCCGACGTTGGCGCCCTCACCGGACTGGATCCGGACGTCGTGGCCGATGCGCTGCGAAGTGGTGCCGCAGCAGGCCTCCTCGTTACTCGCCCGACGGGCGCCCGCTTTCGGCATGCCCTGCTCCGAGACGCCATCGAGGACGACCTGCTTCCGCTCGAGCGCCGCCGGCTGCACACCGCTGCCGCGGACCGGCTGGAGGCCAGCAGGGCGGATGTGACCGTCGCCGCCCGGGTCGCGTACCACCGCGTCGCGGCCGGCGACTCCGCCCGGGCGGTGAGCGCCCTCCGGAGGGCAGGTGCCGCCCAGCGCGCGATCCTCGCGCTGCCGGAGGCTGCCCTCCACTACATGAAGGCGGTGTCGATCGTGGACGCCGAGGGCATCCAGGTCGACGACTTGGTGGAGTTCCTCGAGGAGGCCGCCGCTGCGATCTACCTGGGCAACCACGATGCCGTGGCCATCGACCTCGCGCACCGGGCGCTCGCGCTGCTGGCCGCCAATGGCGAAGTCGTCCGGCGCGCCCGCCTTCATCTGCTCGCCGGTGAAGCGCGGTGGGCCAATGCCGCCGATGCAACGGCCGCGCTCCAAGAGCTCGACGCAGCCCTCCGCATTGCGGGAGACCACACGCCGGCCAACGTCCTGGCCGGCCGGGCCCGCTTTCTAATGCTTCTCGACCGCTGGGATGAAGTAGAGGTCGCGTCTCAGGCCGCGGTCGAGGCTGGTCGGCGAGAGGATGACCTGTTTGCGGTCGCGTCGGCTTTGGTGACGCGCGGCGTGGCGCTCCAGTGGCTGGGCGCTCCGCAACGCGGTCTCCGGCTGATGCGAGCCGGCCGCCGCGTCGCCGCTGCTCGCGGCGACGTCGTAAGCGTAGGCCGTTCGTACGTCAACCGGTCGGAGGCGCTCCGTAGCGTGGGCTTGCTCGAGCGATCAGTGGGTGAGGCTCGCGCCGGCCTCCGCAGCAGTGTGGAACTGGGAACCGACGTCACCATCGGTCCCGCTATCACCTGCAACCTGGTGCTCTCGCTTGCCGATCTCGGCCGTTGGGAGGAAGCCGAACGCGTGCTCGACCAAGCCAGGCCAGCGAGCGTCGCCAACGTGGGCCAACGGTTGGGTGAAGCGCGCGGCCGCCTCGCCTTGGCCCGGGGTGACACGAGCGGCGCCCTCGAAGCTTCAGAACTGCTGCTTGAGTACCTCTCGGACGAGGCGCAGGTTCTCGAACCGTGCCTGACGCTCCGCGCCGAGGCGCTCCTGGAGGCCGGCCGGCCGGCCGAAGCCCTTGCCGCTGCCGAGGAGGCCCTACGACGACTGATCGATCTGGACGACCTCAACCGCGCGCCACGCGCGCTGTGGCTCGCCTGCCGCTCCGCGACCACGCAGCGGCCGCGATCCGCGCGCATCTCCGCTTCTGCCGAGCTGGTATTCGAGGCGTTGCGGAAACGGCGTTTGATGCCGGAACTTGCCGCCTACCTCGCGCTCGCCGAGGCCGAGCGATCGGGCGGCGAGCAGACCGCGGCGGCATGGCTGGCTGCGGATGCAGCGTGGACTGCCATCGGTGCAGTCCCCCGAATGCTGTACGCCCGTCTCCGCCTCGCGGAGGCCGAACTGGCTGGGCTCGGCCGGGAGGCCGGCCGGACTCGACTGCGGGAGGTCCATTCGCACGCCATTAGCGGGGGTTTCGGCGGCGTTGAGAGAGCTGCGACGGCGCTGGCGCGGCGGGCGCGCCTAACCCTGGAACCCAGGCCTTCTGGACAGCTACCGTTCGGCCTCACCGGGCGGGAATTGGATGTACTCCGGCTCCTCGCCAGTGGCCACAGCAACCGGGAGATTGCTGCCGAGCTGTTCATCAGCGTGAACACGACCGAAGTCCATGTCTCGCGGGTGCTGTCCAAGCTCGGGGTTGCGCGGCGTACCGAGGCGGTGGCTATTGCGCATCGCCACGGTCTCTTTCTGGCCACCTAGTAGCAGTCGCGGTTACGCCTTGGCGTGTCGGTACGACGTGGCGATCGTTGGTAACGAGGCTCGTGTAGGTGTACCTGTTAACGCCGGCTCAATGGGTCCTGGATAGGTCGATCTCCTGTTCCGTCTTCGTAGACCTAGCCGCTCAACGAAGGCCTGGCGGAGGCTT
>CAZXGB010000226.1:0-4098 GCA_964640005.1 uncultured Actinomycetes bacterium | reverse complement strand
GCGACCCAGTCCTCGGAACCGGCCAGGCCGGCCAGCTCGTTGATCGCCGGAACGGCGCCGCGCGCATCGGCAACCCCGTGACCTCGCTCGTCGTTGTCCCAGCGCCGGGCCGTCACGATTGCATACTAGCCCTGGCCTCGTTGCTCAATCTCCTCAGCTCACCGCTCTCCTTACAAGATTGGTGATCTGCTCCTCGACAGCGGACGTGAGCCTCTTCAAGGCAAAGGAGGTCGGCCAGAGGTCACCATCGTCGAGATTGGCGGCGTCCTGAAAACCCAACGTCGCATACCTTGCCTTGAACTTCTGCCCGCTCTGAAAGAAGCAGACAACCTTCCCATCCTTGGCGTACGCGGGCATCCCGTACCAGGTTTTCGGGGACAGGCCCGGCGCGCTGGCTTTGATGACGGCGTGGAGCCGCGTCGCGATACCCCGATCCGGCTCTGGCATCTCGGCGATCTTCGCGAGCACGTCGCTTTCGCCATCCGCCTCTCCTGAGAGGGCGCGCCTTCGCTCCCTGATCGTCTCCCTCATCGCGGCGCGCTCTTCGTCCGACATCAGGTCGGACATCCTGGCGCCGGTGCGCCGGGCCGGCTTCTTCTTCTCGGTCATGGCATTTCCTCCCATTTGCGGACCTCGCGTTGGACGGGCTCGAGACGCACCTGGAGCGACCGGCTCCAGCACGAGCTTGCTACGAATTGCCCGGTGTGTTCAGGGCCACGGCTTGAGCAATCAGCGCCTTCAAAGCCGACTCATCCACTGCGTCACCCTCATGAAAATCGATCGCGCGACCTGAACCGCTGTCGAGTCGTGCGTTGAAAAGATGCTTCGGATCCTTGATCAGCGCACCTTTGGGGAAGGTCAACCTAACCGCATTCCTGAGGGCCTCCGCGATGCAGAGGTTTCCGTCATGAAACCAGACCGGCACCCCGCTCGGTCTGGACGGCTTCTTCCATTTCACCTGTTCGACCGCCGCCGGGTCTGCTCTTTTGATGGCGGCGCGCAGCTGCGCCAGCACCGTGCTGCGCCAGCCACCAGGCTCCTTGATGATGGCGTCGATCTGACGCGAAATCGAGATGTCGCCGCTCATCGCGGCCATGCTAGCGCGGGTCTCCAACATGCACGTAGGCCGGCCCTTTGGCTGGTCAATTCGCCCGCAACTCCCGGCTCTGGAGCGTGGGGTGCTGCGGTCAACCTCGCGAGGGTCGGGGAATGTCGGCGGCATGCGCGGGAGCGGCTCGAGCGCTGACCCGTCGCAGCCACCACTCGGCGGGCGTCAACCGAAAGGCCAACGCCCACGTTTCGCTTTCGAGACGCGCAGCATTGTTGAAGACGTTCAACAGCAGGTCCGGGTACAAGACATCCTCTCGAACATCCAGGTCAGCCGGCAAGAATCGCTCGCCGACGTGGGAGCCGTAAGCCAGGTAGTGATGCAAGGCGTGGATGAAGCTCCAGAGCTCGACATGCTGGTCGAAGATTTCCGCGTAGCTTCGCGATCCTGTCATCACGGCGGCCCAACCTGTGAGGTGCAGCCGTCTCGCCTGCGAGAGGTCCTCCAACAGCCGCCGAAGTCCCTCGCGGCGCCCGGGGTCGGCGAGCGTGCTCGCCAGCTCTCTGCGGATGGCGGGCGCCTGGGCGGGCGAGTTCAGCACGCCCTGCAGGTCCTCCGTCGACAGATGCTCCGCGCCCGAGACGTTCAGCTCATCGGCCAGCCGCACCCAGACCGTGTGCGCCCCTTCCGCCAGCTCCACCAGCGCGTACTGGGCCAGGAGGCGCCAGCGCTGCTCGGCCCGGCGGTCGAGTACGACGTCGATCACCGCCACGGACAGGAGCACGACGACCAGGGCGGGGATGATCGCGGTCAGCATGGGATGGCTCACCCAGAAGCCCGCGATCAAGAAGTCCGAACCGATGGCGGCGACGAGGAGCAAGACCGCAAGCGGTCCGATGACCCGGCGGAACCACCTCACCGTGGTGATGATTATCGGTTCCCGTGGCGAGATTCTTGCCGGATCCGTCAGGTTCCCCGCGGGTGCCGGCGATGGCGGGTTTGCGAGCGCGTGATTCCACGCCGTTGCCGGCAACGGATGCGAAGCACGTCCGTGCATGAGCGAGCTCCGCGGCCTCTGGTTCTCCTCATAGACTCAGGGCGTTGATTGCTCAAACCATGCCGCGCCGAGTGGCGCGGCGAGGTCTCGGATGACGGATCTCGTCGCGCAGTACGGCTACCTTGCCGTGTTCGGAGTCGTCTGCCTGGAATCGCTGGGCGTTCCACTCCCGGGAGAGACGACGCTGATCACGGCGGCTCTGTACGCCGGCGCGACGCACAACCTCCACATCGTCTGGGTCATCGTCGCGGCCAGCGCTGGCGCCATCATCGGCGACAACATCGGCTACCTCATCGGCCACTGGGGCGGCTACCGCCTGGTGGTGCGCTACGGTGCGTACGTTCGCCTCGACCAGGCCAAGGTCAAGCTCGCGCGCTACCTCTTCCTGCGCTTCGGCGGACAGGTCGTCTTCTTGGGCCGCTTCGTCTCCGTCCTCCGCACCTATGCGGCCTTCCTCGCCGGGACGACATGGATGCCGTGGCCCAGGTTCCTGGTCTTCAACGCTGCCGGTGGAATCGTCTGGGCGACCCTCTACGGCAGCGCGGCATACGCCCTGGGCAAGCAGATCGACCGGCTCAGTCGCCCGCTCGCGATCTCATTTGCGGTCGTGGCGATCATCGCGATCGTCGCGGGAGCGGTGTTGGTCCGCATCCACGAGCGCCGTCTCGAAGCTGTCGCCGAAGAGGCGCTGCCCGGACCGCTTCAGGGCTATCCAGGCGGCGCCCCTCTCTAGTCGACGGGCGGATAATCGTCACGTGGCCGGACCCCGGTTCCGAGTGGACGCGGACCCCACCGCCGAGCAGTGGTTGCGCGAGCACCCGTCCCGCACGCCGCACGTCATCGGCTATGACCTGCACCGCTGCTGCGGTGGAGGCAAGATCTGCCGGGTCGAGGTCCGTCACCTTTCGCGCAAGGACGACCCGGCGACTTTCGCGGTGGGCGAGCTCGCGGACGGCGGCACCGTCCTGATCGATCCGCGCGCCGCGGCGAGGCTGCCGTCTCGGATCGGTCTGACCGTTCGCGGCATCGGCCGGTTCAGGCATCTGGACCTCGACCTGAGCGGCGAGCAGTGGGGAAGGCTGCTCTACGACTGATTCGATTCGCGCTTGAGGCGAAAGGTGGCGATGGCCGCCTGCCGGTAGCGCTCGGCCATCTCCGAGTACCGCTCCGCGTCGGCGGCCAGATCCGGGTCGTGCTCCCGGTGCCTCCGGCCAAGCGCCTGGGCCGCGAACTTGGCCCCGCGCATGTACGGCTCGAGCTGCTCGAAAGGCAAGGGCCTGTCTCCGCGCGCCATCTCATCCACCTCCGCGTAGTGATTGGAACAGCTCGTCATCGGTTGGACGGTCGGCGAAGTCCAGGCCGACGTAGCGCCACCCGATCGCGCCGTCTCTTCGAATGGCGAAGATCGAGGGCCGGGCGATCCCGCCGTCAGCGTCGGTCCACACGCCGTACTCCCTGATCACGCGGCCCTCCGGATCACTCAGCAGCGGGAAGGGCAGAAGGAGCTTGTCCACCATCGCGTGGTTGTTGTCGACCGGGTCGACCGAGATACCGGCCAGCTCCACGCCCTCGCGCTCGAATCTTTCCCACGTCCTTGCGTACGAGGCAAACTGCCCGTTGCAGTAGGGTCACCAGTCGCCCCGATAGAAGACGAGGATGGCCGGGCCCTTCTTCAAATGGTCGCCGAGCCGCCACGGATCGCCATTGTGGTCGGGAAGCTCGAAGTCCGGTGCTCTGTCCACGAAAGGAGAACGCGCAGGCACCCGGCTTGATTCCCGACGGCTCCCGATCACCCGTCGCCGCCCCACACCCCGGCGAGCACGAACCCTCGCACCGCAACGGCCCACACGGTCGCCAGGACCAGCACCAGCAGCAGCGCCAGCAGCCACGGCGCCGGCGCGGACCACCCGATGAGGAGGCTGATGACGGCGCCCCC
Source organism: uncultured Actinomycetes bacterium (assembly GCA_964640005.1). Classification (GTDB taxonomy): domain Bacteria; phylum Chloroflexota; class Dormibacteria; order Dormibacterales; family Dormibacteraceae; genus CAZHAC01. The sequence continues at coordinate 57 of CAZXGB010000226.1, read as the reverse complement.
CGCCATCGCGATCCACAGCGGGCGATACGCGGCGCCGAGCCGCCGGGCGTCGGCCAG
>CAZXGB010000225.1:1852-4157 GCA_964640005.1 uncultured Actinomycetes bacterium | reverse complement strand
TCCTCTCTGACCTGCCGCAGGTGGCGGACGCGATCGGCTACCCGGCGGCCGCGATCGGAATCCTGATCGAGTCGTCGGGCGTGCCCTTTCCGGGCGAGACGATGCTGCTCGCGGTCGCCGCCTACGCCGCTGCCGGGCACCTCGATATCCGGATCGTCGCCGCCGTCGGCGCGCTCGGCGCGGTCCTCGGCGCCGACATCGGCTACCTGGCCGGCCGCCACGGGGGAAGGCCCTTCGTCGAGCGCTTCGGGCGCATCTTTCGCATCGACCCCGGGCATTTGGCGGCGTCCGAGCTCTTCTTCGCGCGCCATGGCGACTGGGCGATCGTCGCCGCCCGCTTCGTGATCGGGCTGCGGACCTGGTTCTCGGTGCTCGCCGGCATGAGCCGCATGCCCTTCTGGCGCTTTCAGCTCGCGAGCGTGGCCGGCGGCCTGGTCTGGGCCGCCGTGATCAGCGCGGCCGGCTACTTCCTGGGCCGCAACTGGTCCCTGGTCGAACGGATCGTCAGTTGGCTCGGAATCGGCGGCCTGGCGCTTGCGGCCCTGGCGGTGCTGGCGGTTCTGTACTGGCGAAGACGCGGCGCGCGACGCCTGCCGTGAGGACTCCGGTGAGGGCGAGCAACACGCCGAGGCCGCCCAGGACTCGGTCGATACCCAGCGTGTCGGAGAGCGCGGCCGCCGCCAGCACGGGCACCGCGGAAGCGCCGTTGATGACCATGTAGAGGAGGGCGAAGATCCGCCCCCGGACGTGGTCCTCGGTGTGCTCCATGAGGTAGGTCGCTCCTGGGATCAAGAGCAGCCCGAACTCGAGTCCGAGCAGCAGCGAAAAGGCTTCCGTGAACGTTGTCACGTTCTGGCGCAGGTCGGCGAAGTGGCGAAGCGCAAACGGGCCGCCGGCGAGCACGACCAGCGTGGCGCCGGTCGAGCAAAGGGCGACCACGAGCAGCCAGGCCTTGTTCACCTGGCGTCCGAACTGACCGAGCGCCGCCGCGCTGAGGAGGGCTCCGAGGGTGGCCGGAACCAGGATGATGTAGCTGTCCTGGGCCTGGATCCCGACCACCTGGCTCACGTAGGCGGGCGCCAGCGTGAACATCATGAACATAACGAGCACCGCCACCGAGAGCTCGATGAAGCTCACCAGCAGCACCGGCGATCCACGCAGCGTCTCGACGCCGTCTCTCAGCATCCGGACCATCTGAGCGAAGGGATGGCGGCCGGAAGTGTCGACGAGCTGGTTGGAGGGGATGCGCGCCATGGTGATGAGGACGCCCGACACGGCGAAGAGGGCGGTGGCCAGCCAGTAGGGCGCGTAGATCTCGATACGAGAGACGATCGGGGCCAGGGCTCCGCCGAGCACAAGCGTGAGCACCATCGTGCTCAGGACCATTGAGTTGGCGGTGATCAGCGCCCGGCGGGGCACGATGCTGCCGATCGCCGCCGCCTCGGCCGGGCTGAAGAGCTGGCCGACCGCCGAGAAGGCGAAGGTGATCACCAGCAGGTGCAGGAAGTCATGACGCAGTGGCGGGTAGAGCGAGGCGATCGGAATCAGGGCGACTAGCCCAGCCCGGCCGAAGTTCGTCCAGACCATGATCGCCTTGCGGTGATGGCGGTCCGCGAAGACCCCGGCCAGCGGCGAAATCACGACCGCCGGGACGGTGTAGGCGAGGAGGGTGATGGCAACCGGAGTGCTGCCGCCGGACACGCCGTAGGCGAGGATGATCAGCGAGAACATCAGGAACTTGTCAGCCAGCTGGGCCGCAAGCTGGGCAAACCAGACGAGCCGGAAGTCCCTGAGGGCGAGGATGTAGCGGAAGCCTTGACGCGGTTCGGCTTCGGAGGTCACCGCCACAACCTGGAGCCTACCCCGCCAAAGCCCGGTACAACCCATCCCACTCGGCGACCGTCAGCTCCTGGGGTCTGCGGGCCGGCTCCACGCCCGCCGCCCGCAACCGGACGGCGACCTCGGCCGCGGGCCGGCCGGTCACCCGCGGCAGGCTCGAGCCGAGCTGCTTGCGCCGGAACTGGAAGACCCTTTCGGCGAATGCGAAGAAGGCCCTGAGATCGATGCCGGCCACGCGGGGCAGGTCGAGCACGTCCATAACGACCAGGGCGGACTCGACTTTCGGTGGCGGATCGAAGGCCGAGGCGGGGACCGTGAACGCGAGGCGCGCGTCTGTGAAGGTCTTCACAGCCAGGGTGGCGACGCTCTCGCAGGTGGGCGCCGTCCACCTTTCGGCTACCTCACGCTGTACGAGCAGGACGACGCGGCGCGGCCGCGGCGGCTCGTCCAGCAGCCGCGGCAGCAG
>CAZXGB010000225.1:0-1752 GCA_964640005.1 uncultured Actinomycetes bacterium | reverse complement strand
CGAGCAGGACGACGCGGCGCGGCCGCGGCGGCTCGTCCAGCAGCCGCGGCAGCAGAGCGCCCGTGAGGTAGTAGGGAATATTCCCGACCACCACTTCGCGGCCCTCCGGGAACAGCTCTCGCAGGTCCATATGCAAGATGTCGCCCTCAACGACCTCGACTTCCGGGCGATCCGCGAACCTACGCCGCAGGTCGGGAAGGAGACGCCGGTCGAGCTCGATAGCGACCAGGCGCCGTGGGCGGCCGGCCAGGGCGTTTGTCAGGGCGCCGGGCCCGGCGCCGATCTCCAGGACCTCGTCCGCGGGCTCGATACCCGCCTCCTCGGCGATTCGATCGAGGAGGCCGGCGTCGTTGAGGAAGTTCTGGCCGAGGGCCTTCTTCGGGGGGATGCGGCTCACCCCCAAACCTTCGGGAACAGGGCGCGGACGTTGCGGCGCTCGATTTCCGCCAGCTCCTCCAGCGACCATCCCCGCAGCTCGGCCACGGCCCGAGCGGTGTCGACCATCCAGGCCGGCCGCATCGGCCCCGAGCGGCCGCGCGGGGTTCCCCAGGGCGCGTCCGTCTCCAGCAACAGGCGGTCCTCGGGGACCAGCCTGGCGACCTCGCGGATGTGTTCCTTGGAGGAGCGGGTCACGGTGCCGGCGAAGGAGATGAACATCCCGAGGTCGAGGAACCGCCGCGCCCAGGCAGGCTCGAGAGACCAGTAGTGAATGACTCCGCGCAGGCCGGGGTGCCTGCGCAGCTCGTCGTGCACCTCACGCGCCGTCTCCCGGATGTGGACGCAAACGGCCATGTCGAGCTCGACGGCCAGCGAGCAGAGATCGGCGAACCAGCGCTGCTGCTCGGGCCAGGGGCCCACGTGCTCGTCGTCCGAGCGGTCGAGGCCCACCTCGCCGATCGCCACGGCTCGGGAGTGCGCGGCCAGGGCCCGCAGCCCGTCGAGGTCCGGCGGCTCGTGGTTCATCGGGTGATGGCCCACCGCGGCCCAGACCGACGGATGCTGCTCGGCCATCTCCAGTCCGACCCGGCTGGAGGAGACGTCGACGCCCATCGCGATCAGGGTGTCGACCCCGGTCGCGACCGCCTCCTCGACCGCCTCCCGCCAGCCGGGCAGCTCGTCGAGGTGGATGTGGGTGTCGACCAGGCCGGCGCCGCTACTCGCCGCCGCCCTCCATGCGCCGCAGCTCCTCGTCGATCACCTTCTCGTCCAGCTTCTTGAAGAGCGGCTCGGGCTCCCGGAGCCGGCGTCCGGGCTCCAGGCGCTCCGGCCGCCAGCGGTCGGTTTCGAGGTAGCCGTCGCCCATCACCAGGTGGCGATCCGAGCCCTCCCCCACCTCACGCACCTCCGGCATGGGCGCGATCACGTCTTCGTAGCCCAGCATCTCGTGCAGCCGCTGGCTCGAGAAGGGCATGAAGGGCGTCAGCATCGTCTTCAGCGTATTCACGTTCTGGAGGGCGACGTAGAGGATGGTCGCCGCCCGCCGGCGGTCGGTTTTGATCACCTGCCACGGCTGCTCGGCGCCCAGATACTGGTTGACGAGGCCGGCGTGGTTCATGGCGTGCTTGAGCGCGACCTGGAAGCGGGCCTGGCCGAGGAGGCTGCCCACGTGCTCCAGCGCCTCGTTGACGGCCGTCGTGATCGCCACGTCTTGGTCGGTCAGCTCGCCCGGCTCGGGCACGGCGCCTTCGAAGTTGCGATAGGTGTTGACCAGCGTCCGGTGGACGAGGTTGCCCCAGGTCGCGACCAGCTCGT
>CAZXGB010000224.1:0-4160 GCA_964640005.1 uncultured Actinomycetes bacterium | reverse complement strand
TGCCCGACGAAGAACCTCATCCAGACCTGCCCGCCGTTCTGCGCGACCGGCGCGACAAACTCCGCCGGCTGAGGGATGCAGGCCGCGAAACCTACGCCCGTGAGTTCCGGCGGACGCACACCATCAGCGAAGCCCGCTCGCTGCTCAACGAGGGCGTTGAGCGCACTGAGCCCGTGCGCGTGGCCGGCCGGCTGGTCGGCCGCCGCGGAATGGGCGGCATGGCATTTGCCGACCTCGAAGACGGCTCCGGCCGGATCCAGATCGTGGCCCGCCGCGATCACCTTGGGGACGCCGCCCACGACAACTTCCTGGAGCTCGACCTGGGCGACATCGTGGGCGTCGAGGGCCCGGTCTTCAAAACACGGCGGGGTGAGATCAGCATCGACGCGGATCGCGTGGAGCTGCTCACCAAGTCGCTGCGGCCGCTGCCCGAGAAGTGGCACGGCCTCAAAGACGTCGAAACGCGCTACCGCCAGCGCTACCTCGACCTGATCTCGAATCCGCAGTCGCGCGAGGTCTTCCTCAAGCGGACCCGGATCATCCAGGCGATTCGGCGGCTGCTTGACACGCAGGGCTTCATCGAGGTCGAGACACCTGTTCTTCACGACATTCCCGGCGGCGGCCACGCCAAGCCCTTCGTGACGCACTACAACGTCCTCGACCGCGATTTCTACCTGCGGATCGCGCTCGAGCTGCACCTGAAGCGGCTCGTCGTCGGCGGCCTCGAGCGCGTCTACGAGCTGGGCCGGATGTTCCGCAACGAGGGTCTCTCGCCGCGCCACAACCCCGAGTTCACGATGCTCGAGGCCTACCAGGCGTACGCGACCTACGAGGACATGATGCGGCTGGTCGAGCAGATCGTCGTCGCCGCGGCGGAGGCGGCGGATACTCCGCTCAAGGCCAGCTGGAAGGGCGAGGAGATCGTCCTCGAGCCGCCCTTCCGGCGGGCGCGGATGTTCGATCTGGTGAAGGAGGAGACCGGCCGGGAGCTCTACGGTGTGGCCCTCAACGAAGCGTTCGAGGAGGCGGTTCAGCCCAAACTCCGGGAGCCGACCTTTGTTCTCGACTACCCGATCGAGGTCTCGCCCCTCGCCCGGCGCCGGGAGGACGACCCGCGCTTCGTGGAGCGGTTCGAGCTCATCGTCGGCGGCATCGAGTTCGCCAACGCGTTCACAGAGCTCACCGACCCGATCGACCAGCGCGAGCGCTTCGAGCGGCAGGCGGCTGCTCGCGCTGCCGGCGACGAGGAGGCGATGATGTTCGACGAGGATTTCGTCGTCGCGCTCGAGCACGGCATGCCGCCGACGGGCGGTCTCGGAGTGGGCATCGACCGCCTTGTGATGCTGCTCACCGACCAGGACGCGATCCGCGACGTGATCCTCTTTCCACAGCTGAAGGAGCGTTCCTAGTGACCTTCGGAGCGGGACACTAAGTGCTGGCGCTGGAGTTCATCCGGAAGAATCCGGATCTCGTCAAGCAAGCCGCGGCCAACAAAGGCGAGCCGGCACCGATTGACGAGATCCTGCGCCTGGACGCCGAATGGCGGCAGGCGCAGACCGAGGCTGAGAGCGCGCGCGCCGAGCAGAACCAGCTGTCCAGGCAGTTCGCGCAGAGCAAGGACCAGTCTCTTCTGCCGCGAATGAAGCAGCTCTCACAGGACGTTAAGGACCTGATGGCGCGAGCCGACCAGGTCCGCGAAGAGCTGGATCGCCTGCTCTACCTGGTGCCCAACGTCTACGACCCCTCGGTACCTGTTGCACCCGACGAGAGCGGCAACGTGGTCCTGCGCGAGGAGGGCGCCAGGCGCGAATTCGGCTTCACGCCAAAGCCCCACTACGAGCTGGGAGAGTCACTCGGCATCCTCGACCTGGAGCGCGCGGCCCGCGTCTCGGGAGCCCGCTTTGCCTTTCTGCGCGGCGCCGGCTCGGCCCTCAACCGGGCGATGGTCCAGTTCATGCTCGACGTCCATACACGAGAGCATGGCTACCGTGAGGTGGCGCCGCCCTTTCTGGTCAACAGCGCCGCTATGTTCGGCACTGCAAACCTCCCAAAGTTCGCCGCCGACGCCTTCAAGATCGAGGACTACGACCTCTGGCTGATCCCGACCGCTGAGGTCCCGGTGACCAACTATCACCGGGAGGAGATCCTGGACTCCACGCAGCTGCCCCTCAAATACGTCGCCTACTCGCCGTGCTTTCGCTCGGAGGCCGGCTCGGCCGGGAAGGACACGCGCGGCTACATCCGGCAGCACCAGTTCGAGAAGGTCGAGCTCGTCAAACTGACGACCCCGGAGACCTCGATGGAGGAGTTCGAGGCGCTGACCCGAAACGCCGAGGAGGTGCTCCGCCGGCTCGGCCTGCCTTATCGCGTCAAGCTGATGTGCACGGGCGACATGGGCTTCGCGCAGTACAAGAAGTACGACCTGGAGGCCTGGGCGCCCGGGATCGAGCAGTGGCTCGAGGTGTCCTCGTGCTCGGTGTTCAACGACTTCCAGGCCCGCCGGGCCAACCTGCGCTACCGCCCGGCGCCGGGCGAGCCCCCGCGGCACGTCCACACCATCAACGGCAGCGGCCTCGCTCTGCTGCGGACGTGGACGTGCGTGGTCGAGAACTACCAAACAGCCGAGGGGACTGTGATCGTCCCCGAGGTCCTGCGCCCCTACATGGGCGGCCGCGAGGAGATCACTCCCGCCTAACAGCCTGTTAAGCGCAGGCTCCCGCGATCTGGAGGTAGGGGCCCTTCGGCACCGGAACCTGGAGCATGGCCATGCTGGCCTGTTTGGCTGGAATCACGGTCCCGGGCGGCGGGGTGGGGGCGGGGAAGAGCTGGTCGGGCACGTCTGCGACCTTGGTGAACTTACCCGAGCTGAGTAGCCAGATCTGACCAGGTGTGGTGAACCAGGTCCCGTGGCTGTCCGACGACAGAGATCCGAGCGCGAAGGTCTTGTCGGGGGTCGCGAGCGGGGAGGCCTGTCCCTTGCCGGTGAGGATGAAGTAGCTGGGCGGCGGCGGCATGAAGCCGGGCGAGGGCGGGGTTGTGGCGACCTTGAAGCTGAAGTCGTTCTCGGTGATGATCGGACGGCCCTGGTTGTCGAGGCCGGCCAGGCCGACCAGTTTGCCGTCGGGGGCGGTGTACCAACTGCTGAGCGCGCCGGTACCGAGGTCCATCCGGAGGATCGTGTCCGGCCCGCCCACCATCGGCTTGATCAGCTGGCTGCCCTCGGCCGGGGGCTGCGGGACCTTGCTCGTGGTCACGGTCCACGCCGCACCGCCGCCGATGTAGCCGAAGCCGCCGAACATGTTGATCGCCGGCTTGCCGGGCTCGGGCGCCGGCGGGGGCGGATTGGGGCCGACGCGACGGGCGTTGCCGCCTCCGGAATCGGCCGCCCACACTTCCGGAGTAGATGCAGGCGCCCCGTAGGTCATGAACGTCCCCTGCAGAACGAAGTAGACCGTGCTGCCCGACCAGCCGATGACATTCGCATTGCCCTGGCCTTTCCAGGCGGTCCGGTCCTTGCCGCTGGAGATATCGCGAATGCGCAGGTCGGCCGTGGGGGGCTCGCCCGGGACGCCCGTCGTGGAGGTCGAGAAGGCGTAGTACCGACCGTCGGGAGACACCGCCGGGCGCTGCACCGGGACCCATTTCTGCAGAGGCGCGTCGAAGCTGTAAGCGCCGACGCCCTTGCCCCAGCCGTCGGGTGCCACCGACTTGTCGACGGTGACCGCGCCGTCCGGCAAGCTGATCATCGCGGCCGTGCGGCCGTACGCGCTCACTGGAAGTGAGCACTTGACGTTGAGGCCCGGTGCGACCTGGACGCTGCCAACTACGCTGCCTGTCATGCGGTGGGGCTGGGAGCCGTAGTAGCGATAGGCGACCAAGCCGAACACCGCTGCAAGAGTGAGGACGATGACGGCGACGGCGACCACCGTCTGCCAGGGGGAGCGCCGCTGCTCCAGGTCCAGGGTCTCTTCCATCTTCAAGGCCCTCCTGCGCCTGCGAGAGTAACGGCTGTCGAGTCGCTCTGGTAACGGATTGTTTGACACGGCCCCGCCTGGGGACAGTTTGTAAACTCGGAGCCGCCCGGAGGGATGGCCGAGTCCGGTTGATGGCACCTGTCTTGAAAACAGGCGTGGCGCAAGCCACCGGGGGTTCGAATCCCT
>CAZXGB010000223.1:0-4181 GCA_964640005.1 uncultured Actinomycetes bacterium | reverse complement strand
CGCGTGAGCAGCCACAGCCGGCGGCAGCTGCCGCCACCGCCGAGGCGCCGGCGGCCGCGGTCGCGCCACAGCCCGTGGAGGAAGCTGAGGGATGAGCCTGAATCGAGCCGAGTTGATCGGCCGCCTCACAAGGGATCCCGAGATGCGCTACACACCGAGCGGCCAGCCGGTGACGAGCTTCTCGATCGCCACCAATCGCTATGCATCCGGCCCGGACGGTGACCGGCGAGAGTACACCGACTACCACAACATCGTCTGCTGGAACATCGGCAAGCGGAACCTGGCCGAGCTCGTGGCCCAGTACCTGAAGAAGGGCTCGATGGTCTACGTCGAGGGCCGCATCCAAACCCGGTCCTGGGAGGGCCAGGACGGCCAGAAGCGAAAGGCCACCGAGATCGTGGCCAACGATGTCCAGTTCCTCGACACTCGGGGGGAGGGCGGCGCGGCTGCGGGCGGCGGCCGCGGCTACGGCACCGGCGAAGACGTGCCGGCGCTGGAGGAATCTGGCCCCCGCGACGTCGACCCCGACGACATTCCCTTTTAGGAGCAACCAACACAAATGGCAGTACGCATGCGCGAAGGCAAGCCGAAGCGGTCCAGCCGCAAGGTTTGTCAGTTCTGCGTTGAGAAAGTCGACTGGATCGACTACAAGGAGGTCGGCCGGCTTCGCCGGTTCGTCTCCGAACGGGGCAAGATCCTGCCCCGGCGTCTGACCGGCACTTGCGCGAAGCACCAGCGAGCGCTGACGGATGCCCTGGAGCGCGCGCGCCAGATCGCACTTTTGCCCTACACGGCAGACATCTCTCGGTAACCCCCCAAGCCTGAGGAGGCACCATCGATGATCTTCCAGCCCCAGCTCCGCGTCCCCGGCCCCACCCCGCTCCCAGAGCGGGTGACCAGGGCCATGAGCGCGCCCATGATCGACCACCGGGGCCCGGAATTTGCGGACCTGCTCGGCGAAGTCGCGGCGGGGGCTAAGCGGGTCTTCGGGACTGAGAAGGACGTCCTGGTCCTCACGTCCTCGGGAACGGGCGGGCTGGAGTCGGCGATCGCCAACCTGGTCTCGCCCGGCGACAAGGTGCTCTGCGTCGTCGTCGGCAACTTCGGCGAACGCTTCCGCTCGATCGCTCAGGCCTACGGCGCCGAGGTGATCAGCTACGAGGTGGAGTGGGGGCAACCGGCGGAGGCGGCCGACCTGCGGCAGCTGCTCGATCAGCACCCCGACGCCGGAATCGTGCTGTTGACGCACAACGAGACCTCGACCGGCCTGACCAACCCGCTCGAAGAGCTGGTCCGGGCGGTCAAGGATGCCGGCCGCCTGGCGCTGGTCGACGGCGTCTCCAGTGTGAGCTCCATGCAGGTCGACGTCGACCGGCTGGGGATCGACGTCTGCGTGTCGGCCAGCCAGAAGGGCTGGATGGCGCCGCCCGGCATCGCTTTCGCCACGGTCAGCGAGGCGGCCTGGGAGCGCCAGGCGCAGGCCCGGTCGCCGCGCTATTACTTCGATTACGAGCAGGCTCGGAAGTTCGCGCCCAAGGGCTCGACGCCGTGGACGCCGGCCGTGGGAGTGCTCTACGGCGTCCGTGAAGGGATCCGAATGCTGCTCGAGGAGGGGCTGGACAACGTGTACCGGCGCCACCGGGAGATCGCCGACGCCTGCGCGGCGGGCCTCGAGGCGATCGGCTTCCAGCTCTATGCGGCGCCCGGCTTCCGTTCGGCGACGGTGACCGCGGCCCGGCCGCCCGAGGGCGTGGACATCAAGACCTACCGCAAGCTGCTGCGCGAGAAGTTCGGCGTGGTGATCGCCGGCGGCCAGGGCAAGGCAGAGGGCCAGATCATCCGAGTCGGCCACCTGGGCGCCGTCAGTGGCGGCGACCTGGTGCAGGTGCTCTGGGCGATGGAGCAGGCGCTCGAGGAGCTCGACATCCGGCCCAACGACGGCTCGGGCGTGGGCGCCGCCGGGCGGGAGCTCACAGAGTCGTCGCAGGCGCCGCTGGCCGTCTAGCCCGCTCGATGGCCGATATCCGTGCCTTCCCGGGCACCCGGTACGACGCCGCGCGCGTCGCGCTGGGCGATGTGCTCGCGCCGCCCTACGACGTGCTGAGCGACGAGCAGGTCGCCCAGTACAAGCAGCGCTCGCCCTACAACGTCGTCCACTTGACTCGCCCGGACAGCGACTACGCGGGGGCGGCACGGAAGCTCGGCGCGTGGGAGCGCGAAGGCGTGCTCCGGCATGACGAGCCCGCGATGTACCTCCACGAGATTCGCTGGGGCTCACACGTGCGGCGGGACGTGGTCGCAGCGCTGCGGTTGGAGCCATATGAGGCGGGGGTGGTGCTGCCGCACGAGCGGACCCACCGGGGCCCGAAGGAAGACCGGCTGGCTCTCCTTCGCGCGACCGGGTGGAGCCTGGAGCCGCTCTGGTTCCTCTACGACGGCACCCAGAACGGGCTGCCGGGATTGGTGGACGAGGGTCTGGCCAAGCCAGCCGAGCTGGAGTTCGAGTTTCCTGCCGGCCACATGCACCGCTGGTGGACCGTGACCGATGCGCAGTGGGTCGCCCGCGCCTCCTCCGCCTTGCGCGAACAGCCCGTCCTGATCGCGGATGGACACCACCGTTACGAGACGACGCTCGCCTATTCACAGGAGATCGCGGCCTCGCCCGATGCCGCCTCGAGGTTCACACTCGCATTGCTGACCGACCTTGGTGACCCGGGCCTGGTCGTCCTGCCCACCCACCGGATGCTCAAGGCCGGCGTCACCGTGACCGGCGGCGTCGAGGTCGGTTCCCTGTCGGAAATGCTGGCCGCGCTCCAGGGACGAGTCGCGGCTGGGGTCTATGCCAACGGCAAGTACCAGGTGATCGAGTTCGAGGACGGCGAGGTGCCCGTCGTCGAGCTGCACCGGCAGGTCATCGACACTGTGCTCGGCAGGCGCAACCCGGAGGACTTCCTCTCGTACACGCGCGACGCGCAGGAGGCGAAGGCGGCGGTGGACGAGGGTCGGGCGGTGTCGGCCTTCTTCCTGGCGCCTCCGGACATGCCAGTCGTTTTGGCGAAGGCGCGCGAGGGTATGACGATGCCGCAGAAGACCACCTTCTTCGACCCCAAACCGCCGTCGGGGATGGTGTTCCACCGGCTTGACCCAAATACCGAGCTTCGGAGTTAAAGAACAAACACATGCCGACCTACGGATACAAGTGCGACAGCTGCGGTCACGAACTGGAGGCGTTCCAGAAGATGTCCGACGCCCCGCTGCGGGTATGCACCGCCTGCGGCAAAGAGGCGCTCCGGCGCCAGATCTTCCCCGCCGGCGTTCTCTTCAAGGGCAGCGGTTTCTACTCGACCGACTACCGTGCGTCCAAGGGCGAATCCGCTCCCAATGGTTCGTCCGAAAAGAAGCCCGAGGCCAGCCCGAAGGCGGATGCTGGCTCAACCGACAAAGCCGCGTCCGCGACCGACTAAACTCACCGCTGTGGGCGCGGTCGGTTCGGTCACCGACTCCTCGTTCGAGAGCGACGTTCTCAAGGCCGAGCAGCCCGTGCTGGTCGACTTCTGGGCCGCTTGGTGCGCGCCCTGCCGGATGATCGCGCCCGTCGTCGAGGAGCTGCAAACCGAGCTCGGGGATCGTGTGCGGGTGTTGAAGATGGACATCGACGCCAACCCGCAGACGCCGAGCACGCTCGGGATCATGTCCATCCCGACCCTGATCATCTTCAAGGGTGGCCGGCCGGCCGACCGCACGATCGGGTATCGGTCGAACCTGAAGAACGATCTCAGGCAGAAGCTCGAGGCGCTGCTCTGAACGCCTGGTTCGAAGCACTCGGGCAGCGATTCGCGGACGCCTCCGAGGCGCGAGGGGCGCCGATTTCCGCTCCGACGCTGACGGGGGACATCGCGGCCGAACTGCTCGAGCTGGCCCGGGTCGCCGCCCACACCCAGGAGCGGCGCTTCGCGCCCTTGGCCTCCTATCTGGCCGGGGTCGCCGTCGAGCGGTTCCAGGCGGCGGGCGGCGACGGCGGACCGGATGCCGCGGCGGCGCTGATCCGATCCGTGCGCGAGGCGCTGGAGGCGGAGGCTCCACCGACCGAGGGCTGAGCAGCTCGGTCGGCCGGAGGGGGCTACGATCAGTGGCCGTGGGGATGTACGGGGGCTGGTGCCTTCCGCGGTCTTCAAAACCGT
>CAZXGB010000222.1:0-4203 GCA_964640005.1 uncultured Actinomycetes bacterium | reverse complement strand
GTTAAGGTCGTCGCGCTCGCGCTAAACCTGGCTGTGGTGGGGTACCTGGCCTACACCAAGCGACTGTTCGTCGGGATGTGACGCCGGCTCGAGCCACGCGCAGCGAAACCCCGCGCGGTGCAGGACGTAGCGCAGCAGGGCGGCCAGCGTCTCGAGACCGTAAACCGTCGACGTCCTGAAGCTCACCGAGCTCGCGTCCTCGTGGTACCGCCCGATCGCCGGCACCTCTCCGATCTTGAAGCCGAAGGTCGCGGCCTGGATCAAGACCTGCGTGTCGAACACGAAGTCGTTGCTGTTCTCGAGGAACGGGATCGCCTGCAGAAAGCGGCGGGAGTACGCGCGATACCCGGTGTGATACTCGGACAGCTTGAGGCCGAGCACGCGATTCTCGGTCGAGGTCAGAAACCGGTTGCCGATCCGCTTCCACCAGGGCATTCCGGCCTTGGCCGGGTCCAGTCCGAGCCAGCGCGAGCCGAGCACGATGTCCGCCTCCCCGCTCTCGATCACGCGGCACAGGTTGGGGATGATGGCCGGGTCGTACTGGCCGTCTGGATGCAGCATCACCACGACGTCCGCGCCCATGGCCAGTGCCTGGCGGTAGCACGTCTTCTGGTTTCCCCCATACCCCAGGTTTCGCCGGTGCCGGATCACATCCAGGTTGAGCGCGGTCGCCACGCTGACGGTCGCGTCGGCGCTGGCGTCGTCGACGAGCAGGATCCGGTCGGCGTGGCCTCGGGGAATGTCGCCGACGACCTCGACCAGCGTCTTGGCCGCGCGGTACGCGGGCAAAACGATCACCCGATGCGGCCGCGGTCCGCTCCACTCGAGGTCGGGAAGCGGGATGGGCTCGGGTTGCACCGCCATGCGCTCGATCATCAGGTACCCCGCCAGGACGATGGCGCCGACGGCCGCCGACCAGAAGTTGATCGCGAGCGTCATGTTGATCGCGGCGTAGGCGAAGAGCAGGACGGCCGCCGCAGCCCGCGGCCAGCGCAGCACTCCCGCGAGGGCAAGGTCGGCCACCGCAAAGCCCGGGATGACGAGCAGCGCCAGATCGTGCACGTTCTGGTGTGGGCTGAGGACGATGGACGCCGCGATGGCCAGGGCGAAATCGAGCCGCGGCACGTCTGGCCGCCAGCTCAGCGAAAGCGCCACGAAGGCCAGGAGCAGAACCAGGATCAAGAGCCCGATCACCTTCCCGTTGCCCGGGATGGACTCGAGGAGGTTGCGTAACGAGTAAAGCGCGGGGTCGGTGAAGATGAGGCCGGCTGTGGTCGGCAGGCGGCCTGTCACAGCCCACACCGCCACGATCTTCAGATAGGTGAAGAGCGGACCAAATCCGAAGCCCGCGAGCGAGACCAGCCCAAGGCCCAGCACGACCGCCGCAAACGTTCCCAGCGCTCGCCACGCACGCCGCGCGAGGAAGAGGAACGGAATCAGCACCACCAGCTGCGGCTTGGTCAGAGCGAGCGCTGACAGCGCACCGGCCCATCTATAGCGGCTGCGCGCCCACGCCGCGTAGGCCGCCGAGAGCGGGACCAGTACGACAAGGTCCGACTGTCCCTGGAGCACCGTGACGAAGATCGGAAAGAAGCCGGCCACCAAGGGTGCGGCGACGAGCGCCGCCCGGCCTTTGATCGTGACGCTGGTGCGCACGAGGATCGCGATCAACGCGGCCAACAGGACGACGTTGATCGCGGCCATCAGGTAGTAGGCGGGCCGGTAATCGAGGAGGGCCAGCGGCGAGATGAGCAGCGTGTAGTAGGGGGGATGGAAATAGGGCAGGAGGATGAACCGGCCCGGGTCGGCGCCCGTGACCTGGAGCTCCACCGCGCGCTGGGTGGGCATGTCGTACACGAGGCCCGCCCCGTGGCGAAGGTAGATCCATGCGGCGGCGTAGAAATTGAAGAAGTCAGGGCCGCGCAGATTGCCGCGTACGAAGCTGAACCAGGAGATGATCCAGAAGATCAGCGAGCCCACTCCCGCGCCCGCGGCACCGGCGTAGGCAAGCCTGAGCAGACGTGCGGCACGAGGCGTGCTCATCGGCCGGTTTCGAGACGAAGAGCGAAACGTTCCGGCAGCCTGGCCTTCCTGATCGCGCGCTGCGCGCCCTTGATGTCGTACTTCACGCGCCGGAACTCGAAGGTTGCGGCATCGACGTCCCAGATTCCGTAGCTCGCGGTGGGCAGACCGTCGCGCGGCTGGCCGACGCTGCCTGGATTGACCAGCGCGGGGCCCCTCATCGCAAATGTGTCCACGCGGTACTCGTGAATGACCGTGTCGCTGTTCATGCTGAAGATCCCTGGCACGTGGGTGTGGCCGTGGAAGCACACGCCACCGTCCAGCAGCTCCAGGTTGACATGCGCGACCGCGGTGTCGAGGACGTACTCGTAGATGTGGTCGCGCGGGCTGGCGTGAACCATCAAGACGTTATGTTCGACATGGCTGTCCGGTAAGCCCCGCAACCATTCGAGGCGGTCGTCGCCAATGACATCGATTGTCCAACGCACCACTGAGGCGGCGTCTTCGTTGAACCACTCGAGTATCTCGGGATCGGTGCAGGCCCGATCGTGGTTTCCTACCAGGGTCAGCCACCGTCGCTTGATCACCTCGTCGACGCAGCGCTTCGGGTCCGCGCCGTACCCGACGACGTCCCCCAGGCACAGCGTCTCATCCACGGGCGGACAGTCGCGCAACACGGCCTCGAGCGCCTGCCAGTTGGCATGTATGTCGGAGAAGATCGCGATCTTCAAGCGGGGGTTCCGTAGAGCCGGGGATAGATGTGCTCGAAGAGGATGCGCAGAGTCGCCGCAATCGGAACGGCCACGAACATGCCGAGGATTCCGCCCCAGCTGAAGCCCGCGATCAGGGCGACGATCACCAGCAGCGGCGGCAGGCGCACGGCGTCGCCGACGACCTTGGGATACACGAAGTTCAGGATGACGTTGCTGATCAGCAGGTACAGCAGACCCACGAGCAGAGCCTTGCTTGGTTCTTGGGCGAGACCGACGAGGACTGCCGGCACGGCGCCGATGAACGGCCCGAGGTAGGGAATCAGGGCCGTCGTCCCGGCGATCAGGCCAAGGGCCACCGGATCGGGCAGGCCGATCGCCCAGCACGCCACCCCGCTGCACAGCCCGATCAGAGCGGCGACGATCAGCTGGCCGCGGATGTAGCCGTACAGCATCTTCCGGACCTTGCGCCAGATCTGGTCGAAGTCGCCGCGATAGTCGCTCGGCACGATGCGACGCAGGTCGCGGCGCACAGCCGGCGCCTCGACCGCCATGAGGAAGGCCACGATGAACATCAGCAGCAGCTGCAGCAGTGTGGTGAGCGCCGTCAGGCCGATCGTCACCGCGTTGCCGAACTGCCCGAGCAGATATTCGCGGAGGTGGGAGTTGATCGCCTGGGTCATCGCTTTCAGATCAACGTTGATCCCGAAGACCTGGATCGGCTGGAGGCCGTTTAGCTTTTGCTGCGCCGCAGCCGCAAGGCCGGGCGCCTGGACCTGGAGCTGGTTCACCTCGCTGACGCCAAGCGGGACGATCAGGAGGACGAGGCCGCCCAGCGCGACGATGATGACGACGAAGACGAGCGTGATCCCGATGGGGCGAGGGACGCCGAGGGCGTGCAGCCGCGCCACCGCGGGCTGGATCAGGAAGGCGATCGCGGACCCGAGCACGAACGCGCCGAGGAAGTCCCGGAGCAGGAAGAGCACGACGAGCGTCACGAGCAGGGCGGCGAGCCCGAAGGCGATCTGCGTGTAGCGCCGCCGGCGCTTTGGATCCATGCGCGGCGCTATGGTCACCGCCGCCACAGGGACGGCCTGCACGACCGGTTCGATCTCCCGTTCGTTTGATTCTTCGCCCGAACGCGGGCTCGAACGGACGTTACGCATCGGAGGGCAGTATGACGATGGGAGCCGTCCGTTCGGGCCGGGTTAGGACTTGGCCTCAGCCGCGGGCTCAGTGCTCCGGGGCCCTTCAACGGGGGGTGCCGACCCGTTGGACTGAACCACCGGCGGGGGGACGGCGCCGTTGCCGTTGAGCCCCGCAGCCTCCGGCACTCGCATGGCCTCTTCGTACTTGGCGCCGTGGAGGGGGTTGATGGTGCTGCGGCCCGCGGCGAGGGCGTACATGGCCAGGAGGACGAGGCCAACTCCCAGAACGCCATACGCAGCCGGCGCCCCGAATTGTCTCGTTA
>CAZXGB010000221.1:0-4237 GCA_964640005.1 uncultured Actinomycetes bacterium | reverse complement strand
GCCGAGGCTCGCCGCCTTTTCGCGGGTTCGGTCCCAGAGCACCACCTCGACCCCCCGCTGGCTTAGCCGGTGAGCGATGGCGGAGCCCATCTTGCCTGTACCGACGATCGCAACTCTCATGGCCCCAACCTACATCCGCCCGCCGCTCGCGGGGTGAGGCTCCGCGCAGCAGCGAGGGGGCGACCCATTCACTAACCCCCGGCGACCACGATCCCACTCTCGTAGGCCGCCACGACGAGCTGCGCGCGGTCGCGCGCTTCCAGCTTGGACAGGATCCGGCCGACATGCGTCTTGACGGTGGCGGCGCTCACGAACAGCTCGCCTGCAATCTCGTCATTGCTCTTGCCCTGGCCGACCAGCGCCAGCACCTCTCGCTCACGGTCGGTCAGTTCCGAGATGTCGCGGCGCTGCCCGCGCGACGTCACCGGGCGCGAAGCGAAGGCGGAGATCAACCGGCGTGTAACCGAGGGCGCGAGGAGAGCGTCGCCGGCGGCAACCACCCGGATCGCACGGAGCAGGTCTTGGGGCTCGATGTCCTTGAGCACAAATCCCGCCGCGCCCGCCCGAAGCGCCTCGAAGACGTACTCGTCGGCCTCGAAGGTGGTCAGGATGAGCACGTGCACGCCCGCGAGCTCCGGATCGCTGGCGATACGCAAAGTGGCCTGGATGCCGTCGAGCACGGGCATCCGGATGTCCATCAGGACGACGTCGGGCCGCTGCGCGCGCGCCAACACCACCGCCTCCTCGCCGTTGGCGGCTTCCCCTGCGACGTCGAGGTCGGGGGCAGTCTCCAGGAGCACGCGAAAGCCGGCGCGGAGGAGCGTCTGATCATCGGCGATGAGGACCCGGGTCACGCGCCGGTCACCGGCAGCGTGGCGTGGACGCTGAACCCGCCTTGCGCCTTGGGTCCGGCGTCGAACGAGCCGCCCGCAGCACGGACCCGCTCGCGCATCCCGGCCAGACCGTGGCCGGCTCCGACCTGCTCCGGCGCCGCCCTGCCTTCACCGTCGTTCTCGACATCGACCACGATCGCTTCCGGTGTGAGCCGGACCCTGACCTGAGCGCTGGCTCCGGGCGCATGGCGAACCACGTTGGTCAGCGCCTCCTGGATGATGCGGTAGGCCGTCAGCGCAGCCCCCGGCGTGGCAACATCCGCCGGTCGGTCCATATCCAGCTCGACGTGCACCCCCGAGCGCCGCACCCGGTCGACAAGGGCGTCAATCTCACTGAGGCCGGGCGCGGGAAGGAGCGGCTCCGGCTCACCGGACTCACGCATCAAGCCGAGGATGGCGCGCAGGTCGCGCATAGCGGTCTGGCTCGTCGACTTGATTGTCAGCAGCGCCTGCTTGGCCTGCTCCGGGTGGTCGTCGATCACGTGGGCGGCGACCCCTGCCTGGACGTTGATCACCGCCATCGAGTGCGAGACAACATCGTGGAGGTCGCGTGCGATCCGCAGACGCTCTTCGGCCAGCCGGCGGCTCGCCTCCTCTTCGTGTGCCTTCGCGGCCTGGCGCTCGGCCCGGGCGCCCAGCTCGGCCGCCACCTGTCCCGCGAGCAGCGCGGCCACGACTATCACGCTGACCCAAACCCCGTCGTTGGCGTTGAGCGTCTGCCCGGCTAACGACGACCCGACGAAGACGGCCACCGTGGCGGCCGCGAACAGCGCGCTCCGGCGGCGCCCGCCTGCGCTAGCCGAGCGGTAGGCGGTGACCGCCAACCCGATGAAGAACGAGGTGTCGGTCGCGTAGCCGAGCGCGAAGTAGGCGCCGGTGCCGGCCAGCGAGACAGCCAAGGCTGGGACCGGCCAGCGGCGCGCAAAGACCACCATCGTCGCCGCCGAAAGAATCATGACGGCTGCCAGCGTGTCGCCGTGACGGCCCCGGTGAGTGTTGGGAGACACGACGGTCCCGCCCCAGACCACGAGCTCAACGAACGCACCGATGGCGAGTGACCGCCACCAGCGGCGCCAGAACGGGCCGAATCCGCTTCTCACGCCGGCGATCCTAGCCCAGCCTTTGCCGCGCGTCGTCCACCCAGTGGAGTAGGCGCGTACTCCCTGAGTCGGACGCCAAGAATCCGCCCCAGCGCCGACGACGGTTACGAGCTCGACAGGGGAAGCTCCGTGCCGCGGCGGTAACCCGCCAGCTCAGCGACAGGAGAAATCACATGACCGAAACCTTCCGCAACCTGCTGCGGCGCAAAGTCCGTTCGATCTTGACGATCTCCGGGATCGTGATCGGCATCTTTGCGCTGACGACGATGGGCTCGATGGCCGAGCACTTCAACTCGCTGCTCGGCACCGGTGTCCAGTACGCGGGGACCAGCGTTGCTGTCGGTCCCCCGCCCGAACAGCAGGGCACGCTCCTGCCTCTCAGTAAGGCCGGCGAATTGGCGCGCGTCGAAGGCGTGGCAAAGGTCTATCCGAACTACTCGTTCAGCCTGGCGCCGAGCGGAGATCAGATCAAGATGGGCCCGCCCGACATGATCACCGCCGAGCGCCCGGGCGCCGAGGCTTATGGAGCACCGGCGATGCCGGTCGCGCTCGGGCGTGACCTCGGCTCGGACGAGCGAGGCGAGGTCGTCCTCGGCGCCGGCCTCGTAAGCGAGTACGGCAAGACGGTGGGCAGCACCATTGACCTGCCGGTTCCGCCCAAGGACGCCAAGCCCGGCTTTGTGACGCACCCCTTCCAGGTTGTCGGCGTAATGAAGAAGACCGGCAACATCTACGACAGCATGGCCGTCATCGGGACGGCTGACTCTCGGATGCTCCTCGCCGACACGCTTCCCGAGCCTGTCAGGAAGGCGGTTGACGTAAGCACCGTGGCGATGGGCTTCACCGTCTACCCGGCCAAAGGCACTTCGCTGGCCGAGCTCGACAAGATCGCGGCCCGGATCAACGCCGAGGTGGCAGGCGTCCAGGCGCAGAAGCCCTCGGACATGGTGGCGACGTTCAAGTCCACGAGCACGACCTTCACCGCGGTGACGACCGGCGCCGCCCTGCTGGCTCTGGTGATCGGCGGGCTGTCGGTCGTGAACACGATGCTGATGGCGGTCGGTGAGCGCGTGCGCGAGATCGGGCTCAAGAAGGCGCTCGGAGCGCGCACTGGGACGATCATGCGCGACTACCTGCTCGAAGCCATGACCATCGGCGGCGTCGGCGGCGCCGCCGGCTACGCGCTCGGCCTCGTCCTGGTCACCCTGGTCAACCGGGCCGGCGCCGCCCAGAACCTGGACATCTTCCTGGTCACGCCGCGGCTGACCGCACTGGCCCTTGGCTTCGCGGTCGCCATGGCCGCGGTGGCCGGCGTGTTCCCTGCCTATCGCGCGGCGCGGCTCGACCCCGTAACCGCCCTCCGCAGTCACTAATCCGGCAATCCATCCATAAGGAGAAAAGACGATGAACAGCATCGAACTCGTCGACCTGGTCAAGCAGTACCGGCAGGGAGCGGCGACGGTCACCGCGCTGGCGGGCGTCAGCCTATCAATCGAAACCGGGGAGTTCGTCTCGATCGTCGGCCGCTCGGGCAGCGGCAAGACCTCGCTTCTCGACGTGGCGGGCCTCCTGCTCCGCCCGACGTCGGGCACGGTAATGATCGACGGGACCGACACCGCTCGCCTGAGCGAGGGCCGGCGGGCGGACCTCCGCAGCCGCCGCATCGGCTTCGTCTTTCAGGAGTACAACCTGCTGCCGGCGCTGACCGTGACTGAGAACGTGCTCCTGGCCAGCCGCTACGCCGGCGGCGATCGCAGCGAGGCGCGACGGAACGCCGCTCGCCTGCTTGAGCTGGTGGGGCTGGGCGACCGCCTGAACCACCGCCCGGACGAGCTCTCGGGCGGTCAGCAGCAGAGGGTGGCGATCGCCCGAGCGCTCGTCAACCGGCCGGCGCTGGTGCTCGCCGACGAGCCCACTGGTGCCGTCGACAGCCAGACCTCGGACGAGCTGTTGAGCCTCATGCGGTCCTTGAATCGCGAAGAGGGCATCACCTTCGTGATCGTCACGCACGATCTCGAGCTGGCAGCGCACACCGACCGAATAGTTCGCCTGCACGACGGTGCGGTCGTCGCCGACGAGCGGCAGGCCGCCGCCGCCTGAGTGTTGGTCGGTTCCAGCGTCGATCGAGGAGCGCCGTGCCGAGAAAGGCAACGGCGCTCCTCAGTTTCTCCGGCACGAGCCGCCGAGCAGGAGGAGGTCTAAGCCTTGACCTCGTTCAGCCGGCCGGTCGCCACGTCGTAGACG
>CAZXGB010000220.1:0-4287 GCA_964640005.1 uncultured Actinomycetes bacterium | reverse complement strand
TGCACGCCTGGGGCGCTAGTGGAGGCCCGCGTTACGGGCGTGGGCCAGGTCGACCCAGTAGAGGAGCTGTTCGATCACGCGGTCCCAGGTGAACCACTGGGCGGTTTTGTGGCCCTGCCGGCGCAGCTGGTCCGCCCAGTCCGGGTGCGCGTGCACGTGCCGGAGTCCCGCGACAAGCTCGAGCGGGTCGGCGGTCTCGATCACGACCGCGTTGCGGAAGGGCTCCGCGTAGTCCTCGCCAGTCGATCCGGTGACCGCCAGACCCCCCGCCGCCATCACCTCGAGACCAACCAGCCCGAAGGGCTCATGGCCGGAGTTCGCCAGGACCGCGTCGGCACCCGCGTAGATCGTGCCCAGCAACTCCTCGGGCAGGAAGGAGACGAGGTTGATGACGTCGGCTCGGGGATGGTTGCGGAAGAGCTTTGCCAGTCCACCGGCGTCGCGCGGGGCGCGGGCGTCCTCGACCGCCAGGCCGTGGGTTGCCGCATGCGCGACCACGTCGGCCCCGTGCGGCTCCCGGCCGCCACGCATCAGCAGCCGTACTCGGAGCCCCTGCCGCTTGAGAAGACCCAGCGTCGTGATCGCCATCAGCCAGCGCTTGTCCGGGTCGAAGCGGCCGATCTTGAAGCAGAGCAGGTCGGCGCCCGCCGCCACCCGCATGTCCCGCACACCTTCCATTGGCGGATCGGCGAGGGCGCTCTTCGGAATCCCGTTGGGAATCACGATCGGATTGACGCCCTCCTGCCACATCAGGTGCTTCATGTACCGGCTGACCGTGGTCACGGTGGCGGCGCCCTGCAGCGCCGGCCAGTCGATGCGGTCAAACCCAAACACGTTGTTGGCGTTCCAGAGGATCACGACGTGATCGCGCAAGCCACGGTAGAAGACCGCGTCGGCGATCTGCGTCATCGAGTGCGCGGTCTGCCACTCCTCGCCCAGAACCACGACGCGCTTGCCCGCACGAACGGCGGGCGCGAAGACGTCGTCCAGGAGGGCGGGCGGCAGGCTTCGGTTCCAGTCGGCGATCTTCTGCTCCTCGCCCTCGTACACGCCGCCTCGAAAGCTCTTGGAGATCCACTGGCCCCAGCGATGGAGCGTGAGCCGGCCGGCGGCCTGGCTCTCGAGGCCCGGCAGGTCCGGATCGCCCACGAAGAACAGGTGTGTCTCGTAGCCGGATTCGGCGAGGGCGCGCGACAGCTCCTTCATCCGCACGCCAAGACCGCCGGCCTGGCTGTAGGCGTCGGGGCCCTCGAACGAGAGGAGGACGAAGACCGTCGAGTCGGGACCGAAGCTCATCCGCGGGCGAGCGCGTCCAGGGCCGTGCGGTGGAGACCGGGATCGAGCGCGCAGAGGAGGTTCGTGCGCGAGTCCAGGCTCGCCTCCACGTGCCAGACGTCGCCGCCTTCGCAGTCGGTCGCCACCCCGCCTGCCTCCCTGAGCATGAGCAAGCTCGCCGACATGTCGAGGGCGCGGGCGTGGAAGGGAGCGGCGAAAACGTCGATGCCGCCGGTGGCGACGTGGACGATCGAGAGCGCCATCGAGCCCAGGAGGCGGAGTTTGGACGCCCGTTCGAGCAGGGCCCGAGCCCGGAGCACGGAGCGCGGAGAGCTCTCGAGCGCCAGCACCTCGAAGTCGCGCCGTCCTTGCTGAACCTGCAGGGAGCGCACCGGCCGGCCGTTCCGGAAGAAGCCACCGCCCCGGATACCGGCGAATGCCTCGCCCGTGGCGACGTTGAGCACGTAACCCGCCTGCGCGTCGCCCAGCCGGGGACCCTCGAGGAGTGCGAGCATGACGGCGTAGAGCGGCACGCCCTGCTTGGCGTTCAAGCTGCCGTCAATCGGGTCGACCAGGACCAGCGGCCACTCGGCGCCGTGGCTCACTCTTCCTGTCTCCTCGGAGAGGATCGAGAACCGCTCACCACGCTTGGCAACGTCTTCGAGAGCCCCGAGGACCAGACCCTCGGCAACCCGGTCGATCTCGACCGTGATGTCGCCGCCCGCGCCCTGGCTGTACTCGGCCCGCCCCGCCTCCGTCCCGGACAGCGGGTTGGCGGCCACGCGCACGCTCTCACCGATCTCGGCGAAAGCCGAGACCCAGTCCTCGGGCGTCAGGGTTAGCGCGACCTCCGCCAGAGGAGCAGCAGGCCGAGCCCGATCAGCACCACCGGGCCCACTATGCGCTCATCGACCAGGCGCAGGCTGAAGACCAGGGAGACGAGCCCGGTCACGATCAGCGCGATGCTGAACACCCGCCGCGGGCGCTCGGCGGCCCGGCTCAGCTCCGGCAGGTAGAAGTCGAGCTCTTTGACCCAGCCGGGGCGCCGGACAAGGCCGAAAAGGCCGACAGCGACCAGGACCAGCGGCCAGAAACGGTACACCGACGCGGGGACAACCGAGTAGGTCACGGCCAGCGCGATCAGGCCGACGACGACCAGGAGAAGTCCCAGGCCGGACAGCCCGCGGCGCTCTCCTCTGCGGTGGAGCGTCCCCGCGCCGCCTCCGCCGTTGCGAGGCGGCCCTCCGTGGCCCCGGATGCGGCGCACGCTCATCATCCTCGGGCTGGGTTACTGCCCAGTGACCAGGAGGTCGAGCGGGCTGCGGCGGCGCCGGCGGCGGCGGCGTTCGACCACAACTTTGACCAGGAACGGCTGCTGGATCGCCCAGACCTTCTCGATCAGCTGGGTGATCGTGAACTTCTCGGGCGTCTCGACGCCGATTTCCAGGAGCCGGACGCGGAGCACCTCAGGGAGTTCCGTGCGGTCGTGGAGGTTGAGCTGCTCGAGCGCCTCGAGGACGTCGTCCAAGCGGCGAAGCCGGAGGCGCCGCTCATCGTGCGGTAGCTGCTCGCCCGACTCCATTTCTTCGTGCTGCAGTTTAGCCGCCAGAGGGCGATTGGAAATGGGCGAGCAGACGTGCCGTCACCTCTTGTGGGCGTTCGTGCTGTAGCCAGTGACCGGCGCCCTCGAGGACGTGCAGTTCGTAGGGCCCACTCAAGAGTTCCCCGGTGATTTCGGCCTGGCGCCGCCCGAGGGCGGTGTCGCGGTCGCCCCAGATCAGAATTGCCGGTGCGGTGACCTCGCGCATGGCCGGCGCGAGCTCGGGGAGGGCGCTCCGGTAGTAGTTGAGGGCGGCGGTGAGGCGGCCGGTTCGCGCGAAGCCCTCGATGAAGCGATCGACGATCGTCTCCGGAAAGGCGCCCGCGTACATCTCCCGGAGCCGCCGGTAGCCGTCCTCGGCCAGCACCGCCTCGGCCTTCCCCGGAATCCTGAAGAGCCTGATGTATTCGGACCGCCGCCGCTGGTCCTCGTCCTCCGTCGCAGCGCGAGCGGCGGCGATTGGATGCCCAACCGAGAGCGCCGCCCAGCTGCGAACCAGCTCGGGGTGCTGGGAGACGAAGACCCAGCCGATGAGCGAGCCCCAGTCGTGGCCGGCCACATGCGCCGGCGCACCGATGGCTTCAACCAGGCCGCAGACGTCGGCCACCAGCTCGCCGAGCGCGTAGGCATCCTCACCATCCGGGCAGTCGGTTCCGCCGTAGCCGCGCAGATCAGGGGCCAGCGCCCGGTAGCCGGCGCCGCCCAGCGCCTCCAACTGGGGCAGCCAGGACTCGGCGCCCTCCGGGAAGCCATGCAGGAGGAGGACGGGCAGGCCAGCTGCGGGACCTGCCGCCAGGGCCCGAAAGCGGATGCCGTTCGCCTCCAGCTGGAGCTCTTCGATCATGTCGCCAGCGTAAGCAGGAAATCGGCCGCCAGGTCGAGCGCCTCCTCCAGGTGTCCGCTCAACCCGTGGCCGGCGCCATCGATCAGCACCAGCCGGCCGGCCGGCAGCCGCTCGCCTGCGGCCAGCATCTCCGGTGGGGGCGCCAGCTCGTCGTCACTGCCGTTCACGATCAGAACCGGACAGCGGATGCGCTCGAAGTGAGCGGTCCGCTCGGCGGCGCGGCCGGCCAGCGGGAAGCTGAAGCAGACGAGGCCGGCGAAGTCTGCCTCGGCCGCGGCCAGGCTGGCGGCACGTCCACCGAACGAGTGCCCCCCCACTGCATCGCCAGCGAAAGGCGCGAAGGCGGGCGCCGCGCGCTCGGCGCGACCTCTCGGAAGCTCGATGGCGATCGCGTCGATATCGCGCTTGCGAAAGCCGTCCACGTATGGGCGCATGGAGGCCGCGCTGCCGAAGGCTCCGGGTCCGAGGACGAGCCTCACGCCGCGGGGCGCAGCCCGCGCACGAACATCCGCAGCTCATCGGGACGGATGGCCCTGAGCGCGATGGCCGTCGCCACGTAGGTCACGAT
>CAZXGB010000219.1:0-4290 GCA_964640005.1 uncultured Actinomycetes bacterium | reverse complement strand
ATACTCCCGACCGCCCGCGCGGCCCGCTACACGGGCGGGCTCTGGGTGGGCAAGTTCATCAAGGTCGTCACCTACCAGCGGATGACAAGGGAGGCCAGCCTCGAGATCGCGCCGCATGCCGGCCGGATCTCAGAGCTGGAGGGGATGCTCGCGCATAAAGCGACATGTGACCTGCGCATCCGCCGCTACGCTTCCGGCTGACCGCTGACCCATCAGCACAGGCGTGCTGGATGGGCGGCTGGTCGAACCTGAGGAGGTGGCCGCCGCCTGCGTGTTCCTGCCGACGCAGGCGGCTCGTCTATCCTTCCGCCGCATCCCATGCAGGCGGAAACTCCACAGACGGCAGCCAGCGCATTCGCCGCCCGGCTTCCGGTCGTGGCCCAGGGCGCAATGCTGGCGATGCTGTCCTTTCATCTCTTCCTTTGGCTTCAACTGTGGCTGAAGGCGCCCGCCCTTCCCGACTTCCACAACACGTACGCGGCAGCCGGCATCTGGTTGCACAGTCACAGCGCGGCGTACGACCTCAGTACGGCGATGTTGGCACAGGCCGCCAGCGCGAAAGCGCTGGATTCGCCTTACCACTTCAACCCTTTCGTACAGATTCCTGCGTGGTTGTGGGTGGGCGGAGTCTTGGCACGGTTACCCTATCGGGCCGCCTATTGGGCAATCACAGTCGCTGACGTGGCGATGATCGCCGGTGCGACTCGCCTCATCGTCGGATCCGGCCTTCCACGCGCCACTCGATTCTCCCTGTACCTGTTCGTAGCCGCTGCACTCCCAACCTGGGTGGCGTTGTTCCAGGCCCAGACGATTCCGTTGTCATTGCTGGCGGCAGCAGCCGGGTTCAGGCTCTCCTCCGCGCGACCAAAGCTGGGTGGCTTGCTTTTGAGTCTCGGAGTCGTTCGCTACCACGTCGCCGGACCGGTCATGTTCGCTGTCGCTTGGGGCCGGCCGCTGCTGACGATCGGCCTGCTGGTTGGTCTCGGCGTGATCGGCGTCGCTTCCGTGGTGGCGGTCGATGGCAACTTGGCCGCCTGGATCGCCAGCACCCGGTACGTGAGCACCATCTACCACCCGACCGACTACAGCTTGCGCTACTTCATGGAGTTCACACCGTCTCAAGCGCGAGCGTTCCTGAACATAGCGATCATTCCTCTCGGCGCCGCCCTGGCTGCCTACCTATACCCCAGGTCACCACGCGGCAGTTGCCGCGCTCTTCTTGCTGTAGCTCTTGCGTGGTCGCTGGTGACGCCGTACAGCTATCTCGGAGACCTGAGCCTGCTCGTGCTCTTGACCGCCGGTTCTCTCGCCGAGTGGCTCCGAGCGGGCAGGTTGCCTCTTCTCCCGCTGGTTGCGTGCGCCGCACTGCTCGCAGGCCTGGAACTGACGCCCACCTTTTCGTTCCTGAGCCTGTTACCGGCTGAACTACTGCTGCTCGCGGCGCTGAGCCAGCCGGCACCGAACCCAGAGATCCGAGACCTGCGCGTCGGCGAACCCTGAAATAGACTGCGGAAAGGATTCAGCTCAGGAATCGCGTTCCGGCCAAAGGGCGAGGAGGAGCGATGGCGGAGCAGCAGACCACGCCCTTCGGGAAGGGCCTTGACCTCTCCTTCCTGGGGAAGCCGCACGAGTTCGAGCCCCGGCGCGCCTACAGCACGACGGCGACCGACTGGCAGGCACGGGTCGACTTCGACCGCCTGCGCCGGGACCGCCTGACGCGGGCGCGGATGATGATGGAGAAGCACGACCTTGGGGCACTCGTGTGCTTTGTCGGCGAGAACATCCGCTACATCACCGGCGTCTACCAGGGGAACTGGAAGAACAACATCTTCATCCGCTACTGCGTCCTCCCGCGAGGTGGCGACCCGGTCCTCTTCGAGACCGCCGGCTCCGACCTCGAGTGCGCCCGGATCGATGCCCCGTGGCTGAAGGGCAACATCCGGCCCGCCATCACGTGGAAGTGGGCCGAGACGGCCGAGTCGGTGATGGCCGACCGCATGGCGGGGTCGATCTGTCAGGTGCTCGACGAGCACAAGCTGACAAAAGAAAAGATCGGCGTCGACATGATGGATCCGTCGGCCACGGCGGCCTTTCAGCGCGCCAATCTGAACACTGTCAGCGCCTGGCCGGCGATGTCGGGCGCGCGCGTGGTCAAGACGCCCGACGAGATCGAGTGCCTGAAGATCTCATCGGCGATCGGCGACACCGTTTTCTGGAAGATCGAGAACGAGTGGCTGAAGCCAGGCGTGACCGAGGCCCACATCACCGCAAAAGTCAACGAGTACCTCTACGAGAAGGGCTTCGACTTCGTGTACGACATCATCGTCGCCTCGGGCGGCAACACCAGCCCCTACCGCCGCTGGCACACCGACAAGACAGTCCGGCTGGGCGACCTCGTCATCATCGACCAGAACGCTGTCGGGCCTGGCGGCTACTTCGTCGACTTCGTCCGCTGCTTCAAGGTTGGCGGCAAGCTCACGCAGCGCGAGAAGGACCTCTACAAGGAGTGCCACGACTCGATGTACGCCGCCATCGAGATGATGAAGGCGGGCAACACCACAAAAGACGTCGCCGAGCAGCTCCCCGTCTACGCTGACGACGAGTACGGAACGGTGACCCTGCAGCAGTTCGCGCACTCGATCGGCCTCTCGCTGTACGAGGGGATGTGGATCTCACGCGCCTACTCGCTCGATTACCCAGTCGAACTCAAAGAGGGCATGTACTTCGCGGCGGAGACGTTTGCCGGCCATCCCGGCCTCGAGCAGACGGTCCGCCTCGAGGAGGATCTGCTGGTTACCAAGGACGGCCCGATCGTCTTCACCAAGTACCCCTTCTACGATGAAGCGCTCTAGCCGGCGCTGACGCGGCGCCGCTGATGGCTGGCGCCACCCCCTTCGCACGCGCGATTCCGACCTATCCCGACCTCGAGGGCAAGGTCGCGGTGGTCACCGGCGGGTCGAGGGGAATCGGGGCCGCCACCTGCCGCTTGCTCGCCGCCAACCGCGTCCGCGTCGCCGTGGTCGCTCGCGACCGCTCCGCGATCGACAAGGTCGTGACGGAGATCACGGAGGCCGGCGGGGACGCCATCGGCCTTTGCGCAGACGTGGTCAGTTTCGCCGCGATCGAGGGGATGCGGCGGAGCGTCGAGGAAGCGTTCGGTCCGGTCGAGATCCTGCTCCCCTTCGCGGGCGGTTTCGGGCGGCACACTCCGATCTGGGAGATCACCGAAGAGGAGTGGAAGCTCGTCGTTGAGTCGAACCTCACGGCCACCTTTCTGACCTGCAAGTCCTTCCTGCCCGGGATGCTGGATCGCGGGCGAGGCGCGATCGTGACCATGGCCTCCAACGGCGCCCGCTTCCTCGACATCCCGTTGACCGCGTCCTATGCGGCGGCCAAGGCCGGGATCGTCATGTTCTCCCGGCATGTCGCCAAGGAGGTAGGTCCACGCGGCGTGCGCGTCAACTGCATTGCGCCGGCGACCGTGATTTCGGAGCGGGTGGAGGGCATCCTGACGCCAGAGCGCATCGACGAGATTGCCGCCCTCTCGCCGCTCGGCCGGATCGGAACGCCGGAGGACGCCGCGCTGGCGACGCTCTTCCTGGTCTCGGATTCCGCTGCCTGGCTCACGGGTGTGACGCTCGATGTGGCGGGCGGACGAATCATGCTCTAGCGCGATGCAAGCCTCGTGAGCACCGACCCCTCCGCCTCGGCTCCGCCGAGGCACCTCCACGTCAAGCGGGGAGGGGGCTTTATTGGCGCAGGCGCCGCCAAGTCAACGGCACTGTTGCCACGCGGGTGGAGGGCCTCATACCGCGAGGTAGCGCTCTTTCAGCTCCGCATTCTCCCCGATCTCCTCGGCCGTGCCCGCCGCCTTGATCGCCCCCTCGTCGAGAACGTAGGCGCGGGCCGCAAGTTGCAGCGCCATCACGGCATTCTGCTCGACCAGCAGCACGCCGACGCCAGATTCGGCGACTCGGCCCAGTGTCTTGCCGATGTCCGCGGCCACGACCGGAGCCAAACCCTGTGTCGGCTCGTCGATCAGGAGCAGGCGCGGCCGGGCGACCAGCGCGCGCGCGACGGCGACCATCTGCTGCTGGCCACCGGACAGCCTGGCCGCCTCGCGGGCTGCGTGCTCTTTGAGGGTGGGAAAGAGCTCCCAGGTCTCGGTCAGCGCCTGGCGCTGATCCGCCGGCCCGACTCCGGCGCCGATGCTCGCCAGGCGCAGATTGTCAGTCACCGAGAGCCCCGGGAACATGCGCCGGTCCTCCGGTACATAGCCGATGCCCAACC
>CAZXGB010000218.1:0-4305 GCA_964640005.1 uncultured Actinomycetes bacterium | reverse complement strand
AGCACGCCCCGCCGCTTGCCATGGCCCCACTCGACGGCCGTGACCACGCAGTCGAGCGTGGCCAGCGGCCGCTTGAGCTTGAGCCAGGCCATGCCCCGGCGCCCGGGCTGGTAGGGCGACTCGGGGTTCTTGAGCATCAGCCCCTCGTTGCCGCGCTCGCGGGTCTCCGCGAAGATCCGGTCGAGGTCACCGGCGCTGCCCGCCGACTCGACCCGCGCGAGCAGGAAGGGCGGCTCCAAGCCGAGCGCTTCGAGCCGGGCCCGGCGCTCACGCAGGGGCAGGTCGAGCTGCACCTCGCCATCGAGGTAGAGGACGTCGAATGCGACGAAGACGAGAGGTACTTCTTTGCGCAGCCGCTCGCTCACCGTCTTGCGTCCCAGCCGCCGCTGAAGGTCGAAGAAGGGCAGCACGCGGTCGCCCCGGTGGGCCAGAACTTCGCCGTCGAGGATCAGCTCGCGCCCGAGCCGTTCAGCAGCTTCGCAGATCTCCGGGAACGACTCAGTCGTCTCCTTGAGGTCCCGGCTGAACAGCTCACAGCGGCCCAGAGAGAGATGGAGCTGGCAGCGCACCCCGTCGTACTTCTCCTCGCTCCAGACCGTCTCGCTCGCCATTCGCTGCATGGCTTCGTCCGCGGTTTCGACCGGGCTGGCGAGCATGAATCGAAGCGGCTGGAAGAGCTCGATGCGAGTGTCGGCGACCTGCCCGCGGCGAACGCGGACGGCGGTCTCGCCGATGTCGCCGGTCAGCATGTGGACGCGCCGGACGACTTCCGGTGGCGACTCGAAGGCGCGTGCGATGGCCGCCTCGACGATGCCTTCCTGGAGGCCGATCCGCAGCTCACCGGAAAGCACCTTGACCAGGAAGCGAGCCGCGCGCGGGTCGAGCCGGCGCAGGAGGCTCGTCAGCGACTCCTGCTTGGACTCCGCCGAGCGCAGAGTTCGCAGCCGGTCCACCTCCGCCTCGACGTCGCGAATCGTCAGCGGCTCAGGCTGAGTGGCGCCTTCGAGCGCCTCGCCCGCCCAATCCCCGAGGTCTGAGTGCTTGAGGAAGAGCTGCGTCAGCTCCTCATAGCTGCGGGGAGAGAGGGCGTTGACGGCCTTGCTGATGCTGGCCCAGCCGAGGTTGATCTTCTTCCGCTCGGCCCGCCCATAGGGCTGCCCGGAGAACCACACGGATGCCCGGCGCAGGTCGGCGTCGTCGAGGCCGCGCAGGTACTCGGCCAGAATGCGTGACTTCTCGAGCGTCGAGGAGGTGGCCCCGATGGCGGCGGCCGTTTTGGCAAAAGTAAGCACTAGCTTCGAAGGCTAAAGTGCGCGGATGCGCGTGTTCATCTCGGCCGACATGGAGGGAATCGCGGGCGTGAACCGGGGCGCCGAGACGGCGCCTTTCCAGCCCGGCTGGGAGCGCTCGTGCCGGCTCATGACCGGCGAGGTCAACGCGGCCATCGAGGGCGCCCTCGAGGGTGGTGCTCAGGAGGTCGTGGTCAACGATGGCCACTGGCTGGGCAACAACCTGCTCCTCGAGGAGCTGCACCCGGCGGCCGAGGTGATCAGCGGCTATCCGCGCCCGCTGTCCATGGCGGAGGGCATCGGGCCGAACTTCGACGCTGCGTTCTTTGTCGGCTACCACGCTTCAGCCGGGACCCAGGATGCGGTGCTCGACCACACCTACGCGGACCCGGCGCAGGTGATGGAGGTGCGCCTGCGCGGCAAGCCGCAGAGCGAGGGCTCGCTGAACGGCTACGCCTGTGGAGCCTTCGGATGCCCCGTCGCCCTTTTCACGGGCGACTCGACCGCGGTCTCCCAGATGCACGAGTTCTGCCTGGAGGTGGAAGGGGTCGTGGTTAAGGAGCCGGTGGGCCGTGAGGCCGCGCGCTCGCTCCACCCGTCCATCGCCCGCGATCGCATCCGCGGCGGCGCCAAGCGCGCTCTTGAGCGGCTGCCGAACATCGCGCCAATGGTCGTCGACGGGCCGCCCGACATCGAGATCGACTTTCAGTCGGTCGCACTCGCGGACGCGTGCGTGCGGGTACCGGGCGTCCAGAGGGCTGGGCCGCGCACGGTCCGCTGCACTGGCCGCGACTACCTCGAGGCCTTCCGGCTCTACCTGGCGCTCGTCGATCTCGCCGCCACGGCAGGGCCATGACCTGCGCGGTGTGCTCGGCTCCCGCTCTCCCGTACAACGGCGCCTGCGTTTTCTGCCGCGCGCCGCTGGCGACCGAGCCAGAGCCGGCCGGCCTGCTCGACTACATCGCCGCGCGCCTGCCCCGAGCTCGCGTACGGCGCAACCTTTTTCGGCGTGGGCCGGTGAGATCGCTGCGGGTCTCGGCCGCGGGCCGCCGTTTTCGCGGCCGGCTCCGGAAGGAACGGCTCGAGCTCGAGCCTGACGCCGAGCCGGCGGAGTGGTGCGAGCAGCTGCTCAGCGCCCTGCGCTTCGACGCCGTCAGCGACCACGACCTCCGGCAGTCACTGAGCCGCTCGGGCTGGGACTTCGCGCCCCGCTAAAGAGCGAGCGCGAGCTGCTCCGTCGCCTCCAGGGCGTGCGCGCGGATCCCTCGCTTCCGGAAGTGTCGGGCGAGGTCGTCGGTGAACCCATGCACCGTGTAGACCTGGCGGGCGCCCGAACGCTCGACCACGTCGAGCAGCTCCAGGAAGTCGCAGTGGTCGGAGAACGGAAACGTCACGTCCGCCCCGAAAATGCGGGCGAACGACGGGTCCTGGGCCCAGCCCGAGACGAGGGCGGTCCGGTAGCGGCGCAGCCGGCGGATCCGCTCCTTGCCGCTGGGCGGTGCGACCACCACGCGTCCGCTGGGTTCCTCATCGCCGAGCGGCTCCCAATCCGGGAGCTGCCGCCCAACATCCTCATAGGAGCGGGCCGGCTCGACGCAGCGCTCTTCGAGCGCGAAGCGGAAGCCGTACTCCTCGAGCGCCAGCATCAGCTCCTGCGCCTTGCCAAGAGCGTGGGCGAGCAGGACCGGGGTGGTCCCCGCATCGAGGCACTTCCGGCACCAGATCGCGATCACCTCGAGCATGCTGTCGGCGTCTGGAAAGCGGAAGTGCGGCCTCCCGTAGGTGCTCTCGACGATGAGGATGTCGCACTTCGGAATCTCCGTGTCGGCGAGACCGCGCCCACGGCGGAGCTTGAGATCGCCGGTATAGAGCAGCCGAACGCCGGCGTGCTCGAAAAGGACCTGCGCTGATCCGAGCATGTGTCCAGCGTCGTGGAGCGTCACCGTTGCTTCGCCCAGGCTGTATTGCTGGCCGTACTCGAGCACCGCGTGCGCGTGCGGCCTTCGCGGTCCCGAAGCCAGCGCAAGTGTGGCCTTCGTCAGCAGCGCGTGCCGGTGGCGGCGCGCGTGGTCCGAGTGCGCATGCGTGACGACCGCTGCCGTCCTCACAACCTGGGGGTCGAACCACAGTTCGTGCCCGGTCAGCGCAATTCCGCGGTCCCACGTGACGGGGTGCTTCATAGGCGGATCGCGTCGAGCTGGAGGCGGTCGTGCATTGCGAAAAGATGATCGGGCACCGCGAGCCCGAGTGCCGCATAAACCTCGGCAGGAATGCCGATATCCGCCACCCAGACCTCGCCCGCCAGCTCGGGACCCGACCCGGCCAGGAGGCCGGTCTTGGGCAGGCCGAGGGTGACGGTTACGGTCGCCCGCACGGTGGGCTCGTATGCCTCGCCAGTGTCGGTGTCGAGACCGGACGGGATGTCCACCGCGACCACTCGGCCGCCGGCGGCGTTAACAGCGCCGATCCAATCCGCCACCTTGCCTGCCGGAGGGCGGCTTAACCCGGTTCCAACAAGCGCGTCGAGGATCACTTGGGCGCCCTCGAGGCGAATCTCGTCGCCAATCGTCACCCCGAGCCGCAGCAGTGCTTCCGCCTCGCCGGCTGCCGGGTGCGTGAGCCCTGAGGCGTTGATGCAGCAGACCGAGTGGAGGCGTCCCCAGCGATGCAGGTGCCGGGCGGCCGCGAGCCCGTCACCGCCGTTGTTGCCGCGCCCGCAGACGACCGCCGTCTGTCCCCGGCAGTGCCGGGCCAGCTGCCAGCCGGCGGCCTCCATCAGCCATTCGACCGGGATGCCGAAGCGCTCTGAGGCGAGCCGGTCGACCTCGCGCGCCTGGGCGCTAGTCAGCGCGGGAAGCGCGGCGCTTGGGTCGCTGGACAACGAAAGAGCAGTGGGGATCGGCCCGGTGGATGCTCTCGCCCTGCGAGACCGGCGCGCCCAGCAGGTCGTGGATGAGATGGGGCGTGATCGTGCACACCTGCGGGAACTTGAGGGCCGTGTTGCGGAACGGGCAGT
>CAZXGB010000217.1:0-4342 GCA_964640005.1 uncultured Actinomycetes bacterium | reverse complement strand
GGCATCGGCGAAGCGGGCACGATCGCGGCCAGCGCGGCCGTGATCAACGCCATCGTCGACGCGCTGGCGCCGCTCGGAATCACACACGTCGACATGCCGGCCAGCCCGGATCGCCTCTGGAAGCAGATCCAGGAGCGGCGCGGCCAGGCTGACGACGGCAAACAAGCCAGCCAGCAAATGGGAGGGCAGCAGTAGATGATCCCGGCAGCATTCGAATATGCACGGGCGGGCTCGGTCCAGGAGGCGACCGAGCTGCTCGGCAGGTATGGGGAGGACGCCAAGGTCCTGGCCGGCGGCCACAGCCTCATCCCGCTGATGCGGCTGCGCCTGGCCCAGCCTTCGGCGCTGGTCGACATCAATAACGTGCGCGAGCTCAGCTACGTCGTTCCCGAGAACGGCAAGCTCCGCGTGGGCGCTCTGATGCGCCACGTCGAGCTGCAGAACAGCGACGTGGTCAAGCAGAACCTGCCGATCCTGGCCGAGGTCGCGGGCGAGGTCGGCGACAACCAGGTCCGGAATCTGGGCACGATCGGGGGCGTCATCGCCCACGCCGACTCGGCGGGCGACTACCCGACGCTCTGCGTCATGCTCGACGCCGAGATCGTTACCAACAAGCGTCGCTTTGGCGCGGAGCAGTTCTTCCAGGACCTGTTCACAACGCCGCTCGACCCCGACGAGCTGGTATGCGAGGTGGTCTTCCCGATCGCAAACGGACCCCACAAGTACCTCAAGTTCCGGCGGCGCCTTTTCGACTGGGCGATCGTGGCCGCGGCGGCGCAGCAGACCGAACAGGGCTGGCGGATCGGGCTCACCAACGTGGGGCCGACGCCGGTGCGGGCGCTTGCGGTCGAGCAGGCGCTGGGTCAAGGCGTGACCCTGGCGGAGGCGGCCGAGCATGCGTCGGACGGCCTCAATCCAAGCGCTGACATCCGCGCTACGCCCGAGTACAAGAAGCACCTGGCTCGCGTTCTGACCCGCCGGGCAGTCGAGCAGGCCTCGGCCTGAAACGGAATCCGGACCGAGACATAGGAAACAGAGGCCTCGAGCGTTGCCGCTCGGGGCCTCCTGCTTTTCTCGCTACCCTGTGACAATGGCCACCGCCACGGGAGTTCCGCAGAGCATCGACGAGGTCGTTGCTCGGCTCGCGGAACGCCGTTACATCGGGGACCGCGCCTTTGCGACCGCGATCTTCCTCGCACTGCGCCTGGGCAAGCCGCTCTTCCTCGAGGGCGAAGCCGGCGTCGGTAAGACGGAGGCCGCCAAGGTGATGGCCGACGTGCTCCGAGCGCGACTGATCCGCCTCCAGTGCTACGAGGGCATCGACCTCGCGCACGCCGTTTACGAGTGGAACTATCCCCGCCAGCTGCTGCACATCCGGCTGCTCCATGACGGGCAGGACCGGCACGCGGCCGAGCGCGAGATCTACAGCTCGGAATTCCTGCTCCGGCGGCCGCTGCTGGACGCCATCGACAACGCGGATCCCGTGCCTCCGGTCCTGCTGATCGACGAGATCGACCGCTCCGACGAGGAGTTCGAGGCCTTCCTGCTCGAGCTGCTATCCGATTTTCAGGTCTCGATCCCGGAGCTGGGCACGATCACCGCCCGGCAGCCCCCGTTCGTGGTCATCACCTCCAACCGCACGCGCGAGGTGCACGACGCGCTCAAGCGCCGCTGCCTCTACCACTGGATCGACTACCCCAGCCTGGACAAGGAGATCCAGATCGTCCGCGCCCGCGCCCCGGAGGCGGCGGATGGGCTGGCCAGGGAGGTGGCGGCGCTCGTCCAGAACCTCCGCGGCATGGAGCTCTACAAGGTACCCGGGGTGGCCGAGACGCTGGACTGGGCTCGATCCTTGGCCGCACTCGGGGCTTCGCACGTGGACGCCGAACTGGTCGAGGCGACGCTGGGCGCGGCGCTCAAGTACCAGGAGGACCTCGAGAAGGCTCGCACGGCGATCCCCGCGCTGGTCGAACGGGCTCATGGCGGCACCGCCCGGGGCTGACCGGCCCGACCTTCTGCCCCGGCTGGCGACCTTCGCGCGCCTCCTTCACGACGCCGGTATGGAGGCAGGGCCGGGCCGGCTCACAGACTCGGCGCGGGCGCTTCGCTGGGTCGATCTGAAGAACGCGGACGACTTCCGTTCCGCGCTGCGCGCCGTCTTCGTCGCCCGTAAGGAGGAGCTTCCGGTCTTCGAGGCGGCCTTCGACATCTTCTGGTCGCCGCCTGATCCCAGGGTGCTGGCGGGAGCGGTTCCCGGCCGCACGCGCCCGCTGCCGCTGCCCCCTCAGAAGGCTCGCGCCTGGATGAACCTCCTCGGCCTGCAGCAGTCGCGCCTGCCGCGGGAGGATGAGGGCGACTCGACGCCGCCCAGCAGCTCCGGTTACAGCGCGGACGAGCTGCTCCGCAAGAAGGACTTCGAGGACCTCACGTGGGAGGAGACGGAGCAGGTCAAGCGCCTACTCCAACAGGCGCCCTGGCGGGTTGCGGAGCGGCGCACGCGCCGGCTCCGGCCGGCAAAGGGCGGCCAGGTCGATCTCCGGCGAAGCGCGCGGGAGTCGATCCGGACCAGCGGGGAG
This sequence comes from uncultured Actinomycetes bacterium, assembly GCA_964640005.1. GTDB lineage: Bacteria > Chloroflexota > Dormibacteria > Dormibacterales > Dormibacteraceae > CAZHAC01. The sequence continues at coordinate 1,766 of CAZXGB010000217.1, read as the reverse complement.
ATGGTCACGCTCCTCCACCGGCAGCCGCGGGTCCGGCGCCGGCCGCTGGTCCTGATCTGCGACGTCTCGGGCTCGATGGAGAAGTACAGCCGGCTGCTCCTGATCTTCGCGCACGCGATCGCGCGCCGCGAGGACGTGGAGACGTTCGTCTTCTCGACGCGCCTCACGCGGATCACGCGGCTGCTCCGCCAGCGCGACATGGACCGGGCGCTCGACGAGGTCAGCAAGTCGGTCCACGACTTCTCCGGCGGGACCCGGATCGGGCAGGCGCTGGCCGACTTCAACCGCCGCTGGGCGCGGCGAGTGCTCGGGCATGGTGCTGTCGTGATCGTGGTCAGCGACGGCTGGGACCGGGGCGATCCGGGCCTGCTGGAGACGGAGCTGGAACGGCTGCGGCGCTCGGCGCATCGCCTGATCTGGCTGAATCCGCTGCTGGGGAGCGAAGGCTACGAGCCGCGCACACGGGGCATGCTGGCTGCGCTGCCGCACGTCGACGACTTCCTGGCCGCCCACAGCATCGAGGCGCTCGATGAATTGGGTGGCCTCCTGGCCGGTTTGGATAAGCACCGGCCCTTCAGACGGTCGGGTTTGCCGGTAAAGGCGGAGACTTAAAGAGATGCGAGAGGTTCTCGAACAGTACCGGGAGTGGCGCGGGCAGAAGCTCGATGTCGCCATCGCGACGGTGACCGAAACCTGGGGCTCGAGCCCCAGGCCGCTGGGCTCGAAGATGATCGTCAGCTCGGACGGCCGGATGGCGGGCTCGGTCTCCAACGGCTGCATCGAGGGGGCCGTCTTCGAGGAGGCTGAGAAGGTGCTCGCGAGTGGGCAGGCCAGGCTCGTCGAGTACGGCGTGGCCGATGATGTCGCGTTCGAGGTTGGCCTCGCCTGCGGGGGCCACATCGCGGTCTTCATCAACCGGGCGACCGAGGTCCACGACAGTCTGGCCGGCTATCTCGAGGAACAGCGGCCATGCCTGCTCGAGACGGACCTTCTTACGGGCGACGCCTCACTTATGCTGCGGCCGCCCGACCGCGAGCAGCCCTGGCGCGAGGCCGACACCTTCATCGAGCCCTACCCCCGGCCGGCCCACATGGTCATCGTGGGCGCGATCCACATCGCGATGCCGCTGCACCGGCTGGCCAAGCTGATGGGCTACCGCGTCACGGTCGTGGACGCGCGGGCCAAGTTCGCGACCGCCGAGCGGTTCCCGGAGGCGGACGAGGTGATCGTCGCCTGGCCCGACGAGGCGCTGGCGCGGGTCCCGATTGACCGTTCGACAGCGGTCGTCGTGCTCACGCACGACCCCAAGTTCGACATGCCCGCGCTGCGTGCCGTCGTCGGGCGGGGCGCTGGTTACGTGGGGGCGATCGGTTCCCGGAAGACCAACCAGAATCGGTTTGACGCGCTCCAGGAGGAGGGTTTCACGGAGGCCCAGATCGACGAGATCCGTGGGCCGATCGGCCTCGACCTGGGCGGTCAGGGGGCCGAGGAGACCGCGCTCGGGATCATGGCCGAGGTGACGGCGGTTCGCTTCGGCGGTACCGGGACGGCGATGAAGGAGAAGAAGGCGGCGGCGGCCCGGGCCTAGAGTCGTCTAGGAGGCACGCACCCCTCCGTCGCCGCTTTGCGGCGACACCTCCCCATCGAGTGGGGAGGAGACCTATCTACTCCGGTTGGTTTTTCTCCCACTCCGAGCGCATCAGCTCGGTGAGGATGAGGTCGTGCCAGCGGCCGTCGCGGAACATCTCCTCGCGATGGCGGCCGAC
>CAZXGB010000216.1:0-4364 GCA_964640005.1 uncultured Actinomycetes bacterium | reverse complement strand
TGCGGGCCGCCGCCGCGGCCCTTGGCGCCGGCCTCGCGGTCGCCTGTCAGGGCCCTGGCGCGGCCACTCCGACCCCTAGTCCTTCGGCAACCTCGTCGCCGCTCGCGGCTGCCGACGCCAAGCTGTATTCCGGCGACTACGAAAGCGCAGAAGCCTCCTATCGCTCGCTGGTCGGCGCCGCCGTCCCGGGTGCCGGCGCTCACTACGCCCTCCTGCTCGACTATGAATCGCGCTTTCGCGACGCCATCGACCAGGCCCGCGGCGAGGTCGACCGGAAGGCCACCTCCGCCAACCTTGCCGTGCTGACCCGCGCCTACGACTGGTCGGCCGACATCCCGGCCGCGGTCAGTACCGGGCTCAAGGCAGTGAACACCAAGCCCGTCGATCCGCTCGCGCACGTCTTCTATGCCGAGGCGCTTTCGGACGCCGGCCGCTTCGGCGAAGCCGAATCTCAGCTGCACATGGCCGAGGATGCCTCGCCGCGCGAGCCCTTCGTTCGATCGGAGATCTACCGCGAGTGGGCGAACTACTACCGCGACCGTGGCGACATCCAGTCGGAGCTCAACAACATGGAGCTCTCACTCAAGGCCCAGCCGGCCTTCCCGGAGCGCGAACTGGAACTGGCCCGTCACTACTACGTGGTGAAGAACCCGAATCTTGCCCGGGCGGCCATCGACAAGGCGGCCAAGGGTTCGTCCTCAGGTGCCCTTCTCAGTGCGGCAGCCGACTCCGCCTTCACAGCGGGAGACTTCGACACCGCCAGCGCCTACTACGAGTCCGCCACCAGCGCGGCGCCGAACCTGTCCGAGCCGGTCGTCGGCCTGGCGGTGATCGCCGTCGCCACCAAGCGCGACTTCAAGTCGGCACACGACGGCCTGCTCAACGTTCTCAAGCGCGAACCTGCCAATTCCGGCGTCTACGAATTTCTCTGGCATCTCGACCGCTACGTGCTCAAGACGGATCCCGCGGCCGAGCTGAATCCGATCGCACCCCAAGGAGCGGCTCCGCTTGACAGCGCGCGTCAGCAGGCGCTGGCCGCCGTCAATGCGATCCGCAAGGCGGCCGGCGTGGCCGCGCTGAGCGCCGATCCGGCGCTCGACACGGCGGCCGAGCAGCACGCCTGGTACACCGTCTTCAACCTCGGCCAGCAGTCGCTCTCGGGCCTCGGAGTGCACGCCGAGGACGCTTCCCTGCCCGGCTACGCCGGCACCTCCTCGATCCTCCGCGACCGCGCGGCCGGCTATCCCGGAAACCGGAGCGCCGAGGTGATCAATCATGTCTTCACGCCGCAGGCGGCGGTCGGTGTCTGGGCGCACTCGGTCTACCATCGCTTCCCGCTCGTGGATCCGGATAGCCAGGTGGCCGGCTACGGCGAGGTCCTCATCGGGCCATTGGCGGTGTCGGTGCTGGACGTAGGCCTCACGCCCGGAGCGAACGTCACCCCCGTGGTCTTTCCCGCTCCCGAGCAGAAGGACATCCCGACCGCCTTCACCGGCAACGAGGTCCCCGATCCCGCGCCTCAGGGCACCCAGTACCCCACCGGGTATCCCGTCACGCTGATGGTCGGCGCCGCCTCCGGTCTGGCCATCGCGTCTGGCAAGCTGTCCGGTCCGGACGGCAAGGAGATCGCAGCCTGGACGCTCGAGCCCAACAAACAGGTCGACAGCAACGAGTGGTGTCTGCTCCCGCAACAGCCGCTCAAGCCGGACTCCACTTACACCGTCGACGTATCTGGCAGCGTCGACGGCAAGCCCTTCACGAAGCGCTGGACGTTCACCACGGCGCCGTCCTCCTGACCGCTCCTATACTCGGCGGGCGATGGCCCCACTTTTCGGCAAGCGCGGGCAGGCGGAGAACGTAGACCAAAGCCGCGTGCCCCCGGGACAGACGCTCGCCGTCGGGGACCGCTGGCCGCTCCTGCACTTCGGGCCAGTACCCAAGACCGACATATCCAAGTGGGACTTCCGGGTCTTCGGGGCGGTGGAGAACGAGCTGAGGCTTGACTACGGCGAGCTGCACTCCTTGCCGGCCAAGGACGTGGTCGCCGACATCCACTGCGTCACTGGCTGGAGCCGCTTGGGCGACACCTGGACGGGCGTGCCGATCCAGACCATCCTGGAGCGCGTCAAGCCGGTGCCCGATGCTCACTACGTGACGGCGCACTGTGAGTACGGCTACACGACCAGCGTCCCGCTGGAGGTCCTGGACGGCGAGGACGTGCTCCTCTGCTACGCCTGGAACGGCGAAGACCTGACACCCGATCACGGCTGGCCCCTGCGTTTACTGGTGCCCAAGAAGTACTTCTGGAAGTCGGCCAAGTGGCTGCGCGGGCTCGAGTTCATGCCCAAGAACCGGCTCGGGTTCTGGGAGCAGCGCGGCTACCACGACGACGCCGATCCCTGGCGAGAAACCCGCTACTGGTAGCGTAGGCGCGCCCATGGCGCGACCCGCGGCCTCTCGCACAGTGGTGACGCTGACCACTGACTTCGGCTCCGGGTCACCTTATGTCGCCGCCATGAAGGCAGTCCTGCTCGCCGCCTCGCCGGAGGCCACCCTGGTCGACATCTCCCACGGAGTTCCCGCCTTCGACCTGCGTGCCGCCTCCTTCGTGGTCTGGGCCGGCACGCGGCATTTCGGGCCGGGCGCGGTCCACCTGGTGGTGGTCGATCCCGGAGTCGGCACCAAGCGGCGCGCGGTTGCCTTCGAGCTCGGCGGTTCCTTCTATGCGGGACCCGACAACGGCGTCTTCACGCGCCTGCTGGAGGAGTCCGGGCCGGCTGTCCCGACGGTGGTTGAGCTTAGCCGCCCGACGGGCGCGTCACCGACGTTCGAAGGCCGTGACGTGTTCGCGCCGGCGGCCGGTGCTCTCGCCTCTGGAAAGAGGCTTTCCGAGCTCGGCGAGCCGGCCCAAGGCCTGGTGCGGCTGCCCGACCGTGGAGCCTCCGTCCTCTGGGTGGACAGCTTCGGGAACCTGGTCACCTCGCTCAAGCCGCCTGTCGACGGGGTCCGCATCGGGTCGGCAACCATCACGCGTTCTGCGCGCACTTTCGGGGAGGCGCCCCGGGGCGCGCTCTTCCACTACGTCGGCAGCATGGGGCTGGTCGAGGTCGGGGTGCGTGAAGGTCGGGCGGACACACTCCTCGGAGCCGGTCCCGGCACCGCCGTCAGCGCCGTTTGAACCGAAATTAACAAGCACTGTTGGCGGCTGCGGCGGTGGTCCTCACGATCCCCGCATGCAGCTGTTAGCGGTTCTCCTGCTCCTCATCTTGATGTCGGCGTGTGGCGCGCTTCCCGTTCCCGCGCAGCCGCCTCCGCAGCCGATCGCCTCGGCCACCGGCCCCGGCCCTGTCCGTCTCTGGCAGGACTCCGCAATTTTCGACGTGGTCCGGGACGTGCTGGGTTCCGCACGCCGGCGCGTACTGATCGAGATGTACGAATTCGGCCGCCGCGACCTCGCGCTCCTTATGCGGGCCGCGGCGCAGCGGGGAGCGGACGTCCGACTGGTCTACGACCCATCGGTAGCGCAGACGGTGGTCACAGTCGCGGCGCTGCGCGCCGCCGGCGTGCCGGTTCGCGCTTATCCGCTCGACGACCGGCGACACCAGATCGACCACGTGAAGCTGGTCGTCGCCGACGAGGCCGCGCTGGTGGGCGGGATGAACTGGGGAACCGGCAGCGCGGCCAACCATGACTATGCCCTGGAGACGGTGGCGGCGGAGGCGGTGGGCCGGCTGCAGGCGATCTTCGAGCAGGACTGGGCACTGGCGGGCGGGCACCCAGGCCCGCCGGCGGCCACATCCACTACCGACGTCGTCCAGACCTCGCCGGGTGGTGAAATCCGAGCCCGGCTGCTCGACCTGGCCGGCTCGGCGCGCCAGCTCATAGACGCCGAGCTATTTGTGCTCACCGACCGTGACGTCCTGGCCGCGCTTGCCTCGGCCAGGCGGCGCGGCGTTCGGGTTCGAGTGCTGCTCGATCCTGGCCAGGACGTGAACCGTCCGAGCGCGGCACAGCTGGCCCGGGCGGGGGTGGAGGTGCGGTTCTACCCGGTCCCCAAGGGAGCCAAGCTGCACGCCAAGGCGGGGCTATTCGACGGCGATCTGTTGCTCGGCTCGGCGAACTGGAGCGCATCCGGCCTGAGCGTCAACCACGAGCTCGACATGCACACCGACCAGCCCGCCGTGGTGGCAGGCTTTCGGGCCCGCTTCGACCAGGACTGGTCGAGGGCGGGAGAGGTGCGGCTGCCAGAGCTTTAGGAAAGCCTGCTGACGACCCCTCCCGCGCAGATGTGAAAGGACCGAGGCACGCGGTTAGGCGTGCGCCCGGCGCTGCCACCTCGTCTTCTTGAGCATCTTCTTGTGCTT
>CAZXGB010000215.1:0-4417 GCA_964640005.1 uncultured Actinomycetes bacterium | reverse complement strand
GACGCCGAATTGTGGCAGGTTCCCGTCATTCCGAGAAGTGCCGCCGGACAGCAGAGGCAGGCGGACGTCCGGGCCGAGCGCGCGTCGCGCCCGGGTTACGCCACCTGCTCGGCGGCAGCCGCCGGCATCGCCTGCCGGCGCCAGGCGAGCAGGAAGAGAAGCCCACAGAGCCCGGCCAGGGCGCTGGCCACGCCGCCAACGATGAAGCCGGCCCGTGGCCCCAGTTGCTCGCAGACCCAGCCCACGAGCGGGCCCCCGATCGGCGTCGTCCCGACGAAGACCATTACGTAGAGGGCCATGACCCGCCCGCGCAGCCGGGGTTCGGAGAAGGTCTGGAGGAGAGAGTTGGCGGTCGCCTGGAAGAGAACCATCGCCGTACCGAGCGGGACGAGGACAGCCATCTCCAGCGCCAGCGTCGGCATCCCCGCCGCCACCAGCATCAGCACGCCGAGCGCAATCGCGGCTGTCGCGAGCTGGGTGTGCGTGGGATGGTCGCGCCCGGCTGAGGCCAGCGCGCCTGCGAAGGCGCCCGCGCCCATGACCGACATCAGAGCGCCGAAGGCGGCGGCGCCGGAGTGGAAGCTGTAGGTGGCGAGCAGCGGCAGCACAACCGAGAAGTTGAAGGCGAGCGTCCCCACCACCAGCATGACGAGGAGCGGGAGCCGGAGCTCCCGTCGTGTCCACACATAGCGCATCCCCTCCACGATCTGGCCGCGAGCGCGGGGCAGCGGCTGGTTTCGGTGGAGCTGCTCTGGGCGCATCAGGAGTAGGGCGGCGACGACCGCGAAGTAGGAGAGGCCGTTGTAGAGGAAGCACCAGCCGGTCCCGACGAAGGCGATGAGCACGCCCGCGACCGCTGGGCCGACCATCCGGGCGGAGGTGAAGACGGCGCTATTGAGGCTGACCGCGTTGGCGACCTGGTCGCGGCCCACCATCTCGGTCACGAAGCTCTGCCGCGTCGGGTTGTCGACCGCGGTCACGCAGCCCAGCGCGAGGGCGAGTGCGTAGACCATCCAGACCTGCACCACGCCGGACAGGGTCAGCCCTGCCAAGACCAGCGCCACAGCGCCGGCGGCGGACTGCGTCAGCAGGAGCAACCGGCGTTTGTCGGACCGGTCGGCGAGCAACCCGCCCCAGCTCGCGAAGAGCAGGGTGGGCAGGAACTGGAGGGCGGTGGTGAGACCGAGGTCGAGGCCGCTGCCGGTGAGCCGGAGAACGAGCCACATCTGGGCGATCGACTGCATCCAGGTCCCGACCACGGAGACTAGCTGGCCGAGGAAGAAGAGACGGTAGTTGCGGACTCCCAAAGAGCCGAAGGTCGCGCGCGCACGCGCGCGCATGCGCGTCACCGGCCCGCCTCGAGCAGGCGCTCCAGGATCGTCGCCGCTCGCGCCAGCGTGTCCAGATCCTCGGGGGTGAGCGCGCGCAGCTGGCGCGCCAGGTAGGCGTTTCGCCGGGTGCGGCTGGCCTGGAGGACGCGTGCCCCGCGACCGGTCAGGCTGACTTTGACCAGGCGCCGGTCCTGGCTGTCGATCTCGCGCGTGATCAGACCCTGCGCCTCCAGCGCCGCCGCCTGAACGGTCAGGCTGGGCCGAGACACGCCCTCGGCGTCGGCGACTTCGCCGAGGGTCGGGGTGCCGAGGCGACGGATGGTGGCAAGGGCCGATATCGCCGAGGGCGTGTGAGCGCCGTCCGTCTCCCGCTTGAGCCGGCGGATGATCCGGGACATGGCCAGGCGAAGGCGCTCTGCCACCGCCTCCGCGCTCGCTCCGGAGAATTCGTTAAACAAACTAACTAATTAGTCTACCAGGCCCGAGTTGCGTAGGGGCTGGTTTCGAAAACGAGGGGAGCTAGGCGAGCGGGGCTTGGTTCAGAAGCCCCGGCCGATCACAATCAGAGTCGTCCGTCGCGTAGCGCCGTCTTACCGGTGCTCTCGATCGTCGCCCTCAGCCGCATCACGCGACCTCCCCGGTCCGCCGGTACAGGCTCACCGCCAGAGCGGCCAGCCACCCCCATGCCAACAGGAGCGCGAGCCAGAACCCTAGGACGACAACCGCGCTGTCGGAACCCGAGGCAAGCCCCGCAAAGCCGGCCAGGAAGGCGAGGCCGGTCATGCGCGACGACCACGCCCATGCCGAGCGCCGCTCGCGCGCGAATCGCTGCGCGATTACGAAGCAGGCCGCCGCGAAGCCGAGGAAGCCGATACCCGCCGAGACGATGTGAAGAACCCCATGCAGGCTGATCGACTCGGGCCGACCGGCAGGAGTGCCCGGGGGGAAGCCGCTCATGGGATCGGCGACGAAGACGCCGGCTCCGATCATGCCGAGCCCGAACGTGGTTAGAAGAAGCGGCCCCCAGGTTGCGCCCATTCCGCCAGCCAGGGCACGGCGCACGCCGAGCGCGAATGCGATCACCATCGCGCCCGTCACCAGGAAGTTGGCCACCTGGATCCAGCCCAGGCTGCCGTTGCTGAGCAGGCTGGCGTCGTCGTGTGCGAGGTCGAAGCCGGGGCGCAGGAGCGCCTGGCCGAGGACCACGGCGACATAGAAGGGCCCGGCCACCGCGCCGTAGCCGAGCAGGGAACGGGTCAGGCGGGTCGCGGGATCGCAGGCCGCCACCCCTAGACCGCCCGGCCGGACGAGGGTCTTGCTGCTCATCTCTTATTCCTCCCTTGCGTACTGGACTGATTAGTACCGGATGAGTAGTATGCGGGCGTGGGTACTAGTCAGTCAAGTACTATTCAGGCAGCCTTGCAGACGTCAGGACGGACGCGAAGAGCGCCAAGACTCGCCAGCGGCGGGGCCATCCGGGAGGCGGCCGCGCGCCTCTTCCTGGAGAAGGGCTACCAGGCCACGAGCATGGACGAGATCGCCGCCGCGGCCCGGATCTCGAAGCAAACGATCTACACGCACTTCCCGAGCAAGGAGCAGCTCTTCGCCGACCTGGTCCTCGGGAACGCGGACCGGGTCGAGGAGTTCGCCGAAAGCCTGATCCGGACCTTTCGAGAAGCGGATGAGCTCGAAGAGGGGCTTCGCCGGGTCGCTCGTATGTACGTCGCGTTCGTAGTCAGGCCGGAGGTGTTGCAGCTGCGGCGCTTGGTCCTCGGCGAGGCCGGCCGCTTTCCGGACCTCGCGCGCACCTACTATGAGCGCGTCCCACAGCGGGTCTATTCAATGCTGGCCGCCCTCTTCAACGAGCTTGCCGACGAGGGCCGGCTGCGGATCGACGATCCCAGGCTTGCCGCTCAGCACTTCGCCTGGCTGATCCTGGGCATCCCGCTCGACCGCGGCATGTTCCTGCCACCCGCCGACGCCATCGGCAACGTGAGCGTCGACGAACTGGCCTACGCCGCCATCCGCGTCTTCCTGGCGGCGTACGGCGGTTAGCCGGACTCCCCGTGCTCCTGCGCCAGCGACGAATTTGGCGCCTATGTGCCGTCTAAACCCCATGAGGCGACTTGGCGGCCTCGAACTTCTCTAGGAGTGAGCAGATGAGCGCAACCGGAGACGCTGCAGCGATTACCCGCGTGAACGGGATCGAGCTCTCATACCAGGTGTTCGGCAGCGGCACCCCACTCGTCCTCCTGCACGGCGGCTTCGGCTCGGTCGAGATGTTCGGCCCGAACGTCGACCGTCTCGCCGCCGGTCATCGAGTAATCGGCGTCGACCTCCAGTCGCACGGTCGCACTCCGGCCCCCGATCGGCCGATGCGCTTCGAAACGATGGCCGACGATATCGCCGGCCTGATCGCCTCGCTCGGACTGGAGCGGCCAGCCGTCATGGGCTTCTCGCTCGGCGGCGGCGTCGCGCTCCGGACGGCGATCCAGCATCCCCAAGTGGTCGATCGCCTCGTGCTGGTCTCCACGCCTTTCAAGCGGAGCGGCTGGCACCCGGACATGCGCGCGGGCATGGAATCGATGGGTCCCGAGGTGGCGGAGCCAATGAAGCAGACTCCGATGTACGAGGCGTACCGGCGGATCGCGCCGCGCTTGGAGGACTGGCCGCTGCTCGTGGAGCAGCTGACGACGCTCTTGAAGATCGACTATGACTGGTCGGCGGAGGTCGAGAAGCTCCAGATGCCGGTGATGATCGTGGCCGGCGACGCGGACGGGCTCCCGCCGTCACACGCCGTCGAGTTCTTCGGGCTGCTCGGAGGCGGGATGCGAGACGCCAGCTGGGATCGGTCGGGGATGACGCCGCATCGTCTCGCCATCCTGCCAGGCGCAACGCATTACGACATCAACGTCGTGCCGGCGCTCGCCCAGACGGTGATCCCCTTCCTCGATTCCTGATCGACGCACAGCGGAGAGGCACCCGTGCTCACCGCGACTGTGGCAGCGTCACTCGGCGGCGGCCGATCACCGGCGCAGAGGGTGGCGGCACCACCGGTCCAATGTCGCCGTCGGGCGCCTCGTCGA
>CAZXGB010000214.1:0-4420 GCA_964640005.1 uncultured Actinomycetes bacterium | reverse complement strand
GCTACTGGTATGGCGACTTCCGGGGCTCGCCGGGCGACGATTCCGGTTGGCGTTACATCACCACCAGCTATTACGGCTGGTCGCCAGGGCACTGGAACTTCGGCGACTGGGGATGGGCGGTTCACGGCCACGCCAAGCAGTACATCGCGTACTACAACTGGTCCTTCGGCGGTCGCTGCGGCATGGGTTGGTACGGCGCCGGGTCGCCGCCGCCCTACATGGCGGACGTCTACGGATTCCCGGTGGTCGACATCTACGTTGATTCAGTTCCGCCGAACCCGCCGCAGCCGCGCGTGATCGCGGTTACGCCCGGCTCGGTCAGCTTCACCTGGGATCCGGTAAGCGACCGCGGTGACGGCTCAGGTGCGGACTACTGGGTCTCCGGGTTCGACCACTTCACGTCCTGGCTGACGGTCGCCGCTGGCGGGCCTCAGCAGATGGCGAACACGGCGGAACCGCGGACGCTCACTGCAGGCGGCCTGTCGCGCGGCCAGACCGCATGCGTGCACGTCATCGCCGCGGATCGGCTCGGCAATGCCACTGGCGACCAGTCGCTCTGCGCGCAGGCGCTCACTCCACCGCCGGCTCCGGCGCCACCGCCACCGCCCGCGATTCGCGTATCTCCGTCACCGGTGGGCCTGACCGGCCTCGACGCCTGGTTCTGGCTCAGTCCCGCGCCCACAACGGCGGTTAAGACGGTGAACTCGGGCGGCGTGACCTACAAGGTTTCGCTGAAGCCGTCGAATGTGGTTTGGTCCTTCGGGGACGGCGGGGAATTGTCGATGCCAGCCCCCGCCGGCTTCGGCCTCGCCTACCCCGCCCAGTCAACGGTCAGACACGTGTACGAGACCCAGCGGGCGTCGGGCTACCCGGTGACAGCGACGATCACGTACGCCGGGAGCTGGACGGCCACCGTTGGCAGCACCACCTATGGCCCGTACCCGCTCGGCGTGCCGGATACGCCGACTGCGAGGACCATCTATCCCGTCCGCCAGGCGCAGGTCGAGATCACGGCGTGGCGGTGACGCCGACGGTGCCGAAACCCCTGGCGAGGAAGAGCAGGCGGGTTGCGGGCGACGCAAGGTGTTCGTCAAGTAGGACGTTTGGTTGGGCAACCTCGATCCATCGAGCAGCAGGGTGCAGTCCGGTCATGCGCGTTGGTACGTCGCGACAAGCTCGCCGTTGCCAATCGTGTGACCTCTTACGCGTGACTCCGACTCCTCAGTTCACCTTATGCGTGCGTCTGGGACTTAGCCCGGCGCCCGTTTGTTTTGGGTGGGCGCTGAGGTTCCCCTGAACTGTCGTCGGTCGAAAATGCAGGGCGCTTCCCAGGTCATGTGACCGGTGCCAGTACGTGGCCCGCTGGATGAACGTTTGGGTGATGGCTACTGCAATGCGAAGAAGTCCCATCAGCATCGTCCGCTCCAAGTCGGGATCCTGGTCCTGGGGGCGGTGACGGCATTGGTCCACCTCTACTTCGCGATTACCGCCAGCATGGAGATGGCCACGATGCCGGGGGCCTCGGGCAACCACTTCGCCTGGCAAGAGCCGGACCTCTTCACGACGGTTCGGGCCGCGTTCAGGTCACTGCGCTAAAGGGAGGTCGTCATGAGTAGCACCGTCGAGAGCGCCCCTGAGATACGCCCCTTCCACGTCGACATTCCGGAAGAGAAGCTCATCGATCTTCGCCGACGCATCGCAGCCACGCAGTGGCCCGAGAAGGAGACCGTCGCGGATCAATCGCAGGGCGTGCCGCTCGCGACGATCCAGAAACTCGCGAGCTACTGGGCATCAGAGTACGACTGGCGCAACTGCGAGACGAAGCTGAACGCCCTACCGCAGTTCACGACCGAGATCGACGGGCTCGACATCCACTTCATCCACGTTCACTCGAAACATGAAGATGCGCTTCCGCTCGTCGTAAATCATGGGTGGCCCGGCTCGATCATTGAGCAGCTCAAGATCATCGAGCCGCTGGCGGATCCCACGGCACACGGCGCCAGCGCCTCGGACGCCTTCCATGTGGTGATCCCGTCGATGCCGGGCTACGGGTTCTCCGGCAAGCCGACTACGACCGGCTGGGGCCCCGAGCGCATGGGTCGAGCCTGGGCAGATCTGATGACGCGCCTCGGCTACACCCGCTACGTCGCCCAAGGCGGCGACTGGGGTGCGTTCGTCGTCGACCAGATGGGCTTGCAGGCACCCGCGGGATTGCTCGCCATCCACACCAACATGCCTGCCACCGTTCCCGCTGACGTCGACAAGGCGTCCCAGGCCGGCGACCCGCCGCCCTCCGGTCTCTCAGCTGAGGAACGACGCGCCTATGAGCAGCTGATCAAAACGTTCAAGCAAGTCGAGTACGCCAGATTCATGGCGGCGCGGCCGCAAACCTTGTACGGCATCGCGGATTCACCCGTCGGCCTGGCCGCCTGGCTCCTCGACCACAACGATGCGGACGGCCAGCCTGCCGCGGCGGTCCTCTCGGCTCTGAACCGGGCCACGAGCGCCACGGGCGAACTAACGCGTGATGAGATCCTCGACAACATCACGCTCTATTGGCTCACGAACACGGGGCTCTCTGCGTCTCGTCTCTATTGGGAATACAAGGGTGGCTTCTTCAACGCCAAGGGCGTCTCCATTCCGGTGGCCGTGAGTGTCTTTCCGGGCGAGCAGTATCAAGCGCCGCGGAGCTGGGCCGAACAGGCCTACCGCCAGCTCATCTACTTCCACGAGGTCGACCGGGGCGGCCACTTCGCGGCCTGGGAACAGCCGCAACTCTTCTCCGAAGAGGTCCGCGCGGCGTTCCGGAGACTGCGCTAACCAGGCAAAGATGGGGTGGCGCGCACCACCGGGTCTTCACGCGCCACTTGCGCATTAGGGCCGCTCGGCGATCGCCGGGGGCGACGGACGAGTCCCACGCGGCTCAATCGTCGCCGCCCGCGGGCGGTTCGATCGTGCTGCCGCTCCGCACTGGCTCCGGCGGCTGGGTGCCGGCCCGACCCCACTCCTCATCGGATCGCCATTCTCTTATCGCCTCAGCGTGCTGCGGGTAGTGACCGTACGTATCGAGTCGGAGGCGGCGGTGGCAGCGCGATCCGGCCCGCAGTTGGTCCTCTGGGATGCTCACGATGAAGGCGAGCAGCCGTCCGTGAGTTTCTTGCAGCTGCGTCAGGACATCGGCGAACGAGAGGGCTCGCTTCTGCTCTGTCATCAGCGCATTGAAGGCGTCGATGCCCCCGTACCTCACATACCGTGGCGGCCTGCCTCCCTCGATGATGAGCGGCAGGTGCTTGAGCGCCTCCTCCTCCCATGTGGTCACGTGCGCGAGGATGTCTTTCACCGACCAAGCCCCCGCGACACCGGGTTCTGTCAGGCGCGCATCTGACAACCCAGCGTATGACTCCTGCAACGCCCTCCACTCCGCCTCAATTCGTTGCCGCAGTCTCTTGGCCTGACCCTCACCGACCGCCATGTGCATCTCCCGATCCATCACGCCATCCACGGCAGGTGGAGCTTCCGTGCCAGCGGGAGCGGCGGGGCGTCCTGGCCCAGTCCCATGCCGTACCAAACACCGGAGCCCCGGGTGGGAGTTGCAGAGCCCTTCGGGGACACTGTCCTCGCTTACAAGCCGCGCGCACCCACTGACCTTTCTGGTCGCGCCTTGTTTCAAATGCAGGATGCAACCGGAGACGCCTGCCCAGTGTTGTTGTAGGTATCAACCTGGTTCGCAGGCCGGCCCCGCGACCGGTCGCGCAAGAAGAGGGGGTCAAAACAAAGTGCTGAATGGATACCCATATATCCGCGACACTCGTGAGACTTCCGCGCTGTGCCGGGTCTGCCGGTCGCGCGTACCCGCTAACCCGAACCTCGTAGCCGGCGGGCCATCCGAGGAGTTCGATGGCACCACCTCGTACGTGGTGACCTGCCGGCAGTGCGCCGACGGCATGGCCAGGGACGCCTTCGACGAGTTGCTTGCTGTGGTCACCGAAGCAGAGCGCAACTGGCGTCTGGACGACTTCCTCGAGCTTCGGGCTCGGCAAGAAGGTTGGTAGCCACGACCGCGCGGAGCTCCGGAGGATCGCTCGCCAAAACGAAGCCCACGACAGCCGACATCCTTGAGGCCGGCTGCCACCCCTGTGCGCAAAGTTCGACGAGCTGTGCGCGCTGCTGACGCCGCGAGTGGGTGAGAAAGCCGCCGGAGGCCTGCCAGGGGTTGTGAATGGAGGATCACAATGGCATTTGCACTTCTCGTCGAGCCGCCGTGCATGACCGCCGCGCAGTACGACGAGATCATGCAGGGACTGGAGTCGGCGGGGGTCGGCTCTCCGCCCTGGCGGCTGTTCCACGCGTGCTTCGGCAGCGGCAATTCATCTCCGAGCGCACGGTCGCCACGCACGTCGGCCACATCCTCGACAAGCTC
>CAZXGB010000213.1:0-4481 GCA_964640005.1 uncultured Actinomycetes bacterium | reverse complement strand
ACGCCACTCCGTAAGCCCAGTGCACGATGTTGTTCGTGGGCCCCGCCGCGTCGTCTGGCAGTGGTCTCTGCAAGAACGCCTCGGCGAGCCGCTTCCCGAGCCGCCCTGGCGCCGACACCTCATCCCAGTTGTATACGCCGCCGAACTCCCACCTCAGCGGTGCGCTTTCTCCGCCGCCTCGCCGGTAGCGCAGGTACCAGACGGAGTCCATGGCCGCGGTCCCGACCGCGCCGGCGAACATTCCGCGAGCGACCGCAGCGATCGGTGTCAGACGCGATCGCCTGCCCCTTTTTGAAACCACGCATCCAACGCTACGAGCCGATCGCGCTCTTGGCGGTCAGTCGGCTCTGGCTTCAGTCAGCTCCGGGTTGCAGATGATCTCCCAGAGGTGGCCGTCAGGATCGCGGAAGTACCCCGAGTAGATGCCCCAGGGCCGCTCGTGGGCTTTGTCGGTGAGAGTGGCGCCCGCCGCCTCGGCGGCGTCCAGGAGGGCGTCGACCTCCTCTTTGGTCGCCACCGCGTGGCCGATGCTGAAGCCGCCGGTCTGGGGCGCAGTGAGAGGCACGTTGGCGTCCTTCGCCAGCTCGGTTCGCGGGTAGAGCGCGAGAATGAGGCCGGGCTGGAGGTTGAACATCGCCAACGCCCCCGCCGCTTGGTTCTCGTCGCCCTCGAACTCGGTACCGACCACGCCCGGCGACTCGAGGCCGAGTCCGTCGCGGTAGAAGGCAAGGGCGCGGTCGAGATCCGCGACCGCAAGCGTGATCACGTTGATCCGCGGTTGCATGCGGATCACTGTGGGCGCTGGTCTGCCGGCACCCAGCGCTGACCGTCCCACCACCACTTGCCGTCCGCTGAAAGCTGCGGCGGCGGGGGTGGGGCATCCGGCGGGTTCAGGCGGCGCACAGCGGCCGCCAGCGCGATGACCACGACCAGCACGAGTACGACCAGCACCGCGAGCCAGACGAGCCAGAAGGGATGAACTGCCATCACAACTCCTTGGCGCAAACCTTAGCCCGAAGTGAAGCTGGTGGTCCTAGACTCGGTGGATGAAGACCCTGGGTGAACCCGAAGAGGTCTTCGTCCCGGATGAGGGCGAGGAGCCCGCTCCTGCCGAAACTCCGGCCCAGTGGCCCGCTCAGGAGGACGAACCGGTCCCGGCCTGATGCCGACGCGGCTACCGCTCCTGGGCTTCCGAGAGTGGTCGGTCAGCGGCGGTTTCCTGGTGAGCGCGATCCGAGGCGAGCGCTGGCCGCAGCGGGCGCTGACCGCCACCTGCGCCGAGGGCCATCGGGCCCCTGCGGACCGATGCGAGTGCGGCGTCTACGCGGTCGACGCCTGGCCCCGCCTCGGCGACGGCCGCTTCTACGAGCACGCGGCGGGGCGCATCCGGCTGCTGGCGGAGGCGCTTCTGAGCGCCGGCGTTCTGGCCGCCGCGCTGACACTGGTCCTGACCGAGCGGGCGCTTCTCAGCCAGGGCCGCTGGGGCAGCGCGCTGGCGGTCGCCGTGGCGATGAGCATCGGCCTTCTCGGAATCCTGCCGGGCGCGGTCCTCCTGGCCCGGCCGCTCGCGCCCTACCTGATGGGAGCGGTGCTCCTTTCCGGCCGAGTGCTGCACTACGAGAACGGGGTGCTGCGGGCCGAGCGGGCGCGGATCGCCTGCCTGATCCGGCCTCCCGGCATTTCTCGCCGGCTGGCCGAGGGCGTCGCCCGTCGCTACGGAGTCCCGGTGTTTCATTGGTACGAGCGCAAGCACGCCCTCGCTTACCTGAGCGAGCATGCAGATCTTTGGCAGCGTTCTGCGGTACAGGAGCGCCGAGCGGGGAGAGGCAACCACACGCAGGCGGACAGCCGGTAGGAGCGCGGCCCGGGTTCAGGCCGCGCTGCGCTCGTAGTGGCGAATGATCGCGGAGAGGTCGAGCTCGCCGACGGACTCCTTCGCTTCAACGAAGAGCCTGGTCACGGCCACAGTCAGGGGCACCGGTGCGTTCGCCTGGCGGAAGGTGCCCACCGCGAGCTCGAGGTCCTTGACCATGTCGTCGAGGCTGAACATCACGGGCTCGTGCTGGTCTTGGAGGTACCCACGCTCTCGCACCTTCAAATAGGGCGCGAAGCGGGAGAGGATCCAAAAGGCGTCCTCCTTCCGCAGCCCGACCGTCACCGCTCCCATCTCCAGCTCCGCCGCCAGTGCGGAAATGCCGCCCAGCATGCTGTTGGCCACCAGCTTCATGCGTTCCGCAGCGCCGGCCGGCCCCACATGGCGTGTCTCCCCGAGGAGGTCCAGGATCGGGCGGGCACGGCCGGCCAGTGCGGAGTCTCCCCCGAGGAGGATGAGGAGCGAGCCTGACTCCACGGCCGGGACACTGCCGAGCACCGGAGCGTCCAGGAAGTCGGCGCCAGCGGCGGCGATCTTCCTCGCCAGCTCCTCCTTCAGTTCCGCTGACGTGGTGCTCATCTCCAGGAAGAGCTGCCTGTCGGCCGCTGCCAGAACCCCTTCCTCACCGGTGTAGGCCTCCCGCACGGCCCAATCGTCCTTGAGCGAGCTGATCACGATTCCCGCCATGACAGCCGCGGCTGCCGGCGTGTCGACCACCGTCCCGATTCCCAGGCTCTCCGCCTTGGCCCGGGTCCGGTTCCACAGGACCACTTCGTGGCCGTGCTCGCTCAGCCGGCGAGCGATCGCGGAGCCCATCCTGCCTGTACCGAGGATCGCAACCTTCATGCCCCCAACCTACCGCCAGAAGCGCGGGGGCGGCCGGTCAGCCCTGGGCGGCCGCTTCAGCCTCCTGCACCTCGACCAGCTCTCCCTCGATGTTGATCTGGATCTCGTTGCTGACGATGAACTTGCCGTCCAGCATCATCGAGAAGTTCACACCGAAGTCCCTCCGGTTGATCTGGCCCTCAGCGGCGTAGCCGATCCGGTGGCCCATGTTCGGGTCGGTGAACTCACCGTACTTGATGACTTTCAGAGTGACCGGACGCGTGTTGCCCTTGATGGTCAGATCGCCCGTCATCGTGTAGCGATCCGGCCCGGCCGGCTCGATTTTGGTGCTCTTGAAGGTGATGGTCGGATACTTGTCGGTTTCGAGGAAGTTGGACGACCGGATGTCGTTGTCCCGCTGCTCGTTGTGGGTCCGGATGCTCGCGGTATTGATCGTCGCTTCCAGGGACGAGCGCTCGGGATGATCGACGTCGATTTCGCCACTGGCCGTAACTTCGGCGAAGTGACCGCGCACGGTCATCATGCCCAGATGCTTGGCCGAGAACTCGACCTGGGTGTGGAGGGGGTCGAACTTCCAGGTGCCCATGAGACTTGCCTCCTCAACTATTGGGTGTTCCATCTATTTGTATACCAAAGGGTAATTCATATGGCGGGGGTAGACTTCGACCGTGAGCGACAACTTCGTTCCCGGCTTCCGCTACGGGTCGCGCGCGCAGGAGCTGTGGGCGCTGGTCGTCGAGTCCTACGGGCACTGGGAGGAGCGGATGAACGACGCGGCTGCCGCCACCGGACTGTCGCCGGTTTCGGCCTGGGCGCTCGTCCAGCTGGATCCCAAGCACCCGATCTCCCAGAAGGAGCTGGCGGCGCGTCTCCACTGCACGCCGTCGACGGTCGTGGATCCGACCGATCGCCTCGAAGACTGTGGACTTGTGGTGCGGCGGGCCAATCCCGCCGACCGCCGCGTCAAAGTCCTGCTCGTCACACCCAAGGGGACTGAGGTCAGGGACGAGCTGATCGCGCGGCTCTTCGAACCGCCGGAGGCATTCCGCCGGCTGCCAGCCGGCGAACAGACCCGGTTTCGCGATGCCATGCTCGCGGCCGTGAACGGCGCCCGCGCGGCCGCCCGCGACGGATCAGGCTCCCCGCAAACACGTCCCCAGGCGGATCCCAAGACAGCCTGACCGAGCCCGGTCGGTCGGCGCTCTAAGCAGGGTGGTGAAAAAGGGTCGTCGAGTGATTCGGTGATCCAGGTGGCCCAGATTCGGGCGCATTTCCGAGCACCGGAGGGAGCGCATCTGAACGATGCGTGAGCGAGGAGCGCAGGAAATAAGCCCGAAGATGGGTCGCATGGGCGCCGAAGCGCCGACGAGGCCGAAGGCCTGAAGCCCTTTTTCAACAGCCTGCTAGGCGCCCACCTCGTCGAGCCGGCCGGTCCGGACGTCGTAAACGAAACCGCGGATGCTCGTCTTCTTGGGAATGAACGGGCTTGAAGCGATCCGGGCCATGCTCTGGCGGACGTCCTCTTCGAGATCGACGAACGTCTCCAAGGCAAATGGCGGTTTTATGCCGGTCTCCCGCTCCACCTCTTCCTTCAGCGCATCGTCGGTGAAGGTCAGCATTCCGCAGTCGATGTGATGAATGAGGATGACCTCCTCCGTCCCCAGCAGCCGCTGCGAGATCATCAGCGACCGAACCGTGTCTTCGGTCACCACGCCGCCGGCGTTGCGAATCACGTGCGCATCGCCCTCTTCGAGACCGAGGA
>CAZXGB010000212.1:0-4500 GCA_964640005.1 uncultured Actinomycetes bacterium | reverse complement strand
GAAGGAGTTTGGCTGGGGAGGAAGGATTCGAACCCTCGATCTCCTGATCCAGAGTCAGGCGCCTTACCGCTTGGCTACTCCCCAAGGCCGTGGCCTAGCGGCCGGGCACCCATTCTACCCAGCGTCCAGGGAGCCGAACCCACTCGCGCGCCACAGTCTCACGGCCAACCCGCAATCGCCCATAGCTCCACCGCCGAGTTTTCCACAGACCTTTCCCCAACCGGGGATAAGTAGCCAAGCGACGCCGGCCTCCCTGAGCCCGCGGGGTTAGATCTGAGGGTCCTAGCCTCGGTGGTGCTTCGACGGACCGGTAGGCGGTTGGTCACGCGCCGGCGCGGCCGGAGCTGCCGGGGCCGCCTGAGGCGGTGCCGGCGCAGCAGCCTGTGCCTGCGTCGCTGGGGGCACGTACACGGCGAACGGCGAGCTCCCGCTTGGCACGCCGGTCAGCATCGCCCCGGCCCCGCCACTGACCGGCCCCTGCTGCACCCCGGGCACCGTGACCAGGTGCTCGACCGTGCGCTGTGAGTAACCGGTGAGGGACATTGCGAGCGCGCCAAAGCTGGTTGCCAGCAGCCCGAAGGCCGCGATCAGTGGCAGCCGCACCATTAAGGGGAAAACGCCTCAGGGCGGAGAGTTACCCGGCGCGATCCTCCACTCGGACAGGGGCCGACCCCATCAGGAAGCCGAATCCTTCCTTCAGCAATGCCTGGGCCCGAGCGAAGTTGACCGCCCAGCCCACGCCCAGCACCCGATCGGTGAAGAGGCGCTGGTCGTCCGGGTTCCAGTAGGCTTCACGGATCCGATCCCAGGTCGGCGGCCGGAAGTCGTAAGGAACGAAGCCGAACAGCTGGCCGTGCCAGGTCCGACGATCTTCGGGCTTGGACATCTCCTGGGAGATCGCGGCTACCATCAGCCCCAGCCCAACCAGCTTCGCCAGGCGCCGTAGGCGCCGCAAAGAACTCATAGTGTGATTATCCGGACCGTAACTCTCGCTCGCTTTGTTCCGTTCTGCCCCCGGGGGTAGGGCGCACTTTGACCAAACGCTTAAGAGACACCGCCGGCTGGCTGCGCTGGCTGACTCCAGGGCTGGAGATCAAGCGCTGGCTGCTGCTCCTGCTGGTCAGCGAACTGATCATCGCCCTCGGCGTCGCCTACTACCTGAAGGAGTACTACCAGCACGCCGAACTGCCGGGCTGGACCTTCTTCCTGACCATCCAGTTCCTCCCCCGCTGGGTTCGCGGCACGATCTTCGGAGCCCTGGGCGTCGGCCTCCTCGTCTACAGCATCTTCCGGCTGCAGCACTCGATCCTGGGTCCCTTCCTGCCCGGCGTGGACCGCAGCGTGGCCGATCAGATCTGGTCCTACCGGACTCGTAGCCGGGGACCGCGGATCGTGGCGGTCGGCGGCGGCACGGGCATGAGCACGCTCCTCCGCGGCCTCAAGCAGTACACGGCCAACATCGGCGCCATCGTGACCGTGGCCGACGACGGCGGCTCGAGCGGGCGCCTGCGCGAGGAGTACCGCATCCTCCCGCCTGGCGATTTCCGGCAGTGCCTGGTCGCGCTCGCCGACGCCGAGCCGCTGATGAAAGAGCTATTCAACCACCGGTTCAAGGACGGCTCTCTCGGCGGGCACTCCTTCGGAAACATCTTCATCATGGCGATGGCGGACATCACCGGGAACTTCGAGCACGCCCTGCGCGAATCGGGCCGGGTCCTCGCTGTCCGCGGCGACATCATCCCGAGCACGCTCGAGGACGTGACCCTGGTCGCCAGCGTCAACGGAAGCATGGTCGAGGGCGAGTCACGGATCCCCAAGCAGAACGCGCCCATCAGCCGGGTCTTCCTCAAGCCCGACACGGCGGTGCTCAACCCAGAGGCGACGATGGCCCTGATGAACGCTGAGGTGATCGTGGTCGGCCCCGGCTCGCTCTACACCAGCATCCTGCCCAACCTGATGGTGCCGGGAATGGTGGACGCGATCAAAGCGTCGCCCGCGCTGAAGGTGTTCGTCTGCAACGTGGCCTCACAGCACGGCGAGACGGACAACTTCAACGTCAGCGATTACATGCGGGTGCTCCAGGACCACGTCCGCGACCACATCTTCGACTTCGTGATCGTGAACTCAAACCTCAACCACATGCCAACTGGCGGCCAGTCACAGGTCATCTTCGACTACCAGGAGGCCCAGCGCCTGGCGCCTTCGACCCGCTTCATCGCCGCCGACGTCGTCAACACCCGCATCCCCTCGCACCACGACTCCGACAAGCTGTCGAGGATCCTGATCAAGAAGGTCTGGGAGGCCTGAACCGGTTCACCACGAACCAGGCCGCGAAGGCGAAGGCCAGCCCGGCCAGCGCGTCGACGAAATAGTGCTCGCCCAGATAGACGATCGCTAGCCAGACGCACGCCGCCCAACCGAGCAGGATCAGCGCCAGCCTCCGATAGCGCTGCCAGGCGAAGATCGCGGCCAGCGTCGGAAATGCCGCGTGCAGAGATGGGAAGGCGGCGTAATCGTTCGGGTTCAGGTGCGTGTAGAGGGGCGAGACGAAGTAGTCGCTGAAGAGCTTGGTGACAGTCTCGTGAGTCACCCAGTGGGCCCCGTGCTGGATCGCCCACGGCTCCAGTCGAGGCGGTGTGGTCGGGAAGAAGAGGTAGACGATGAAGGCGGCGAAGGACATCCCCAGCAGCGCCGCCACATACCGCCAGTAGTGATCGCGGTCGGTGGCCCAGAAGATGAACCCGACCACGATCGGCAGCGGGAAGTGCATGAAGTAGAAGAAGATCGCGATCACGTCCTGCGGCGAGACGGCGTGCGGGTTGTAGAAGTGCTGCTGGAGCACGAGGGTCGGCGTCTGGCCGAAGAACAGCCAGTGTTCGAGCGGCGAGACGTCGTGCGGTGCGAAGCCGGTCTTGGAGGCGAAGCCCCGCATCGCCTCGTACGCGAAGAACAGGAGCAGGAACGGCGTCCAGTCCTTTGCGAACTGAATCCCCCTCCCCATCGCCATGGCGATTACGAGCAGAGCCAGGACCACCCACTCGGGCTCGATCGAGATGCCCCGCCAGAGCATTACGCCGAAGACGACCGACAGGTAGAGGACGCTCCCGTAAAGGAGCAGGGGTCCTCTCGACAGGTCCATCCCTCCCGGGATGCGAGGCTTGATCAGGGGCGCGCGACCGCGACCGCCGCGATCTCCACCGACACTCCTCGCGGGAGGGCGTTCGTCCCCACGGCGGCGCGCGTATGGCGGCCGGCGTCGCCGAGAACGGACACCAGCAGGTCCGAACACCCGTTGACAACCTCCGGTTGGTCGCCGAAAGAGTCGTCGGAAAGGACGAAGCCGATGACCTGGGCGACCTGTTCGATTCGATCTAGCCCGACCGCCTTGTCGAGCTGAGCGAGGATGGCCAGGCCACAGCAGCGGGCAGCGTCCCGGGCCTCCTCGACGCTGACCTCGCTCGGAACCCGGCCGGTATATAGCTGGCCGTCGGCCCGTCGCGGAATCTGGCCGGCCACGTACACCATCATCCGGCCGTCTTGTAGCGGCACGACTTGAGTGGGAACGTAGTTGGCGGCTGGTGCCGGGGCTTCCGGAAGCTCGAGCCCGAGGGAGGTCAGCCGGTCATGGGGCGTAGTCACGGGCATCGAATTTAGCGGCTACGGTGAAGTTGATGCTCAAGTTCTATCCGGACCACGTACCAGGGCGTATTCCAAGGCTGGCGGGCGACCTGCTGATCGCGTTGTGGGCCGTGGCCTGGGTCGTGGCGGGCTGGACCGTGTACCGGGTCGTGGAGGGCCTGCAGACGGTGACGGACGGGATCACCAGCACCGGCCACACGCTGAACAGCTGGATCAACGCCTTTCGGGGTGTCGTGCCGAGCGGCATACCCGGTCTCGGCAGCTTCTTCGGCAATGTCGCCGCCAACCTCCAGCGGAACTCGGGGGATCAGCTGATCGCGTTGGGCGCTCAAGCGCACGGCGTTGTCGACACATTGGCGCTCGTCCTCGGTCTGATCATTGCCGTGCCTCCGATCCTCATCGTCTGCGGCGGCTACCTGCTCTGGCGCTGGCGCGACGCCCGGGAGATGGGCGCCGCCCTCCAGTTCGTGAGGACCGCCGAGGGCACCGGCAGGATCGAGGAGGCGAGAGCGCTGCTCGCCTACCGAGCCCTGGCCCAGCTGAGCTTCGATCGCCTGATGAAGGCCTCCGCCGACCCCGTAGGCGATGTCGTGGCGCGCCGGTACGACGCGCTCGCGGCGGCGATGCTCAGGCGAGCCGGCCTGGAGTCGTTCCGCCTCCATGATCCAGGGGCGCGGAGGCTAGAGCAGGGTGATGAAAAGAGTCGCCCAGCGAATCGGTGATCCAGGTGGGTCAGATCCTAGGAGGCGTGGGAGCACCGGAGGGAGCGTAGCGGAGCTACGTGAGCGAGGAGCTTGGCTTGGGGCCCCCGCTTGCGGGGATGCCGGCGAGCCGACGACGGAGATGGCCCGCATGGGCGCC
>CAZXGB010000211.1:0-4573 GCA_964640005.1 uncultured Actinomycetes bacterium | reverse complement strand
GTGGCGTCGAAGATGGCGTTGCCGATGGCGCCTGCGATCACGGAGATCGTCGACTCGCCGGCGCCGAGGGCGGGCAGATCGGGGTGATCGATCAGCTTGATCCGGATGTCGTCCGGCAGCTCGGAGAAGGTGGCGATCGGGTAGCTGGTCCAATCCACGCTGAGCACGCCGGTGGAGTCGAACTTGATCTCTTCCTTCAGCGAGCGGCTCAGACCCTGCACGATGTTGCCCTCGACCTGGCTCATCAGCCCGTCGGGGTTGATGATCACGCCGCAGTCGTGCGCCACCGCGACCTGCGTCACGGTTATCGCCCCCGAGACGGCGTCCACCGTGAGGGTGATCACCGCCGCCACCCAGGCCGAGTTCCCCTCGTAACGAACCGCTGCAATGCCTCGGCCGGTCTTGACGGTCCCAGCCTGGGGCGGAGCCGGCGAGAGCCGCGGCGTCCATCCGGCCAGCTCCGCGGCGCCGTCGATCACAGCTCGGAGGCGCGCGTCGTCAGTGTGCTGAAGCCGGAATGCAACCGGATCCTGGCCGGCCGCCACCGCAAGCTCATCAATGAACGACTCGGTCGCAAACGTGTTCTGAAGGCGGCTCGGTGAGCGCAGGGGTCCCGTGAAGAGCCAGGGCTGGTAGACGCCGTAGGAGAGGACGCGAAGGTTCGCGAACGAGTACCAGGGTGTCGAATTGAGGCCGTCGTCGCCCAGCGGCGGCGAGGGGGGCGGCGACTTCGGCGGCGCCGGCTCCGGGAAGCGCGCGGCGACGCCGGTGGGAAGGTTTCCGGGCGGGCCGGGCCGGCTGCCCCGGTTGGCGGTCCAGCCCTTGTAGTCCCAGCCGACGATCTTGCCCGAGGAGTCAAGACCCGCGCGCAGGGCCATGACCATCGGCGTGCCGAAGTTCTCGAAGGAGATCTCGTCGGCGCGCATGAACTGCAGCCGGACGGGTTTGCCGACCGCCTGCGAAATCAGGGCGGCGCCGAGCGACACGTCGTCGGCTCCGTTCAGACCGTAGCAACCCGATCCTTCGACATAGTTGACCCGGACCATCTCCGGCTTGAGGTTGAGAGCTGTCGCGACGGCGGAGCGCAGCTGGTACACACCCTGGGTACCCGACCACACCTCACAGACGCCGTCGTGGACGTCCGCGACCGCGCACGACGGCCCGATCGAGGCGTGCGCCTGGTACGGGTAGCTGTAGGTCGCCTGCAGCACCTTCGCGGCGCCCGCGATCGCATGCTCGACATCGCCGCTGTTCTGGATCACTCGCGTGTTGTCGACATTGGCCTTGGCGATCGCGTCGTACAGCCCAGCCTGGTCGGGCAGGTTAGGGATGTCCTTCCAGGAAACGGTCAAGGCCTGCGCAGCGGCGATCGCCTGCTCCTCACGCTCGGCGACCACCGCGACGAAGTCACCCTTGACCACCAGCTTCACAAACCCCGGTAGGTCCTTGACCGTTGACTCGTCGACCGAGTCGAGAGAGGCGTTGGCGCGAGTGCCCTTGATCACTCTCGCAAGGGCGGTCGCGCTCGGCTCCTTGGCAAGGCGCGCCGGCCGGACCACCCGAGCGTGGAGCATGCCCGGAACCTTCACGTCCTGCACATACGTGAACTCGCCCGTCACCTTGGCGGGGATGTCCTCCCGAGGAACGGACTGCCCGACGACCTTGTAGGCGCTCGAGGGCTTGGGCTTGGCCTGCTGGGAGACCTTGGTCTTGAACTTGCCTTCGGCGACCAGGTCGGCGTAGCTCGCGACCTTCGAGCTGTCACCGCGCACCGACACGACGCCGCCACTGACCGTCAAACCGGTAACGGGGGCGCCGAGCTTCGCGGACGCCAGCTGAAGGAGGACTGCGCGGGCATTGGCGGCGGCGATGCGGAGGCCGCTCGCCCACTGGGTGCGCATCGTCTGGCTGCCCGCCGTGTACCCCTGGTCAACGGTCTGGCCGGTGACCGCCTGGATCAATTCCGTCTTGTCGAAGGCGACGTCGAGCTCCTCGGCGACGATCTGCCGGGTCGCGGTCGCGGTGCCGGTGCCCAGCTCGACCTTGCCGGTGTAGATAGTCACGATGCCGTCCTTACGGACGGCAAGCCAGGAATCGAGATCGTCGGCGGGAACAGTCAGCGGTCCGAATGAGCCGCCGGGCGTGAGGACAGCGGCCTCCGCGCGCCGCTGATCCAGGTAGACCGGAAGGCTGATGGCCACTACGAGTCCGCTGGCGGCCTTGATGAAGTCGCGCCGCGATGGCTTGAGGACGGACATCAGAGCGTCCCCGCCGCGGCCTTGACCGCCCTCACGATCCGGTAGTGCGTCCCACAGCGACAGAGGTGCCCATCGAGTGCCGTTTTGATGGCCGCAGTGGTCGGCTTGGGCGTCGAGCGAAGGAACGCCTCCGCCTCCATGATCATGCCGCTGATGCAGTACCCGCACTGCGCAGCCTGCTGCTCGATGAAGGCCTTCTGGAGCGGGTGCGGCTTGCTGCTGGTCCCGAGCCCCTCGAGCGTGGTCACGGCCCGGCCGGCGACGTCCCCGACCTTGGTGACGCAGGAGCGGACCGGCCGGCCGTCGAGCTGGACGGTGCAGGCGCCGCACTGGGCCAGGCCGCAGCCGAAGCGGGGGCCCTGCAAACCGAGGTCGTTGCGGAGTACGTAGAGGAGCGGAGTTGAGCTGTCGGCGTGGATGCGGTGATCCTGGCCGTTCACGTGCAGCGTGGTGTCGCGCACGGCCTGGCGCCACTGTTCCATGGCCCCGATCGTCCCGCCGAACACCGCGAGGCCAACCGCGGCGGCGCCAATCCCGAGCGCCGCCCGCCGGCTCTTCTCGTCCTCCCTCGTATCCATCCGAATCTCCTCTGCCTTGACAACCGTCAGCGCATGCCGAGATGCGCTGGAGCCGAGGGAATCTTAGTCGCCGAGCACATGCGAGGCCGGCACCGGGGCGGCCGCCCGCATGCTCCTGCCGCCTAGGGTTGGGCCGCCTGGACCAGGACCCGCTGGCGCCGCCGGGAGGCGAACGCATAGCCGGCCAGAAGCGACAGGGCTGCAGCCGCCAGGGCGGCGAGAGGCGAAACGCCACCTGACACCGATTGGAGCAGCGCCGGGCGCGCGCTGGCGACCGGGTGGGAGCTGTCGCAGACGTTTGCCGTCTGCGCCGCGACGACCCGGCCGCCTGCGGCTTGGCCGCCCTGGTTACCCGGGATCGTGCCCGGCTGCCCGGCTCCTCCGCTCGAGGGAGGCGGCGAGGGCGACACCGGGCTTGGGCTGGGTTGCGGGTTCGCAGAGCTGCACGAGAGCCCGGTTCCTGACGCACCCGGTACGGGGAGGTCGGAAACAACCGACAGGCAAACGCCACCAGTCGCGGAGGCACCGCTGGGCCCGGCGTTGCCCGAGGAGCCGGCCGTGAGAAGGCCGCTGGCGGAACCGCCAGGGGCACCGGCCGGGAGCCCGGCCTGGGAGCCGCTGGCCGAACCCTGCGTCGTGCTCCCGCTCGTGTACCCAACGCCAGCCGGCTGCGTGCCCTGGGCGACGCCGGCGGAAGGAACGCACGGAGGCGTGCACTGGGAGACGGTTACGGAACCCCCGGGTCCGTTTGGTACTCCGACCCCGACGTTGGTGGTTCCCGTGGTCGAGCCAGTGGCGGGCGAGGGCGCAGAAGCTGGGTCAGGAGTCGACAGCGCCGCGGCTTCGATGACCGAACCAACCGCCAGGATCACAACAACGACTGCCAACAAGGCAAGGCTCACCAGTCGTGACATCCCACCACTCCAATAATTGGTTGTGCTTGGGGTTGGGATTATTCGCAGCTACGATTGCGACGTCAAGGTTTTAAGCAAAAATTTGTCCCGCGAAGCGCGAGGTGATTGCAGTCGGCGCCCCTGACAGATGTCAGCTTGGCCGCAGCGGTCAGCTAAAGCCTTCGGCCGGGGACGCCCACCTCTGCCGGCCCGTGGCGCGGCCGGCCGCCTCGAGAACCATGTCGGACGCCTTCTCGGCGATCATGATGACGGGCGCGTTGGTGTTGCCCCGGGGCACGGTCGGCATGATCGACGCGTCAGCTACCCGCAGTCCCTCGAAGCCGTGCACACGCAGCTGGTCATCGACCACCGCCATCGTGTCGGACCCCATCTTGCACGTGCCGATCGGGTGGTAGAGCGTCGACGCGTGCTCGCGGACATACTCACCCAGGTCGCCCTCGTGCTCTGGCCCAGGCAGTAGCTCGTCCCCCCGATAGGCATCGAGCGGCCGGCCCAGCGCGAGCTTCCGGCAGAGTTTTATGCCCTCCACCAGCCGTCGCAGGTCCTCGCCGTCGGGGTCGGTCAGATAGCAGGCGTGGATGCCGGGCGGATAGCTCGGATGGGGCGAGCGGAGCTCGATCCAGCCGGCACTCCGGGGCTGGAGCAGGATCGCTCCGACCGCGAACCCGTGCTCGGTCGCGTCACCTTGCTCAGGGTTGTAGAGCACCCCCGCGAATACCAGCTGCAGGTCGGGCGCCGGCAGCGAAGGATCGGTTTTGACGAAGCCATTGCCCTCGGCCACGTTCGAGGTCAGCATGCCCCGGCCGCGGGTGATGAAGTCGAC
>CAZXGB010000210.1:0-4673 GCA_964640005.1 uncultured Actinomycetes bacterium | reverse complement strand
CTTGTCAGCGCGCTACCCCTCGCGCCTTCAAGTGCCGGGCTCGGAGCGGTGACGTGTGCTGGAAACCGCCCGGCTACCGAATCGGACTAACCGCCAGGACCTTAACAGACACGATCAGTGGCTTGTCAAACCACATGAGCCACCGAGAACGTGCTGAACTCGCCTGTGGGCGGCTCCATGGCGACGTCCACCGAGTCGACACGAGCCATCCGCGGCCCTTCGTTGAGCCCCCTGGCCAGCTTCTGGATGGATTCCTCCGGCCCCTCGGCGACCACCTCGACTGTGGCGTCAGGCCGGTTGGCCACCCAGCCTTTGAGCCCGAGCGCGACCGCCTCCCGGTATATGTAGTCGCGGAAGCCGACGCCCTGGACCCGCCCCCTCACGATGGCGTGAATGCGCTGGGCCACAGAGGCGAATTGTCGTCTGGAGGCTATTGATTCGGTTCGGCCGCGCTGATCTGGCCGAGCGCCGATCCTGGATCCCGCTCCACGGCGACGTCGCCCATGGCGACCACGCCCACGGGCCTCTTATCCCGGACGACAGGGAGCCGGCGCACCGACCTCTTCACCATCAGATCGGTCGCCTTCTGGATCGGCGTGTCCTCGGTGACGGTGACGAGGACGGCGCTCTGCACATCGGCCAGAGAGACGGTGTCGGGGTCGTGGCCCTCGGCCACGGCGCGCACCACGATGTCGCGGTCGGTGACGATGCCGGCGATCTGCTGGCTTTCTCGGTCCTCGACGACCAGCACGTCGCCGATCGAGCGGTCGCGCATGACCTGTGCAGCCTCGCGCACGGAGGCGCTCTTGGGCAGGGTCACCGGGTTCCGGGTCATTATTTCGCCCACCGTTTGGACGCCGCCGCTCTCCATGGCCACCTCCTGCCCTCTCTTCTACGCGGCGCGCCGCAACAGCGAAAGCAACCGCTTCTAGGCCCTGGGCATGGCGCCGGCTGGTCGGTGGACCTTCACATCCCTTGAACCATCCGGTCGCCTCACCGCCGGGTCCGCCCCCCTACGGTTCCGGCCGTGTCCCGGATCCTGTTCCTGCCCCTGGCCGTACTCATCACCCTCACGCCCACGAGCGCCGGCGTGATCACAACCGTCGCGCACGGAGCCCACGCGGCGACTCGCCCCGCAGCGCACCACCTGATCGCGCCGCCGGCGCCAGCCGACGCACCGGCCCCAGCGCCCAACCCGAGACCGACTCCGGTGCCCCTCCCCGCCTCACCCGACATCGGCCTCCAGGCCGCCGCCGCCGTCCTGATGGACCAGGAAACTGGCCGGGTAATGTGGCAGACCGGCGGTCACGACCGCCGCGCTCCGGCCAGCCTGACCAAGATGGTCACCGTGCTGGTCGCTCTCGACCACGCGCCGCTGACGCAGCAGGTGACGGTGCCCGGTGAGGCCGCCGTCTTCGGCTCCGAGAGCACGCTGATGGGGCTCAGTGCGGGGGACGTGGTGACTGTCCGCGAGCTGCTCTACGGGATCTTCCTGGTCTCCGGCAACGACGCCGCCGAGACCCTGGCACAGACGATCATCCCGAGGCAGCAGTTCATCGCCGAGATGAATGCCAAGGTCGCGGCGATGGGTCTGACCGACACCCACTTCGTGAATCCGACCGGCCTCGATGCGCCCGGGCAGTTCTCGAGCGCGTACGACATGGCGGTGATCACTCGCTACTTCGTCCAGCACCACTCAGAGCTGCTGGCGATCACCGGTCTCAGCGATGTCCAGCTCTACGCCACGGCGGCTCACCCCGAGTACGACCTGGTCAACCTCAACAAGCTGGTGCTGTGGCCATATCCCGGCGCAACGGGGCTCAAGACCGGTTTCACCTACGACGCCGGCGGGTGCGTGTCCGGCACCGCCTCGCGCGACGGGCGCAACCTGATCGCGGTCGTGCTCGGCGACGACGTGATGTTCTCGGACGCGGGCAAGCTGTTCGACTGGGGCTGGGGGCAGCCCGGCTAGCAACCCCCCTGGAGCAGGATCGCAGGCCCGGGCCGCTCGATGCCGTCGAAGCCCCAGATCGGGAGATAGAAGGAGTCGAGGGGATCGTAGACGGCCCCCGACTCCGGCCGGCCGGGCATGAAGATGGCATCTGCGCTCGGCCCCCCTGGGGCCCGCGGGTCGGTCTGCCATGGCGGATCCGACTCAATCAGGCGGTAGCAGTCCGATGCCGCACTGCTGCCGCCGGCGGTCATCTCGAAACGCCGGGTGAACCGCCCCTGCTGGAAGCTGTCGACAATCGCGTTGCCGCTTGCGTAGAGCGGGTGGAGCGGGTTTTTCCCGAGCTCGCCGGCGCTGTAGAAGGGCTGACCCCAGTAGTTGGCGACGACGACGGCGCTCCCGGCCGGTGCGTTCGCCTCCAGCCAGGCGGCCGCCTCGGCCCGCGTGTCGGTCATTCCAAGCAAGCGATCGCCCTGGATGGAGTTCCAGGTCGATGGCACGAGCAGGAGCAGGCAGGCGGCCATTGCGGGGGCCAGCCAGCGTCCGCTGACCGCTCGGAGGGCACCGCCGGCGAGGATGCACAGGGCAGGCAGCAGTGGGAGCACGTAGCGAAAAAAGACCTCGTGGCTGATCGCGATCGGCAGGTACCCGGCGGCCAGGAAGGCGAGCAGCGCCAGGTCGTCGCGCGAGCGGCGGACGGCGGCGACGACGATGCCGATCAGGGCGAGCGCGTAGGCGCCGGGACCGAGCCCGAAGGGAAGGCTGCGAGTGGCGTGGTACAGCCAGCCCGGCGGCATCTCGCTGAAGGAGGCGGCGCGGCCGCCCAGAAAGAGGACGCCGTCAAGGAAAGCGCGGACGTGCCCGGTCGCCAGCAGGAGGAATGCGAAGGCGGCGACGAAGCCCGCCAGCGTGGCGCCGGCGAGGCCGATGCCGCGCCGCCATGGCCGGCCGTAGAGAGCCTGGACCGCGACATAAACGAGAACCGCGGCCGCCGTGTACTTGGTGGCGGTGGCCGCCGCGCAGGCAAGACCGGCCAGGGCAAAATCTCGCGGCCGCTCGGCCCTGCCACCTACCCAGAGGGCGAGCACGACGAACGCGACCTCGAGAGAGTCGGTGGTCGCGAAGTGAGCCTCGCGAACCGCGAGCGGCGCAACCGCCAAGGCGGCGGCTGCAATCACACCGGCCGCCGTGCCGTAGGCACGTGAAGCGGCGGCCCAGGTCAGGCCCACGGCGACCACAGCCGCGATCGCCGACGCGGCCCGCGCGGCCAGGTACTCGAGCGTGGGGTCAACCGTGGTCGCGGGCCCCAGGTGAACGCCGGGGAGTATTCCCACGACCCCTTCGGCCGCCGCGAAGACGTAGAAGGCGACGGGTGGATAGATGTAGAAGAGAGGGTCGAGGCTGTGCTCAACCGCCATCCGCACGGCGCGTCCGACCATGACCTCCTCGTCGGGCCGGAAGACGAAGGGCAGGCTGAAACCGAGGTTCCAGAAGGCGAGAACCGCCGCCAGCAGCAGGCAGGCGGCAAGCGCCGCTCGCGCCGCCGTCAGTTGGTGGAGACGAACGCCTGCACCAAGCGCGCTCGGATAGCGGCCCGCCGCGCTCCCAGGTTGTAGACGAGCTCCACCCCGGCCCACGCCATTGTGGCCAGCCCCACGCCGGCGAAGGCGTCGAGGACGTAGTGCTCGCCGAGGTAGACCACGCTCGTCCACATCACGGCGCACCAGACGAGTGTGGCCCAGGCGAGCCGCGATCGCATCGAGCGCAGGGCGAGGAAGGCAAGGAAGGGCAGGGCCGAGTGGAGTGACGGGTCGGCGGCGACCGGGTTGGGGTCGAGCGATGTGTAGTAGGCGCTCCAGTGAACCGGCATCACCTCGTACATGACGTGGTGGAGGCCCTTGATCATGCCGTGGTCGTTGGCGTACCAGGGTGGCGCCGTCGGCGCGAGGAGGAAGACCGCGAAGGCGGCGAGCGCGGTCGCGAAAAGGGCCGCCGAGTAGCGCAGAAAGTGCTGCCGGCTCTTGAGCCAGATCAGGAGGGCGAGCGTGAGCGTGGACGGGAAATGCAGGAGGTCGACGACCGCGGTGACGTTGTCGACCAGGGGAACGATGTGGAGGCTTGCGGCCACGTTCTGCAGCGTGAGCGACGGCAGTTGGCCGTGGAAGAGCCAGAGCTCCGGTCGCAGGTTGCCCCAGTGGACGGCGCTCTGCGTGTAGCGCAGGGCAAGGCTCCGCATGTCCTCCCACATCAGCAGCAGCACGATGAAGGGCACCCAGTCGCGGAGCCAGTCCCCGAGGCGACCTAGCGCCAGCGCGACCGGCGCCAGGACGAGCAGTAGGTAGTCGGGCGTGGCGACGACCCCGGACCAGAGCATGGCGAGGGCGACGGCGGCCACATAGGCGACGGTGAGGGCAATGATGGGCGCGGATATCGCTCGGGTGCGAGCGGATCCACTCTGCTGCAACTGCACCGAGACCAACGTAGGGACCGGCGCGTGGGGATTTGTTATGAAGCTGCAAAGCATTAGCTGAGAAGTGGGCAGCGGCCCGGGCGTCGATGACCTGCCCCAGCGGGAAGGGTGGATCCGCGGGCGAGTGTGGGTTATTGAGGCCCGGGCAAGGGTGGATCCGCGGGCGCATGCTGATTATTCGGCGCGCAAACGCCGAAAGCCAGGGCAAGTCCTTGTGGTTGATGCACCCACCCACCAACAACCCACCCGCCC
>CAZXGB010000209.1:0-4681 GCA_964640005.1 uncultured Actinomycetes bacterium | reverse complement strand
TCGGATCCTGGCTGCTCCCTTCAGCCTCCATCGCCCCGCTATCGTAGCGACGGCCCGCTGGCCGACGGGTTCGCCGCGGGCCTAGGGCGCGTGCAACCGGCGGCCGGATAACCTTCTACGACGTGCTCCTGGCCCGTCGTGCGCTGCTGTCACCGTGGGCGCCGGCCGGACTCGTGCTCGGTCTCTACGGCTTGTGGCTGCTCGCGCTGCTGCACTCCACAGGCTATGACCCGCTGATTCCGACCGCAGGTCCCCCGCTGACCCGCGACCCTCGCGACTTCGCCTACATCGGGACCACGTTCCTCGATCGCGGCGCCGACTCGAGCCCGGTCATCCACCGCGACCCCAACTACCACGGCTACGACGTGACCGGCTACGACGGCGAGTTCTTCTACTTCATGGCGCTCGACCCGACAGGCGCTCGTCCGTACATCGACACCCCGTCCTATCGCTACACGCGCGTCGTCTACCCGATGGTCGCCCGGCTGTTCGCGCTCGGGCAGCCCGGCCTGGTCCCATGGACGCTGATCCTCGTCAACTGGCTGGCGCTCGCCGGCGGCACCCTCGCGCTGGCGGCCTGGCTGCGGCGCCGCGGGCTGTCGCCCTGGTGGTCGCTGGTGGCCGCGTTCTACCCAGGCCTGCTGATGGCGCTCCGCTTCGACCTCAGCGAGATACTCGCCTACTGCCTCGTGGCGACGGGAGTGCTGGTTTACGACCTCCGCCGCCGATGGTCGGTTCTCGTGGCCGGCCTTCTCTTCGGGACCGCGGTTCTGACCAAGGAGACAGCCGTGATCTTCCCGATCGCGCTGGCGGTGGCCGCGCTCTTCGGCCCCTGGAAGGAGCGCCTGGGCGACCGCATCCGGCCCGGACTGCCGGCTGCGGTCACGCTGGGAGCATTGGGAGTAGGCCCGTACGTCGTGTGGAAGCTCGTCCTCCTGGCCTGGCTCGGAGGACTCGGGGCCGGGCTACGCGAACTCTTCGAGGGCCTTCCCTTCCAGGGCCTCGTCTACTACTTCGGCGCCGCCATGTCGGGCGGGATGGAGCCGCGCCAGGCCGAGGACCTGATCAACATCGTGGTTCCGTCGACCATCGTGGCCGTCCTCGTCGTGCTCGCGTTTAGGCGCGTCGGGAACTTCGCCGCGGGCTGGGTGGTGCTCACGAACTACGTCCTCTTTGTCGTCTTTCTGCACCACAACTCATACGTGGACTACCGCTCCGCCGGACGCATCTCGGCCGGCCTGGTCCTCGCGGCGGTCATGTGCCTGCCCGTGTTCCTCCGGCTGAGTGCCGGGTTCCGCGCCTGGTTCACTGGCGCCGCCTTGCTCTGGGTGGCGCTCATCCCACAGGACCTGATCGTGCCCATGATCGTGGTCTACGGACGGGCTGCTCGGCACCTGCTGCACGGATGAGGGCTCGTCAAGCCCTCCGGCGAAGGTAGCGGTAGGCCCGACCAGCGAAGCGTGCCAGCCCCTCACGGCGCAGTACCCGCAGAGCGCGAGTTGCGAGGCTTGGCTGATTCAGCTCCTTCGGCCGGTTGGCGTCAGCGGCGCGGTACGGGGCCTCGCAGAACGCGGCCAGCGGTTCGGAAACCACGGACCACCGGAACTGCACGCCGAGCTGGCGGCTGGCGTCGGC
Organism: uncultured Actinomycetes bacterium; assembly: GCA_964640005.1. Lineage (GTDB taxonomy): Bacteria > Chloroflexota > Dormibacteria > Dormibacterales > Dormibacteraceae > CAZHAC01. The sequence continues at coordinate 3,046 of CAZXGB010000209.1, read as the reverse complement.
AAAACGGGCCCGCGCGGCCCGGTCTGCCATGTGCTGGAGAGCGGCGCTGACCCCATCCACGTCACCGGCGCCGACCGCGACACCCGCCCGCGCGGACGAGATGGCTTCGGCCATGCTGTCGCCTTCGGTGGTGATCACCGGCAGTCCCGCCCACAGGTAATCGAGCACGCGCGTGCGAAAGGCGAGATCGGTTTCGACAGTCGCGTGGTGCAGGGTGATGCCGAAGTCGGCTTCGACCAGATAGCCGGCGCGCTCCTCATATGGCACCCACCCGGACAGAAAGAAGACGTTCCGGCCTTCGACCCCAAGGCTGCGGGCGAGCGACTGTGCCTCGCCGGCCGCCCGCATCCGGGGGACGCTCGGGTTGGGGTGACCGGCGCCCAAGAAGACGACACGCAGCTCGGGCACTTTCTGGGCGGCGGCGGCGACCGCTCGGACCACAGTCTGGGGATCGAACCAGTTCCAGATCCCGCCGCCCCAGACTCCGACCAGGTCGCCAGCGCCGATTCCCTGGACGCGACCGCGCAGTACCGATTCCCGCGTCCAGGAAGGCGGCTCGTCGGGCAGCCCGAACGGGACCAGAGCGACCAGGCGACCCAGCGTGGCATCGTCCGCGTAGGTCAGCGGGTTGACGCGGCCGGCCATGGTAAGGGCGCCAGTCCAGAACCTCCGCTGGCGGTCGGAAGCGCAGAGGAAGAAGTCGCCCGCCTCCAGCTGACTGCCCAGGCGCGCGAGGTCGCGCGCGTGAAGCTCGAGGCGTTCATTCAAAGGCAGGTCGGCGTAGAACTCGAAGCCTTCGATGACCGCCGGGTCGTAAAGGTCAACGATCAGCGGCGGGCGCCGGCCAATCCCCTCGAGCAGCTCGAATGCGTTGCCCTGCACGAGCACGGAGTCGCTGCGGGCCGCCTCGAGCGCGACCGAGCTGCGATTCGCCTCCGCGAGCCGGAGCCAGGCCGGCGCCTCGGGGAGTGGGGGCGGCGCCGCCAGGACGACTTCCAGGCGACGGCCGGCCAGGGCGCGTGCCAGCTCCCACGCACGGATGGCAGGACCTGCCATCCGCTTCCCGACCACCTCGGTGGTGACGACGAGGACGCGCGGCAGCTCGGGGGCCTCGCTCAGCCCGACGCCTGCGCGTCCCGCAGTTCGGGATGAACGTCCCAGTCGTAGTCGATCCACACGATCGCGGCGCCGTGGAAGGGATCGTGCCCGGGATCGTGGACCCGGAAGGGATAGGCGCGGTCGTGGAATTCGTAGATGGTCCGGCTGCCGGGGTTCCAAATCGAGATCGACGCCTGGTAGGAACCGGCGTGGAGGTCGAGGGAGGGGAAGTGCAGGCGCGCGACGTGGCGGCCCGGGCGGATCTCGAACGTTTCAGGTTCGTTGGTCGGGGCGTCGAGCACACGAATGCCGTCGGCGCGGAAGACGGTGAAGTTGATGGCGCCCTCGCGGATCGCCTCCGACGCCTCGTACTCGATGTCGACGGTCAGGGGCTGGCGCGATTTGAAGAGGCTCCGCGACTGGCCGTCAGGTCCGCTGAAACGGACTTCGACGATCCGTACCTGCTCACCCCCGGCCGTTCTCGCCGTCCGCTCGGCAAAGGTCCGCCGGGAGGACTCCTCGATGTACTCCTCGATGGTCCGCTCGCTGGGCCCGTCGGCGCGTAGGTGACCGCGGTCGAGCCAGATCGCGCGCTCACAGAACCGAGCCACCGACTCCAGGTCGTGTGACACGAGCACGATCGTGCAGCCCTGGCGCCGGAGCGAGTTCAGGTGCTGGAAGCACTTCTGCTGGAAGGAGGCGTCGCCGACGGCCAGGATCTCGTCGATGAGCAGGATGTCCGGCCGCAGATGGACGGCGACCGAGAAGCCCAGGCGCATGTACATGCCCGAGGAGTAGTTCTTGACCGGATATTCGATGAAGGAGCCAAGCTCGGAGAACTCGACGATCGCGTCGAACTTCTCCCGGACCTCGCGGCGGCGCAGGCCAAGCAGCGCGCCGTACAGGTAGATGTTCTCGCGCCCGGTGTATTCGGGTTGGAATCCCGCTCCCAGCTCGAGCAGCGAGGAGACCCGGCCGCGCGCCAGGATCGTTCCCGCGTCGGGATGGATGATCCCGACCAGCAGCTTCAGCAGGGTGCTCTTGCCGGATCCGTTCTCACCGATAACGCCCAGCGTCTGGCCGCGGGGAACCTGGAACGAGACGTCGCGCAGCGCCCAGAGGTCGTCCCACTCGCCGAGGCTTCGGCGGACCAGGATCTCCTTCACCGACTGGTGGCGGCGACGGTAGAGGCGGTAGCGCTTGCTGAGGTCCTGGACCTCGATCGCGGTCTCCAACTACACCTCCTCGCCGAAGCGCCGCGCCGCTCGCCCGAAAACCAGCACGCCAATGCCGAACATGACGATCGCGGCCGCCGCGAACGCCGCCAGGTGCGCCCATACCGGCCAGGCGTTGGCGTACCAGATGCGCTGGTAGGAGTCCATGAGCCAGGTCATCGGGTTCAGCTGGATCAGCACTCCCACGCGCTTGCCCGAGAAGACCGAGAGCGGATAGAGCACCGGCGTGCCGAAGAACCAGACCAGGAGCCCGACCCCGACCAGGTATTCCAGGTCTCGGAAGTAGACGTTGAGCGACGAGAAGACGAGGGCGATGCCCAGCGTGAAGAGCCCCTGCAGGAGTACCAGCAGCGGCAGCATCAGCAGTGGCCAGCCGAGGGACTGCCGGAAGGCGAGGCAGAACACGAAGAGGATCGCGAAGCCGGGGAGGAGGTTGACCAGGTTGGCGATCACGGTCGTCGCCGGCAGCAGGGCGACCGGGAACTTGACGCGGCGCACGAGGTTGCCGTTGGTGACGATGCTGGCGACGCTGGCGCCGAGCGTGGCTGTGAATGCGGTCCAGGGGAGCAGGGCCGCGAGCAGGAAGATCGGGTAGTTGGTCAGCCCCGGAAAGCGCGCGATGACACTGAAGATCGCGGTGTAGACGACCATCATCAGGAGCGGGCTGGCGAGCGACCACAGCATCCCCAGCATCGTGCCCTTGTACTTGACCT